>JANTGZ010000010.1 GCA_024762675.1 Thermodesulfobacteriota bacterium | reverse complement strand
TCTCTTGTTGTTTGTAGTCGGGATGGCAATTTCAATTCCACCACTCCAAGCTGCCAACGAAGGCGACAATATCCCCATTTCGATTGAAGATGAAACTGTGACTCCTCCGGTTCTGCTTGGTGACGACCAGCAAAACCCCACAATTATAGCCCTGCCGGATAAAAATAAATGGTTTGTGGTCTGGGAAGACTGGCGCAACTGGAGTGCCTCCGGGGCCGATATTTACGGTCGTTTTATTAATGACGACGGCAGTCTGTGTGGTGATGAAATCGTCATCAGTGAGGCTTCCGGTAATCAGACGGTACCGACGGCCGCATACCGTAATTCACCCAGCAGCAGTGCCGATAATGTCATGATCGCCTGGCAGGACACTCGGGCTGCTTCAGGACATCTCGCTTATAAACTTCTCGATATCTCTTCTCTGGCTGCAGATTGTTCATCCGGGGCGACATTAGGCAGTGAGGTTGCTGTTGGTTATAGCTCTATTGGCGGTGATAGCCTGACTTCGCGTAAATTGCCGAAAATTGCCTATGATACAGCCCGTGACCAGTTCTGGTTGGTCTGGATAGAGAGTCGTGACGCTTTGCAACGGATAGAAGAATTGCCGTTTGGGGTCGCACCATGGACTACATACTGGAATTTTGGTGATTCCAGTTATATTGGTTATACCTCAATAGCGGCTGCATCCGGAACTCCGGCTGCGGTTGAGATTATTCGAAATGTCGGTAGTTTCGACCGAACCGTACGTCTAATTTCCCATAGCACGACAGCTTCAGAAGATGTCTATATCTATGAATATTTCAAAAATGTAAACAATGTTACGATCGCCTGTGATGAATCTTCACCGGAAGCTCTGATTGTCTGGGAAGGGGTTCGGGGACGGGCGACGCTGACCTGTACTTTTGAGGATGTACCTGAAGAGGATCCCGTTACAGGCCCTGATCCTGATGATAATTTTTTTGCCGAGCTGGTTTTGGATGAGTGGGATAATGATGATGGTCAGGTCCATATCTTCAGTCTCTTTGATAAATATATCGATCAGAGCGTAGTTCATTCTCAGTTGGTAGACGCTTCTTCGAAAAGCAGTTTTTATCCGGCCGTGGGTTTCGATAGCGCACATCGGAAATTTCTGGTTGCCTGGGAGGATCGGGATGCACGTGATGGTGCCGGTGATGGTGTTCATAGTAAAATTTTTGCCCAGTTGATCTATTCGGGTGGAGGGCTCTATGGCCTCAATTTGCCGATCAGTTTTCAAGATACTAATGGCGACGGAGCTCAGGATCAAAATATTCTCTCCTCCAATCAGACCCGACCTCAGGTCTCTACTGATTCAACCAACCAGCGCTTTTTTGTAACTTGGCAGGATGGCAGGAATTCTCAGGTATCATTGGAAAATCTCGACATCTTTGGCCAGTTTGTTGATTCCGAGGGAAGTTTGCGGGGTAATAATTATGCCGTCTGCGTTGAAGCTGCCAACCAGTATAATCCGGTTACTGCATATAACCCCGGAAACCATCAGTTTATGACCGTCTGGAAGGATGCCCGAAATCTTAATACGACTAATTCCGATATCTATGGGCAACGTTTTACTTTAGGCCAGCCCCAGCTTATCCTCTTAAATGAAGACGATACGCCGTTGGTGCCGCCGTTGTTGGATTTTGGTTCGGTTCAGTCGGGAGAATCTCCAACCCTGTCGGTTAAAATGAAAAACACTGGTGACTCTACTATCCAGATCGATTATGTGACGCCTCTGCTTAGTCCATTCTCATATGTAGCATTACCTCCGGAGTTGGGATCAGTTGACGGGTCAACTATTAATCTGGTTCCAGGAGCCAGTTATAATCTCTATGTCAGGTTTGCACCGACCGTTGATGGTACCTATATCGATAATTTTACCATCCAGTCTGATGCTGCTAATTTGACTGTTAATCTTCAAGGTGTACGGGTTCCAACCGTACCGCCGGTTGCCGGGATTCGAGTAAGTCCCAGTTCAGGATTTTTTGGAAGTGTGACTCTTGGTGAAAGTAAATCGATGGTTTTTACTTTTTCTAATACCGGCAATGTCGATGTTGAGATTAAGGGGGCGGATGTGCCGGGGGCAGGTTTTAGCGTGACCGGTCTTTCTGGGACTATAAACGCTGGTGAAGATCTGGTGGCTCTGGTAACCTTTTCTCCAGATCAGCCGCGTTCATATTCTGGTACTTTGCGGGTCTTTTATGATTTTGGTGTGGCAGCAAACTCGATTAGTTTAAGTGGTGTCGGAGTAACCAATATTATCGCAGGAGTACATCCTCCAGGCGATATCGATTTCGGCAACGCCACAGTTGGGGAGAGCAAGAGCGCTAACCTTGTTTTTACCAATACCGGTAATGTCGATGTCGTAATTACCGCCATTGATCAGCCGGGTAGTAGTTTCAATATTAGTGGTATTCCCGCAACTATTCCCGCCTATGGAACTCTTAATGCGCTGGCAACCTTTACGCCGACTTTACCACAGTCATATTCATCTACTTTACGGGTCCTCTATGATAACGGTCTTCCAACTTCAGAGATCGTTTTAAGTGGGGCCGGAGTCGATCTTTCCACTCCGGCGGTTACGGTGGAACCACAAACCTTCTCTTTTGGAAAAGTTGCCTTGGGGGCCACAAGAACTGAAACCCTTGTCATAACCAATACCGGTAATGTCGATTTTGAGATTGTCGCGATCGATTTGCCAAGTCCTCTTTTTACCGTCAAAGGTTTGAGTGCCGGCTCTTTGGCAGAAGGTATGAGTAAGGTTGCAACCTTGACCTTTGCTCCGGATACAGTTGGTGATTTCAGCTCGGTTATGCGGATCCTTTTTGATCACGATCTGCCGCCTCAGGAGATCTCATTGCAGGGTAGCGGCATGGAGATTGATGTTTCTCCTGATACCCTAGAATTTCCTAACAGTGAAGTCGGCAGCATCACAGTTTTGGATGTTACAATTACAAACAGTTCAGAACTCGATCTACAGATTAAGGGAGCAGCGACCGGGAGTGATACTTACAGTGTCAGCGGGTTTACAGGCGGGGATATACTTGTGCCCGGTACCTCTATAACCGGTCAGGTGGCTTTTAAGCCGACCTCTTCCGGTTTCTTTGAAGATACTCTCTATTTGAGTATCGGACCGGTTCAGGATATGGCCGCTACGCCATTTGAAGAGATCGATTGGGGCACCCAATATGAGGTGCTCCTGCAGGGTATTGCCAATGCTGACTTTGTTTATTCCGATGTCGACAGTTTTACGGCAGATCTTGACTATCAATTGTCGGCCAGTGCTTCGACGAATCAAACCGGTCAGCTCTTTATCCTTTTTTCTCACGATCCGCACTCTTCAGGTGAAATATACGCTTTGGCTCAGAATGGTACTCTGCAACCCTTTCCTTACCAGGCAGCATTCGGCTGGCAGAACCTCTGGTATCTGGACAGCGCTTCACCGGGTTTGAAAGTGGACTTGAGTCAAGTCGATTTCCGTCCATTAGGTTGCAGCTTATGCCAGGGGGAAAAAATTGATGATGGTGGCAATTCTTTTAACTTTGGCAATATTATAATCAACCCGCCTGACGATGAGGTTTTTAACAACGCTTCTGACTTTAAATATATGGGGGGGACGCTTTATATCGCCACCTATATCAAGAATGCTTTCAGTGGGGGTGCGTTTGATTTCAATAAGGACCTGCTGGAGATGCAGAGCCTTAATATTCACTCTCTGGCCGGTACCTGGCAGGTGACTTCCAGCTACTATGGAGTCGACCGCGTACACTCAACATTTCTCGAAGTGACTGAGCCAGGTGATGGCTCGATCAGTGCAATCTGGCCGCCATATTATCCGACAATGGCCTACTCAAGCCAGGAGTCCGGATACGTAATGACTTTTAATATGGGGATCTATGTCTACACCTACAAGATCACATCTTTGACAGAAGATAGTTTTGCCGGCAGCTACACCTGTGTTGCAAATGGTGTGATAATTGCCGAGAATGAGCCTGTAAGTGGTGTCAGAGTTAAGTGAAGTTGTGTATATTTGACTTCGCTAAAAGTTCTTATAAAAGCAATTAGCCAGTGTAAGCCAGGTTGTAAATTACCACAGAGAGCAAAGCAAGATTGCATGGCAGCCGGATATTTTCTCACCGTAGGGTGACTTCAGTTTTCGTTCTCAAACTGTCTCGACGTGGGGACAGACCTTTAGTTCTGTCCCCGGTATAGAGGGCGAAGCAAAGGTCGTCGCTATCCGCTACAACGTAACTTTTGCATTATGGGTACCTGAGTAGTCACAAAAAAGTAAAAAGGGGCCGCAACTTCGTCTGGAAGATGCGCCCCCTTTTGTTGCTCTTTGTTTATTTAAGTTTGAATCCTTATTTTATAATCTGTGGCGTAATAAAAATCATCAGTTCGGTCTGGTCTGAATCTTTGTAGTCATGCTTGAAAAGCCATCCCAGGATAGGGATTTTTCCAGCGACTGGTACACTCTGGTTGCTTATTGATTTCGTGGACTCGATTATACCGCCAACTACGGCTGTCTCACCATCTTTCAGTAGTAGTGAAGTGGTAATTGTCTGGGTGTTAATTGCCGGCCCATCAGGGGTGTTTTCTCCTTTAGAATCCTTGCTGACAATAACTTCCATTGAGACCATGCCATTGTTCGTAATTGTTGGCGTTACTTCAAGACTCAATTCCGCTTTTTTAAACTCAGTTGTTGTCCCTTCCTGTGAAGTTGTCTGGTAGGGAATCTCCTGACCCTGACCAATTCGGGCTGAATGTTGATTGAGAGCCAGGACTTTTGGGTTTGAGAGAATATTGGCACTACCATCACCTTGCATGGCAGAGAGTTTGAGATTGAGGTTGTACTTGTCAATTTTGCCAAAGACGATTCCGATACCGCTGGTTATCGCTGTGGCTGGTAAATTGACAGCATAGGAGCTGGCAATGTCAGGGCCGCCGGCACCATCGTCAACCGGCGGCAGTCCGGTGCTGCCGAGAGAGTTGTTACCGGAGATGCCGTAATATCTATCATCTGTGGTTTTACCGTAAGCTCCGCCCCACTGAACTCCGAATTCGCTGGCCGATTTTCGTTCAACCTTTACTATTTTGGCTTCTATCATAACCTGTCTTACGGGTTCATCGAGCTCACGCAAGAGAGCTTCGGCCCGGATAAGTCGGTCAGGAATGTCACTGATAATAAGTGAGTTAGTACGGGGGTCAGTTTCAACGGTTCCCCTATCGCTTAAAATTGCACTCTCGATCTTGTTGGCAACTTCATCAATGTCGGCAAAATTGACCTTGAGAATCTTTAAAACCGTGTCCTGAATCTCCTCTGCGGTTTTTTTGCTCTCAGCCAAAGCCCTTCTTTTTTCTTCTCGGGCAAGCTGTTCGTTGGTAAAGACCTCTAATGGAGCAATACGGACAACATTGCCTTCGCGTTCCATACCCAGTTGGTGGGTCTTCAAAACGATACTTAACACCTGTTTCCAGGGGACATCTTTTAACCTCAAGGTTACCGTGCCGTTAACGTTGTCACCCATAACGACATTAAGATGATTGATTTCTGCTAAGAAACGTAAGACATTCTGAATGTCGGTTCCTTTGAAATCAACGGTGATAGGTTTGTTATCTTTCTTAAATGAACGGCTTTTTCGGGTACTTTTCGCTGTCTGGGTTTTACGATTATTTCCAGAGTTTGATTTTGCGCTTCCAGGGGCGGCCTTGCCAAGAGTCACCAGCAGCTCAAGACCCTGGGATTGTTGGGTGAATGGGGGCAGTACAGCGTATTCGGTATCAAGAACGATGCGAGCCTTATCCTCATAATTAAAGGCACGAAGGCGCAAATAACCGCTTTTTTGAATAATCGAGTTGACAGTTGTTTTTTCATAGCTGGCATCAGGAAAATCGATTACCAGCCGGGGTGGGCTCTCAAGAGTGAAAATATGGTAGTCGATTTTTTCAGTTGCGGAGCTGGTAAAGCGAAGAGCGACATTATCATTTAAAAACTCAGCTTTAAGTGAGATAATCTTTTCGGGGCTTTCCGCGTTTACGGCGGGAAGAAAAATACAGGTCAGTAGTAATAAAGTTGTGACCATGAAAAGAGCTGCTCTATTTTTCTTTAGCCTTACTTTGTTAATCTTGTTCATATTTTTCAGCTCCATCAGAGATTATTTATCATCCATGGGAATCAGGTAGTTATCTTCTTCCATCTCGCGCAGTTTTAGCGAAATCATTCGCGTCTGTTGTTTGTCAAAAATATCTAGATAAGGTTCTTCAATGATGACTTCGTTGCCCTTTATCTCTTTAACGAGACCGCTTAAGTTGCCGATTTTATCCCCTTCTCTGACGGTGTAGCCGATATGTTCCGGGTCTTCGACCAGAGCGTAGTTGTGTTTTTCTCCCGCCAGGATGATGCCGACCAGTTGGAACTGGTTTAAAGCGTATTTTTCCAGTGGTGTCAGGGGACGGCTGGTGTCAGTGGGGATAGAACGTTCAATCTGGGAAAAATCGATAAAAGGGTGGAACGGGTCTTTGCGGTTTAATGAATCGTAGTTAAAAAGTGCTTTTTTATTATCCAGGGAGGCAAGTTTTTCCGGGCTCAAAGTTTCGACGTCCGGATCGCTGATCTTTTCCGCCGCCATGATGCCAAACGGCATAAGTATAAGCAAGAGGCAAATCATTGCCGATCGAGTGAGATTTTCTGGGCGAGGGAAATTTATCATAAGTTTATCTCTTTTTTTTCTTCTTCTTCTTCTTCTTCTCACTATCTTCCGGTTTTTTCTTGTCAGTGAAGGTGTAAGTGACGGCCTGAAATCTGGTTTTAAGGAGATCTTCTCCTTCAACCAGTTGATAGTCGCCAAGGCTGTAGTTATTAATATTGACAATCCGAGGCATCGCACAGATTTGGTTGAAAAATCGTCCGACCGCATGATAGCTGCCTTGAACCTCTATATCGATTGGTACTTCAGCATAAAAATCTTTGTTGCGGCTGGCCAGGGGTTGAAAAAGATTAAATGTCAGTTTGGAATCTTTACCAAGTTTGGTGATCTTTAAAAGTAGGGCCGGAATCTCCTTGTTGTCAGGCAATTTATTCAGAGCTTTTTTGAAAGCGAGATTAAGTTTTTCGATCTCGGCTTCAAATTCCGGCAGCTGACTGGCAATTTGTTGGGTCTGGTGGAGTTTTATCTGAGCTTTTTTAAGTTTTTTCTCGAGTTTTTCAACCTCTTTTAACTTGGGTATATAGACAAAATAAGTAAATACTCCGGCAATAATAACTATAACTCCCAACAGCAACAAAGCCCTTTTCAAAGGTGAGTAGCTATGGAGGAAATCTAATTTAAGTTCAGCCATTTTGTTCCTCCTTGCTGGGAGCTTCAGTTGTTTCTAACAGCTTTGGCAAAGAGGTTAAGTCGAGAGGGCAGTTAATGGTGAACTCTTTTAATTGAAGCTCCTGTATTGTCTGAGATCGTAACAAGATTAAGTCGGAATTTTTAAGCGTAGCTGACTGCTTGAGATTGTTGAGAAAGTTGACGATCGTCTCATTGTCGATGGCTACTCCGCTGATGGTTAAATGTTGGCCGTTTTCCTTGAGGCTGGTAAACCAAAGCTTTTCCGGCCTCAGGCGGTTGAGATCCGAGAGCGTAACAACCGGGGCCAGACGGTAGCGATCGAGGTCGATAATGACAGCGATCTTTTTACTGACCTCATCCTTTTGTTTTTTGTATTGATCAATTTTTTTGATTATTGGTTCCAGCTGTTTTATCTGCTTGTTGGTTCGTGCCAGCGTGCTTTTTGTTTTGTTATATTGAGTCTGGATTCTGTAGAAAAAGAGGCCCATAACGGCAACTGTGAATAACAGGGTCAATGCCGCAATTGAAAGCTGCTTGCGGATGAACTCTTTCCGCCGTTCAGCTCTGATTGGAAGTAGATTGATCTGGATCATTTACGTACGACCTCATCTTTGCGCAGGGCCAGTCCCGTAGCAACTGCTGCCAGCGGGGCGATACTCTGGATATAGTCAAGGTCGAAATTTTTTTCCGGTATAATTATATTACGGAATGGGTCTATGATCTCAGTTTCAATGCCGGTGTTTTTGATTATTGATTGAGCAATGTTGGGAATTTTGGCCCCTCCGCCACTGAGGATGATCTTTTCCACTCGAGCCTCGTTCATGGCTGAGGTGTGAAAGAACTCTATCGCCTTAGTGATTTCATTTACAATCGAAAAGGCGGCCTCATTAATTGCGGAAAGTGCAGTTCCCGCATCAGCCTTGCAACCCTCAGGAGAGCCCAGTTTGAGCAACTCGGCGTTTTCATAGTTTAATGAGAATCTCTTTTGTAGCTGCTCAGTGATAAGGCGGCTTCCGGATGTGATGTTTCGAGAAAAGCAGGTAACGCCTTCATCAAGGATGTTGATACAGGTAAGGTTGGCGCCGACATCAACCAGAGCGACAATCTTCTTTTCTTCCTCTTCATAGTTATATTCGTAAGAGTTTTCCAGTGCAAAAGTGTCGACATCGACCACCACCGGGATAAACCCGGCATCCTCTACCAGCATCAGATAGTCGTTGATAGTCTCTTTTTTGACGGCTACCAAGATAACGTCCATATTATCGGAGTTAGTCTGGTTGGGGCCTAAGATCTGGAAGTCGAGGTTTACGTCATTTATGTCGTAAGGGATGTGTTGGGTAGCTTCCTGGTGGATGGTCTCTTCAATGGTGCTTTCATCCATCAAAGGGAGGGTTATTTTTTTTACAATAACGGAGTGTCCGGAGATGGATGTGCAGATCCGTTTCTTTTTTATCTTCAGGTTTGCGGCCAGGTTTGTAATCGCGTTGATAATCGCACTGGTGTCCATCACTGTGCCATCAACGATCGCATCAACCGGCAGGGCAGCCATGCCGAAATTGCTTAAAGTGTAAACTGATCCCGAATCCTTGAGCTCTACTATTTTAACGTAGCCAGAGCCGATATTAAGGCCGAGCAGGGTTTTATTCTTGCTGAATAACATATTTGTTTTAATTTCAAGAGGTTAATTACCGTTAAGTAATCAGTGGAGGGACTCCTCTTAATATTTAATCATAAGATTGTCACTCCGGTAATGAGATAATTTACTAGCATTTATCATGCCAGAATCTTATTCTAAGTCTGTGGTTAGTTAATGCTTTTTAGTTTACGTCGGGCAATTTCGGCCTGATCACTTTCCGGGTAGTTGGTAATAACTTTTTCCAGAATCAATTTCCCATCAGTTGCATCTCCGAGTTGGAGGAACGCAAAGCCTTGTTTCAATAAGGCACTGGCTGCTTTGGGGTGTTGCGGATGAGAGGCAATAATTTCATCATATTTAATGATTGCCTCGGCATAATCTTTGGCTTTGTAAAAACATTCACCAACCCAGAAGGTTGCGTTCACTTTGTAACTACTTTCAGGGAAGGCAGCGATAAATTTTTTGAATTTGTCTTTCGCGGTTTTTACGTTGCCACGTTTGAAGGTGGCCAGAGCATCATCGTAGAGAGCCTTCTCACGGGCTCCCGCTAAGGGAGGCACAACCGCTGTCAGGGGGGGCTGGGTTTTTGATGGTGATGTTTTTGTCTTTGCTGTGGAGGTAGCGGTTGTCAGCGGACTCTTTTCAAGTTTTTGCAGGCGCTCTTCAAGGCGGGCGATGTTTGACTCAAACTCAAATTTATCGGTTGTTTTAATCTCTTCGGGGCGGGCGAGGCTGTCTTCCACGGCTTCACTCAATAGTTTCAGTTCTCTTTCCAGGTTGTCCAGACGGATATTGGTGTCCGCGTTGAGTTTTTGTTGAGAATTTGAGCTTTCGCGGCTCAATGTGGCAAGCTGTTGCTCAACTGCATTCAGGCGCTTATAGGTGGCTTGTTGCTCCTGTAGTTGGCCGTTGCTGATGCACCCTGAACCAATGGCCAGAAGCGTTGCAGTTGACAGTATAGTGAGCCAGTTGATAGGTGTCATATTAATCAACCTGAAAAATCCGGTTTACTGTTGGAATATGTTATCCACAGATTACGCAAATCAGCTTAGATAAAAAAGAGCTTCTTATCTAGGTTTGTCTGCGTAACCTGTGGATTTTTTTGCACTTCACATATAGTGTTTTTTATATAGTTTTGGCACTATGCAGCTAGATTGCTACTTGCTGGTGATCGTGAAATCATCACGCCGATTTTTACTCCAGCAACTTTCTGTCGATTCACTGCAGGAGGGTTTTTCTTCGCCGTAACTCAAGGTTTCCAGGCGATCCGGTGATATACCTAGGTAGACCAAGTACTTTTTGGCGCTGGCTGCACGGGTTTCACCCAAAGCCAGGTTGTATTCATTGGATCCTCGTTCATCGCAGTTCCCATCGATGCGGATATCGACGGAAGGATTGTTTTTCATCCATTGGGCCAGTTCACTTAAGGTTTCACGGGAGTCACTGCGTAACTCGGATTTGTCGAAGTCAAAATAGATCGGATAGATTTTATCACCAATGTCGACTGTGCGATTGCCAACTGTAAGAACAGCGGCGCTGATCACTGCCGGCTTGACAATCTCCGGTTGCTGTGAGATCGCAGTTGGCGTACTCATGGTTTTTGGCTGGGAGACTTTCTCCTCTTCTATATCTCCGGGTTTACAGGTACAGCTGGTAAATGCAAACATTAAACTTGCTGCTAGGGCCAATGCCAGAATTACTTTTGCCGCTTTCATCGAGGGACTCCTTTTCTGCTTACTGGGGGGTTGATTTAAATTAATTTATAGATTTATACAATCTAAAACGCTGTCTGATACCGTTTCATAACTCCTTTGACATAAAAAATCAAGCTAATAACAAATATTTAAGAACCTTCTTTGGTCGCTGAAGGGGGTGTCTAAAGGGTGTTTTCTTGTAGGAGTAACTTCTTGTTAATTTGGGGTGTCTGAAAAATCAGCGATTGGCAGACCAGTTGGGACTCTTTTTTTCCATTTTGTCGAAGGTTAATTGCTTGAGGTTGCGGCCTTTGTCATCCATTACCATGAGTTGTTGGATACCGTTGACTTTTTTTGTGAAGAGAATATGGCGGCCATTTGGAGACCAGCAGGGAGTTTCGCAATTTGAGCTCGCATAGGTTAGTTGCCGGTAATCTGTACCGTTTGGTTTTATCGTGCAGATCTGGAAAATGCCATCTATTTTCGAGGTGAAGACAACCTTGTCGTTGTGGGCTGACCAGTCCGGGTTGGCGTTGTAGTTCTCTTTTCTGGTCAGTCGTCGCCAGCGTCCCCCTTTAGACGTTGTGATATAGATCTGGGGGGTGCCGCTTCGGTCTGAGACAAAGGCGATTTCGCTGTTGTCGGGAGACCAGCAGGGGGAAGCCTGGTTGGCACTGCTCTTGGTGAGACGTTGTACGGTCTCCCCTGAACCAGCCTTGATGATGGTTATCTCACTATGATTTTCATAGCGCTGCATAAGGGTCAGGTGGCGGTTGTCAGCCGACCAGGCTGCTGCTGCATTAATGCCCTTACGATTGGTCAGGCGGGACTCTTTACCCTTCATGAAGTCGATCAAGTAGAGATCAGGATTGTCACGTCGGTATGACGTAAAAACCAGCTTATTTGCATCCTTGGACCAGGCTGGAGATATATTGATAGATTTGTTTCGGGTGATCTGTCGGCGTTCGTGACCATCGTAATCTGAGCTGTATAACTCTTGGGCGGGTTGGTTTTTGTGGCGTCCGCAAAAGGCTATTTTGGAGGTGAATTCACCCGGTAACCCAGTAATGCTTTCAACCACCTGATTGGCAAATTTATGGAACAGGAGGCGGATGTTTTTGGCCCGCCCACGGTAACGTTTACCAACTATCATCTTGCCGGCCAAGGTGTCATAGAGGCGGAATTCAACGACCAGCTTTTCACCACTTAATGAATAGCCCGTTTTGATCAGCAGTTCAGCGCCGATTAATGACCAGTTGCGGAAGTCAAAACTCTCCTGTGATAGGTTGCAACTTTTCGGCTTTTCGAGATAACTTGAAGTGTCATCAAGAAGTTCGAAAAAAGTTGAAAATTCGAGGTCGTCAACCAGTATTTTACGGCCTAAAAGAGCACACTCTTTATCTTCCTGGCAGCCGCATAAAGGTTGTAATGGGGCCACAGCCAGAGGGATGCGGCGCAGGTTGGGGGAGTCTAGCTCCAGGTAGACTCGGGCCTCGAGTCGTGCTGGCAATCCGGCCGTACTGCATACAATAAGAAGAATCAGAACGAGAGCTGTGATGATCGTATTTGGTAATGCAAGTTTAATACTTTTTATGATTGATAGCATTTTTGTTGGTGTCCTGTGGCTGTTGTATAGTTAAGATTGATGTTTTTGACTATCCACTGATCACTGATTAGAGACTACTGTTTCAGGTTGTTGGGGTCAAAGGTTATAACAAACTCTTCCTGAGGAATATTGAGCTCTGCCGGAAAGGGTGGAAACGGACTCGCATTAACGACGGCTTGGCGCATGGCATGGTCGAAAATTGGATTGCCTGATAACTTCTCTTCACTTTGCATGAGCAGATTTCCGGAGGCGTCGATAGTCAGGCTGATGGTTGATACAAGGCCGCTGTTGAGGAGGTGCTCCGGCAGGTGCCAGCTACGCATCAGCCAGGCCGCCAGCTGTTCGTTATAAGCCTGGGTTAGGCTTGCCTGTCGCGCCCGGGCAGCGGGTGATGACTCTTGTCTGAGACGTTGACGGATAGCGTTAAGTTTTTGTTCCTCCTGCTGTCGGGCCAGTCTTTTTTTGATCTCGCTTATTTTATCACTGGTTGGGGTCGGCTTTTTTTTGGGTACGCTTCGGCGCCTGGCCAGGGGCGACTCTTTGGCGATGGTTTTCGGTTTTTTTAGAGGGGCAGGTTTTTTATTTATTTTGGTCTTAATTTTTCGTTTAAAACTTGGTTTAACAGGAGGTGGAGTGGGCTTTGCTTGGCTGCGTGGCAGGGGCTCCGGGGCGACCAGTTTGATCTCCACCAGGTTGCCGGTCTCGAGTACCGGCCGAGGCTTGAATATGGACAATGGCAGAAGCATGAGTATATGCAAAGTTAGCGATAGGCATAAAGCCAGCTTTAAGGCGCGCCCTTTACTCTCAAGCAGCTGCAAAATATGATTTGGGAAAAAGTGTGGTGGGGAGAGTCGTTGTTTGGTCGTCATGGCAAGTGTGGAGATGGTCATTTCGCCGTTACATTGGCTACGGCGTAAGTCGCTATCCCCTCCCGGCGGCCGGTAAATCCAAGACCTTCACTGGTTGTAGCTTTGATGTTGAGTTGACAAGGAGAGGCGATCGTTTTTCTCAGCATAGTCAGCATGGCCGGGATATGCGGCGCCAGTTTTGGCTCTTGAGCAACAATTGTTATGTCTGCAGACTCCAAATAGAAGCCTTTCTCTCTAACTATTGTCATGGCTCGCTCAAGGAAATGGAGGCTGCATAGATTTTTGAAGGCGGGGTCATGATCGGGAAAATGCTGGCCGATATCGCCGGCCCCAACTGCTCCAAGGAGTGCGTCAACTAGAGCGTGAATAACGACATCAGCATCGGAGTGTCCGGCCAAGCCAACGTGGTCGGGGATTTCAATGCCGCCCAGGATCAATTTTCTTTCGCTTGCAAAGGCATGGACATCATAACCGAAGCCGGTGGCCTGGCGCGGTTTATACGGCACTTCTTCTCTGTTTATATTTTTCAGGAGTAGGGATTCTGCCTGCTGCAGCTCCTCCGGGAACGTAACTTTAAGGTTGCTGGATTCGCCCTCTACATTGATGGTGGTGATCCCGGTCCGTTTTTCCAGGGGCAGTCTTTCAACCAGAGACCCCTCGTCGGTTACTCTTTTTGTGGGATCTTCGAGCCAGTGCTCGAGAGCTTTACAGAGCAGTCCGTAGGGTACTCCTTGAGGAGTTTGGGCGAGGCCGATGGCTTCACGGTCTATGGTCTCAGTGATCGTTTTGCCAACTATTTTTTTGACCGTTGCTGTTGGTGTTGTAGTCGGGATGGCGAGTTGTTTGGGGCCGGTTTGTTCTGCTACCTTGCCTATCAGTTTCGGTGTGACCAGAGGTCTGACGCCATCATGAATCAGAATCGGGTCAGACTCTGAAAGATGATCAATTGCTTTAGCTAGAGCGGCAGCCCCACAGGAGACCGATTCGGTGCGGCTGTCGCCGCCGGCAACGACCGCCTTGACCTTGTCAAAAAGGGCTGTTTCTTGCTGCATTTTAAGCAGAATTTCGTGATTGTGCTTTGGTCCAACGACAACAATGCCGACAATTGCCTGGCTCTCTTGGAAAGCCTTGACACTCCAGAGATAGAGGGGCTGGCCGCATAAGTTGAGGAATTGTTTGGCTTGCGGCCCCGGGCAACGGCTACCGCTGCCGGCCGCCACAATGATTGCAAAAGCTGATTTGTTGGCGGACTCACGAACCATTTTGACGTCTCGCAAAGATCATGCGCCCGGCCGTGGTTTGCAGGACACTGGTTACGATAACCTTCGCGGTTTCTCCAACCAGCTGACGACCCTGGTCGACAACCACCATGGTGCCATCATCAAGATAGGCAATTCCCTGCATTGGTTCCTTGCCCTCTTTTGATACTAATACATCCAGGGTTTCTCCAGGCAGAACCAGAGGTTTCATGGCTTCGGCCAACTGGTTTAGATTTAGGACCCCAACCCCCTGGAGGTCTGCCACCTTGTTGAGATTAAAGTCATTGGTTAAAATTTGAGCATCTCTTTTTTTGGCCAGGGCGACAAGCTTGGCATCTACCTCTTTGATGCGTGGAAAATCTTCTTCGGTAATATGGATTTGAACCTTGGCCTGATTCTGGATGCGTTTGAGAATGTCCAGCCCGCGCCGACCCCGGATCCGTTTCAAGGAGTCGGAAGAGTCGGCGATAAGCTGTAACTCATGAAGGACAAATTGAGGAATAATCAGGGTTCCTTCGATGAAGCCGGTTTCGCAGACGTCAGCAATCCGGCCATCAATGATGACCGAGGTGTCGACGATCTTCTCCTGGTCATCACGTTTCTTCGAGATCAGGGCCCGGATAATGTCAAATTCATCCCCTTTTTTGAGGCCAACCTCAAGGGCGACATAGGCCAGCAGGGAGTAGACCAGAAGGTAGAGAGTAAAGTTGGTTCTCGGGTTGTCAAAGAGATCGCCAAAAGGAGCCCCCTGGAGCAGAAGGTTGGCAATAAAAAGGCCGACAACCATACCGGTAAACCCTCCAAGTATAGTCCGTAAAGGGATTTTCTTTAAGCGGCTGATCAGGTAGAAGAGGTATGCGACAAGAGAGCCGGAAATAAAAAAGGCGACACAGGCGTAGTCGATCCGGTCAAATTGAGATCTGGCAATCTGAAAGGAGAGCAAGGCGGCTGCAATGGTAAAAAAAATGCGAATTATGAGCAACGATTTTCTCGTGAAATGATCAAAAGTTAGGCACTTATCAATGACTTTTCACTTGGAAAAGTCAAAAAAAGATGATTTTAAGTCAGTGTAGGTGTCTTGCAGTGGAGAGTTGGAAGTTGTTTAGGCTGTCTTCCGGGCACTGCTTCATTTCTGGCTCGCCGGGTCGGGGTCAGGATTCGTCTTCTTCAGAGGCAAAAATTTCATGGATCTCCTTCTCTACGTCACTCTCCTGCAGGGCTCGCGCCCGGGCCAGTTCGGAGACGATCAGGTGTTTGGCGGTTTCCATCATTTTACGTTCACCAAAGGAGAGCTCCTTGTTCAAGCTGATCAAATTTAGATCGCGGAACACCTCAGCTACTTCAAAGAGTGATCCGCGCTTTATTTTATCATGAAATTGTTTGTAGCGTTTGTTCCAGGTCTGGTGTGACAGTTTGACCCGGCGCTTTTTTAAAGTTTTGTAGACCTCTTTGATCTCTTCTTGATTGACGAGTTGGCGCAAGCCGACGTTTACGGTGTTGTTTTTGGGGATCATTATGGTGATGTTGCTGTCTAATATCACCATAATATAGAAGGCTTGAACTTCTTCCTCGCATACTTCACGCTGTTCTATAGCTTTGATCTCGCCAACGCCATGTCCCGGGTAGACCGCTAGATCTCCGATATTAAAGGCATTGCTTGTCTGTTTTCCCATTGTTAGTCGAGTTCCATTGGTTATTGTGCTTTGAGAAGGAAAAGATGGTTTCGTTGTATCATCTTAAGAGTGGCCGTGATATTATTTTTCTTGGCAAAGATGTTCTTGACATGATATTGCCCGGCGGCCGGAGAAACTTAGCTTGGTTTAGTGAGTATCGCTTTCAGTGGGATATTTTATCGTTACGGTAAGCGGACTCTATCTCATATTGTTACTTGATCTCTCTTATAACACAATATGGTGTTTTGTTCAACCGCCTAATTTTCGGGTTTTTTTACAGATATTGGTGCAATTTTTATGGATATATTGATGGTTGTCGTGATAGTTGTTTTGGGGCTTGTTTGCGGCAGTTTTTTTAATGTCTGCATATATCGGATACCCCGTGACCTATCAGTGGTTTCGCCGCCATCACATTGTCCGAATTGTGGGCGGAAACTGCCGTTCTGGCTCAATATTCCTTTGCTGACATTTGGTTTTTTGCGAGGTCGCTGTTGGTTTTGCCGGCAGGCAATATCTTGGCGCTATCCTCTGGTTGAAGCTGTAACCGGCCTGCTTTTCGGGGTTGCGGCTTTCAGGTTCGGCCTCTCTCCATCACTGGCTGGAGCTTTATTGCTAATCTCTTTGCTGGTGCCGATTACTTTTATAGATCTTGAGCATCAGATTATCCCCGATCGTTTCAGTCTTGCGGGGATTGTTATCGGTCTGTCCGGGGCTTGGTGGTGGATGCCGATGCTCTGGTGGGAATCGCTGCTGGGTGCTCTTTTGGGATGGTTTTCTTTGTGGCTGGTTAAGACTGGTTATTACTACTCGACCGGAAGGGATGGCATGGGTGGTGGAGACCTTAAACTTTTGGCCATGTTGGGGGCATTTTTAAGTTACAAGGCACTTTTGCCGATTATTCTGCTGAGTTCGTTGAGCGGTGCGGTAATTGGTTTGGGGTTAGTGCTCTGGAAGGGTAAAGATGGCCGTTACGCTATTCCTTTCGGTCCTTTTCTGGCCACAGGTGGCCTTCTTTATCTTTTTTGGGGACCTCAAATGATTGAACTTTACTGGGGCTTGGTATTGCCGTCATAACCGGTTGCGACCAGATAGATTTCCGTCGAGGTCTTGCGGCTGGCTTTGGGTTTGGCCAGGGTGACTTTGGCAAAATGGCATTTAAGTTTGAGTTGAAATGACTTCAGCTCATTGCCTTGAAAGACTTTGCAGATGAAAAATCCGCCATCTACCAGACGGTCCATAACAAGGTTTAGTGCTGTCTCAAGTATGGCGATGGAATTAGCTTGGTCAGTTGCCTTGATGCCGGTCAGGTTGGGGGCCAAATCAGAGACCGCCCCGTCAAAGGGCGGGGTAACCAGATTGTCTATGCGGGCTCCGGTTTCGGGATCCAGGATATCTGCGATCAGGGTTTGACAGGGTGGCGAGGGCAGGTCGGTGATGGTTTGTAAATCGAGTCCGAGGACGCTGCCCGAGCCTCCCACCCGCTTGGCGATATATTCCATCCAGCCGCCGGGGGCGGCTCCCAGTTCAAGGATTTTTTGGCCCTTTTTGAAGATTCTGAAACGCTGGTCGAGTTCTTCGATCTTGTAAGTTGCTCGAGAGCGTTTTCCTTCGCGTTTTGCCTGGCGGTAGTAGCCGTCTTGTCGATTAAATGCCATTTTTATCTCAGTCGTCAGGTGTCAGTGGTCGGTAAAGCTCTATAAACTCCAAAAATAACATGCAGTCCAAGTAAATAAAAGGAAATTCTTTTGCAAAAAAATAATAACGATGAACTTCTTACAGTGTTGAGTTCTCGAATGCCGCAGCTTTTGAACGGTGTGGAAGGGATTGAGAAAGATCTTGCCCTTAGACTGGGAACTCTGACCGGGTCTGAAATTTTCTCTCTCTTGCCATTGACCAATAGGATTCGGCGGCATCATTGCGGCCGGAAGATCGCACTTTGTGCGATCACCAATGCCAAATCGGGTCGTTGCCCGGAAGATTGTGCTTTCTGCGCCCAGTCGATCTCTTACGATACCGGAGTCGAAACTTTTCCCTTGATCAGCGTGTCCGAGCTTGCTGCCCAGGCCTGTGAAGCCGCTGTTTGCGGCGTGGAAAATTTCTCGATTGTGACCAGCGGGACGGCTGTCGATAGTTTGAGTGAGCAGAATGAAATTATAGCTATGCTGAAAAAAATCGAGGAGCAGAAGATTGCCCCCTGCGCTTCACTGGGTTTTCTTGATGCGGATACTGCCGCTCGTTATCGTGATGCTGGTCTCAAACATTATCATCACAATCTTGAAACAGCCCGTAGTTTTTTTCCGCAAATCTGCACAACTCACGATTATGAGAGGGCAGTGGCTACGGTTAAAATCGCCAAGGAGGCTGGTCTTTATGTCTGTAGCGGCGGTATCATGGGGCTCGGTGAGAGCTGGGCGCAGCGGGTGGAACTGGCCCTGACCCTTAACGATCTGCAAGTTGATTCAATTCCGCTTAATTTTCTGCAACCGGTTAGTGGTACTCCATTGGCGGAGCAATCGGGTTTGACGCCTTTTCAGGCTCTGCTGACGATTGCTCTGTTTCGCCTGGTTTGTCCATCCTGCGATATTCGTATCTGTGGTGGGCGACAGCGTACTTTCGGAGATTTCCAGTCGTTGCTTTTTGCGGCGGGCGCCAATGGTCTGATGATTGGTAACTATTTAACGGTTAGTGGACGTCAATGGCAGGATGATTGTCGCTTGCTGGCCGATTGGGAAGCTTTCGACGAGGGCTCGGCAGATGAGTGAAGGTTTCTTGCAAAAATCGATGCCGGCAGCTCTTGAGGTTGAACTTAGAGAGCTTGAAGAAGTTGGGCAACTGCGATTTTTACGCACAGTCAGCGGCCCGCAGCAGGCCCATACGATACTCGACGGTCGTCCAACTCTCCTTTTATGTTCAAATAACTATCTTGGTTTAGCCAATCACCCCAAGCTCCGCACCGCAGCGCAAGAGGCGGTTGAACAATATGGTTGTTCGGCCGGCGCCTCACGCCTGATCTCCGGTACCATGCGCCTGCACGGGGAGCTGGAGGAGGCCCTGGCCATTTTTAAAAAGGCCCCGAAGACCCTGGTTTTTAATAGTGGCTATGTTGCCAACCTGGCGCTTTTGACAACTTTGGTGGGTGAAGGCGATGTAATCTTTAGTGATGCCCTTAATCATGCCAGTATAGTTGATGGCTGTCGCTTGAGCCGGGCCCAGCTCAAGGTCTATCGCCATTGTGATATTGGACATCTTGAACAGATGCTGAAAAGTACCGCCGCAACTTTCAGGCGGCGTTTAATCGTCACCGATAGTGTCTTCAGTATGGATGGGGATATTGCGCCGTTGCCGGAGGTCGCGGCGTTGGCGCGCCGCTATGACGCGATTGTAATGGTTGATGATGCTCATGCAACCGGAATTCTGGGGGCTGGTGGCCGGGGCTCGGCTGAGCATTTCGGTCTTGGTTTTGATGACCTTGATTTGCAGATGGGGACTTTGGGGAAGGCACTTGGAAGTTGCGGAGCATATGTTGCCGGAGCCCCACGCTTTATCGATTATTTGATCAATAAAGCGCGTAGCTTCATCTACTCAACAGCTTTGCCGCCGGCGGTTCTCGGGGCCTCGCTGGCTGCCTTGGAACTACTTTCTGAGGAACCCGGCCGGGTGGCCAGGCTAAGATCTCTGACAGACTATTTTCGCCAGGGTCTGCGCCGTCTTGAAATTGCGGTTAGCGATGATCCGACCCCAATTGTACCGGTGGTGGTCGGTGATCCGCAACGAACCATGGCCTTGAGTGCCTGGTTTCTGGAGCGCGGGGTTTTTATTCAGGGGATTCGTCCGCCGACGGTAGCACCCGGGCAATCCCTGCTTCGGGTGACCATCAGTGCCGATCTGGAATACTCCGACCTTGATCGGGTTTTGGAACTTTTTGCCGAGCGGCGACATGACTTTAAGGTGAAACCGTAAAAAAGATATTTAAAAATAGCTTGACATTGACAGCCTGATATATTAGAAGTCTGCCCTTCAAATTTGCCGCCCTGTTTAGTGGGGCTTGTGTGATTATGATCTTACTTGTCCGGTTGCCTGAGTGTAACCGGATGTTTTTTCTGGAGATTTTGAGATAATGAAAACTTATGTGGCGAAGCCTGGAGAATTTGAGCAGAAATGGCATCTGATTGATGCCAGGGGCCAGGTTCTCGGACGTCTGGCCAGTGAAGTGGCCAGGATTTTACGGGGTAAAGACAAACCAATCTTTACACCTCATGTTGATACCGGTGACTATGTTGTGATTGTTAATGCTGCCAATGTGCGCTTGACCGGTAATAAGCTTCACGATAAAACATACTACCATCATACCGGCTATCCTGGTGGAATTAAATCGATTACAGCAGCTGAATTGATGGAAAAAAATCCGGAAGAACTTATTAATTCTGCTGTAAAAGGTATGTTGCCAAAGAACAAATTGGGCAATAAACTGTTGAAAAAACTTAAGATTTATGCCGGACCCGAACATGGACATCAAGCTCAGCAACCGGTTGTCAAAGAGATTTAAAAAGTTTTTCAGTAGTACTTGAATCTACTTAAAATATTAAAACAGCTACAATAATTTAAGGTTTAGATATGACAGCGACAAGGTTTTATGCGACGGGTAAAAGAAAATCGGCGATTGCCAAAGTCTGGCTCAGTGAAGGTACTGGGGATATAAAGGTGAACGGCCGGGCCGTCGAAGACTATTTTACTATGGATACGGCGCGCGAGATGGTCTTTCAGCCACTTTCCGTGACCGAGAGTGGTAATAAATTTGATTTTATGATTAAAGTATCCGGCGGCGGTATTGCTGGTCAGGCTGGAGCTGTAAAACATGGCATCAGTAAGGTTTTGCAGGAGTTTGATCCAGAAATGCGTGCCCTATTGAAGAAGGCGGGTTACCTAACCCGTGATGCGCGAATTAAGGAGCGCAAAAAATACGGCCAACGCGGTGCCCGGGCTCGCTACCAGTTCTCTAAACGTTAATAGATACTGGAGAGAGACAGAACTTGGAACCAAGGGAGGCCGCAAAAACGGCCTCCCTTTTTTTGTTTTTTTGATTAGGAGATAAGGTGTGGCGAAAATAAGAGTAGCGGTTATTGGGGCCAGTGGTTATACTGGTGTTGAACTTATGCGGATTCTGGCTGGTCATCCGGAGGTTGAGTTGACGGCGGTTACCTCACGTCAGCATGTTGGTGTACCGGTAGCCGAGCTTTTTCCCTCCCTGCGTGATATTGTCAAGCTTTCCTTTATGGATAATCGGGTGACTGAGATTGCCGCTTTGGCCGATTTGGTTTTCACCGCCCTGCCGCATAAGGCCGCGATTGAGGTAGTTGCCAAACTGCATGAGGCGGGGAAAAAAGTAGTTGATCTTAGTGCCGACTATCGATTCAGTGATCAGAAACTTTATGAGAGTTGGTATCAGCCTCATACCGAACCTGAGCTTTTGGCTGAGGCGGTTTACGGTTTGCCGGAGCTTTTCAGGTCTGAAATTCCTTCGGCCCGGGTGGTTGGTAACCCCGGTTGTTATCCGACCAGTGTGATCCTGCCGCTGGCTCCGATTCTGTCTCTTGACCTGATTGAGTCCGATACGACGATTATTGTCGATGCCAAATCAGGGGCCAGCGGGGCCGGTCGCAGTCTCAATCTTGGCTCTCTTTACTGTGAGGTGAGCGATAATTTTAAACCCTACAAGGCCGGTAACCACCGGCATCAGCCGGAGATGATAGAGCAGCTCAAGCGGGCTTCAGGAAGGGTTACTAAGCTGCTCTTTGTTCCCCACCTGCTACCGGTTAATCGAGGGATTCTCTCCTCAATCTACCTGCCCTTGTCGCGCGATGTTGCTACCGCAGAGATTGAGGAGGCTCTTTATGGTGCTTATGGAAATGAGACTTTTGTCAGACTTCTCCCAGCCGGCAGCCTGCCGACTCTTAACGCGGTACGGGGCAGTAATTATTGCGATATCGGTTATGTTATGGCTAGCGATCAACGTAGTTTGATTCTTTTTTCTGCTATCGATAATTTGGTTAAGGGGGCTGCTGGTCAAGCGGTTCAGAATATGAATTTAATGCTCGGAATAGCTGAAGAGACAGGCTTGATGACAGTCTCTCTAGCTCCTTGACATCGTCGCACTTGCTGGTTTGTAATGGTTTTACTGGTCGTCGGCAACTGATAACTGCCGACTGAAATATTGACACTCTGAACCTGTGCATGTATTGTGAAGAGAGGAGATGCCGATGAAAAAGATAAGTGGAGCCCAGATACTCCTTGAAATTTTACAGGAGCAAGGGGTCGAAGTGATTTTTGGTTATCCCGGTGGAGCAGTAATTAATCTCTATGATCATCTGCCGGAATATTCATGCCGTCATATTTTGGTTCGGCATGAACAGGCGGCGGTTCATGCCGCAGATGGTTACGCTCGGGCCACTGGTAAGGTCGGAGTAGCTCTGGTTACTTCCGGGCCGGGGGCGACCAATACGGTTACCGGATTGGCGACAGCCTGTATGGATTCAATTCCAATGGTAGTTTTTACAGGTCAGGTGCCAACTCCGTTGATTGGCAATGACGCTTTCCAGGAAGCTGATATCGTTGGTATAACTCGGCCCTGCACTAAGCATAACTTTCTTGTCAAAAGGGTCGAAGATCTGGAGCGGATTGTTAATGAAGCTTTTCATATCGCCGGCAGTGGCCGTCCGGGACCGGTTCTGGTCGATTTGCCCAAAGATGTGATTGCCGGCATGAGTGTTAAAAAAGATGCTGTAAAACCTTTGCTCAAAGGTTATAACCCTAATTATACTGGCCATGCCGGTCAGATTCAGCGGGCTATGAAGATGCTTTTCAAGGCTCGGCGACCACTATTTTACGTCGGCGGAGGGGCCGTGCTGGCTGATGCCGCGACTGAACTGACTGCGCTTGCATGCCGTTTGAATATACCGGTAACCACGACCCTGATGGGGCTTGGTGCTTTTCCTGAAGATGACTATCTCTCTTTGGGCATGCTTGGGATGCATGGTACCTATCGGGCCAATATGGCGGTTACCAAAAGTGATGTACTGCTCGCCTTCGGAGCCCGTTTCGATGATCGGGTTACCGGACGTATCGACAAATTTGCGGCCGATGCCAAGATTGTTCACGTCGATATCGATCCCACTTCGATCAGTAAAAATGTAGATGTCGATATCCCGATTGTTGGTGATCTGTTAGATGTTCTAAAGAAGATGCTTGAAGTGGTTAAGGATTCCAATGAGGAGGCTGAGCGCTGTGCTGCCGGGCATGATGAGTGGCTAAAACAGATAGCCCACTGGCGGGACCTGCATAAGCTTTCTTACGAGCAGAATGATATAATTAAACCTCAGTTTGTGGTTGAGAAAATCAGTGAACTGGCAAAAGGGTATAATCCGATTATCAGTACTGAGGTCGGTCAGAACCAGATGTGGGCGGCCCAGTTTTTCACCTTCACCAAACCCCGTAGTTGGTTGACCTCCGGTGGTCTCGGGACCATGGGCTACGGTTTGCCGGCAGCGATGGGGGCTCAGGTCGCCTTTCCTGAGCGCCTGGTAATTGATATCGCCGGTGACGGCAGTATCCAGATGAACAGCCAGGAGTTGGCCACCGTGGTCCAGTATAATTTGCCGGTCAAGGTGGTTATTCTTAATAATGGGTATTTGGGTATGGTGCGGCAGTGGCAGGAGCTCTTTTTCGACAAGCACTATTCATCAACTCAAATGAGTCATGCCCCCGATTTTGTCAAGTTGGCGGAAGCCTATGGTGCTCTAGGTCTGCGGGCTGAGAAACCGGAAGAGGTTGAGCCTACTCTGATACAAGCTTTCTCCCATCCCGGACCGGTGGTAGTTGATGTCGTGGTTGCATCTGAAGAGAATGTCTACCCCATGGTGCCCGCCGGTGAGGCGATCTCCAATATGTTGCTGGTTTAAGGAGGAGGTATGAAGCATATTATCAATGTTCTGGTTGAGAATGAGTTTGGTGTCCTCTCCCGCATCGCTTCGCTCTTTAGCGGGCGCGGTTTTAATATCGAAAGCCTGACCGTGGCGGAAACCGATGATTCAACTATCTCAAGTATGACAATTGTAACCCAGGGTGCTGATCATATCATCGAACAGATTACTAAACAGCTCAATAAGTTAATTAATGTAATAAAGGTGGTTGAGCTGACCGAATCTGAACAGATGGCCCGCGAGTTGGTACTTTTGAAATTTGCCGTAAACAGCGGTGCAAAAAGACTTGAATTGCTACGTTTGGTAGAGGTTTATCAGGGCCGGGTTTTGGAGTTGGGCCCTCGTTCTCTGATTATTGAGATGACGGGTGAGCGGGCCAAAGTGGAGGCCGCATTAGAGGTTCTAGGGCCTTTCGGAATTAAAGAGATGTCGCGTACCGGTATGGTTGCCCTGGCCCGGGACAGTTGTAAATGATAAGTAGATATTTTTTTACGATACCATCAAGTTTTGTAACATCTAATTTTTAGGGAATGAGGTAAAAGAATATGCAGCTCTATTACGAAAAAGATGCTGACCTGTCGGTTTTGCAGGACAAAAAGATTGCTGTCATCGGTTATGGCAGTCAGGGACATGCACATGCTCATAATCTGAAAGAGAGCGGTTTTGATGTCGTGGTCGGTTTGCGGCCCGGCGGCCCCTCGTGGCAGAAGGCTGAAACCGGTGGTTTGCCGCTTTTGGAGACGGCTGAAGCGGTACGGCAAGCCCAGGTTATTATGATTTTGGTTCCCGATGAACTTCAGGCCGCTCTCTATCGGGAAGCGATTGCCCCCAATCTTGATGATGGTGACTATTTAGCTTTTGCCCATGGTTTCAATATTCATTATGGACAGATTGTTCCTCCTGTCGGTGTCAATGTTTTTATGGCCGCTCCGAAAGGACCCGGCCATCTGGTCCGTCATGAATATACCAAAGGAATGGGGGTCCCTACCCTGATCGCCCTGCATCAGGACCCCTCCGGTAACACCCGGGATCTGGCTTTGGCATATGCATGCGGTATTGGCGGAGGTCGGGCCGGGATTATTGAGACCAGTTTCCGGGAAGAGACCGAAACTGATCTTTTTGGCGAACAGGCTGTGCTCTGTGGTGGGGTGACCGAATTGATCCGGGCCGGATTTGAAACCTTGGTAGATGCCGGTTATGCTCCGGAGATGGCCTATTTTGAATGTCTCCACGAACTTAAATTGATTGTTGACCTGATTTACGAGGGCGGTATCAGCAATATGCGTTATTCGATCAGCAATACGGCCCAGTTTGGAGACCTGACCCGTGGTCCTCGGGTAATTAACGAGGAGAGCCGGGAAGCGATGGCCGAGATCCTGGAGGAGATTCAGGACGGCTCTTTTGCCCGTGAGTGGATTCTTGAAAACCAGGCCAACCGACCGGTTTTTAATGCCCTGACCAGGAACGGCGAAGAACATGAAATCGAGCAGGTCGGTGAGGAGTTGCGCTCCATGATGAGCTGGATCAGCAAAGATAAACTGGTCGATAAGAAAAGAAATTAACATTGAGGAGTCACATTGTGAAACTGAGTAATTTGCCTTTACTGAACAAAGTTCACCCTGAGGGTCATCGTTGGGTCTTGGGGCTCGGTCTGGCCACTATTATATTTTTTCTTCTGGGTTGGGGCTGGCTCTGGAAACTGGCTTTGCTTTTGGCAATTTTTACCGGCTCCTTTTTTCGTAATCCGGACCGCTATCCACCTTTTCGTGAAGGGACGGTGGTCTCGCCGGCCGATGGTCGTATACTCTCGGTAACCCAGGTCGATGGTCCAGAATTGTCCGGTATGTCTGAAAGTACCAAAATCAGTATCTTTATGTCGATCTTTAATGTTCATGTCAATCGCTCTCCGGCGGCTGGCCGAGTTCTTGAAATTCACTATAAACCTGGAAAGTTCTTTTCGGCTGATCTTGATAAGGCTTCGGACGAAAATGAGCGTAATTTGGTGGTGATTGAGGATGAGCAGGGGCGGCGTCTAGCCTTTGTTCAGATTGCTGGTCTCATTGCCCGCCGCATTGTCTGTTTTGTCGGCCCAGATGATATGTTGGAAAAAGGCGAGCGCTTTGGCCTGATTCGTTTCGGTTCGCGGGTAGATCTCTATCTGCCGCCGCAAACCGAGATTGATGTTTCGGTCGGTCAGCACGTCAAGGGTGGAGAGACAATTATTGGTTACTTGCCAAATGTCGGTTAATTGTGTTAATGGGTTATCTGTGCGTTTTTGAAAAATACGAAAATAAGTGTGGAGTTAACGTGATACGAGGAATCTACCTCCTGCCCAACCTTTTCACCATGGGCAATCTTTTTTGTGGTTTTTTCGCCATGATTTCGGCAATCAAAGGCGATTATGGTACCGCTGCCACGGCTATTATTGTGGCCAATGTCTTCGATATCCTTGATGGCAAGGTGGCTCGTATGATGAATGCCACCAGCCGTTTCGGCATGGAATTTGATTCCTTGGCTGATCTTGTCTCTTTTGGAGTGGCTCCGGCTTTGTTGATTTTTCAGTGGAGTCTCTCATCTTTTGGTCGCTTAGGCTGGCTTGCCGCATTTCTCTTTGTTGCCTGCGGGGCCTTGCGTTTGGCCCGTTACAATGTTCAGGCCGATTCGGCTCCAAAGGGCAGTTTTACCGGCCTGCCGATCCCGGCAGCGGCCAGTATGGCAGCAACCACGGTCCTGATCGCCGATCATCTTGGTGCGACCGGTATTGAGCGTAATATTGTACTTCTCTTACTCTGCTATGGGTTGGCTTTCTTAATGGTCAGTAACGTCAAGTATCCGGCTTTTAAAGAGTCCATTTTTCAGGGCCGCGCTCCATTCGTAGCTTTGGTCATGATGGCCGTGGTCTTTATTGTGATTGCTGCCGAGCCTCAGATATCTCTCTTTATTCTCGCCGTGATCTATACCTTTTCCGGACCGGTTAAATCCTTGCTACTACTAACCGGACTACTAAAAAAGCGGACTCAGGGGTTCGATGAGGAGAAGATTGTGCATTAGCTGAAGCGATCTGCAAACTAACCTTATTGATAATAGATGCCAATCCCCCTGAGTTCGCTTAAAGAATTCAGGGGGATTTTTAGTTTATGATATATCATTTTCTATAAGCAAGGATGTTGAACTTTGCACTTTGCACTTTGCACTTTGAACTGTAAAATATATGGAGGAAATTATGGACAGGATAACAATTTTTGACACGACTTTAAGAGATGGTGAACAGTCTCCCGGCGCCAGTATGAACGTGGAGGAGAAACTGTTGCTGGCCCGACAGCTTGAAAAACTCGGGGTTGATGTTATCGAAGCCGGCTTTCCGATCGCTTCAGAGGGGGATTTTGCCGGGGTCAAGTTGGTTAGTGACGAGATCCGGGGTTGCCAGGTGGCGGGACTTGCACGGGCCAGTCGAACAGATATCGATCGGGCCTGGCAGGCTTTGAAAGGTGGTGCCGATCCTCGTATTCATACTTTTATCGCAACTTCGCCGATTCATATGAAGCATAAATTGCAGATGGAGCCCGCAGCGGTTCTCGAGCAGGCGGTGGCGGCTGTTCGCTACGCTCGCACCCTGACCTCAAACATTGAATTTTCAGCCGAAGATGCGACTCGCAGTGACATCGATTTTCTCGTTAAAATCTTTACCGCCGTAATCGAGGCTGGGGCGAAAACCATCAATATCCCGGATACGGTTGGCTATACCGTGCCTCGTGAATATTTCTCAATGATTTCATCGATCAGAGAGCGCTTGCCTGACGGTGGTGAAGGTATCGTCATCTCGGTCCATTGCCATAACGATCTCGGTCTGGCGACCGCTAACTCGATTGCTGCCATCCAGGCCGGCGCCCGGCAGGTTGAATGTACGGTCAACGGTATCGGGGAGAGGGCCGGCAACTCCTCGCTTGAAGAATTGGTTATGGCTTTACGTACCCGGCCCGACAACTTGGACTACGAGACCGGAATAGTTACCACTCAGATCTATCCCACCAGTCGCCTGGTCAGTCAGGTGACCGGTATTCGGGTTCAACCCAACAAGGCGATCGTCGGGGCTAACGCTTTTGCCCATGAAGCCGGTATCCATCAGGATGGAGTCCTGAAGAATAAAGCGACCTATGAGATTATGACGCCGGAATCGATCGGTCTGCCGCAAAACAGTCTGGTTATGGGCAAACACTCCGGCCGCCACGCTTTTCAGGAGAAGATCAACGATCTCGGTTACGAACTTGAGCCTGCGCAAGTTGAGACCGCTTTTGTTGCTTTCAAAAAACTGGCAGACAAGAAAAAGGAGGTTTTTGATGAGGATATTGACGCTTTGATAGCTGATGAAATCATTCGCATACCTCACTATTTCACGCTCAATTTTGTCAGCTTCAACAGTGGCACGGTAGCGATGCCGAGTGCCACTTTAGAGATAGAGGTTGAGGGTGAAAACCGGCATGGGGCTGAGTTTGGTGACGGTGCTGTCGATGCGGTTTTTAAGACTATCAAGCAGTTGACCGACACCCGGAGCCGTCTCTTGACTTATGAGGTTAAATCAATTACAGGGGGTGCGGACGCACTCGGTGAAGTCACCGTGAGAATCCGCGAAAAGGGGTTGACGGTTATGGGACAGGGTGCCCATACCTGTGTCGTTGTTGCCAGTGCCAGAGCCTATATGAATGCTCTCAATAAACTTGAATACAAAAAACGCAACCGTCCCCAAGTGACGGTTTAGAATAGTCGTCAGTGGTCAGTCATCAGTCGTCAGTAAAAAACACTGAAAACTGTCTACTGACGACTGACCACTGAATAAAGAGGGAGAACTTTATGGCCCAGACAATAACCGAAAAAATCCTCGCTTTTCATGCCGGTCTTGATGAGGTAGAGCCCGGTCAACTGATCGAAGCCAAGGTCGATATCGCCTTGGCCAATGATGTTACGGCCCCGATTGCGATCGCCGAGTTTGAAAAACTCGGCGTGGAAAAGGTTTTTGATGACGAACGGGTACTTCTGATTCCCGACCATTTTACCCCCAACAAGGATATTAAATCGGCCGAACAGTCTAAAATATTGCGTGATTTTGCCAAGCAACAGGGGCTTAAAAACTATTTTGAGATCGGTCGAGTTGGAATTGAACATGTCCTTTTGCCGGAGCAGGGTTTGGTTTTGCCCGGTGATTTGATTGTCGGTGCCGACTCTCATACCTGTACCTATGGTGCATTAGGCGCTTTTGCTACCGGTGTTGGCAGTACCGACCTTGCTGCCGCTATGGCAACCGGTAAGGTCTGGTTCAAAGTTCCCGAGACTATCAAAGTGGTTTACCACGGTAAACCGGCACCTTGGGTTGAGGGCAAGGACTTAATTCTACATACTATCGGTATCCTGAAGGTCGACGGAGCCCTCTATCAGGCTCTCGAGATGATGGGTGAAACTATTGATACGCTGCCGATGTACGGCCGTATGTCAATGGCCAATATGGCGATTGAAGCGGGAGCCAAAAATG
Source organism: Thermodesulfobacteriota bacterium (assembly GCA_024762675.1). Classification (GTDB taxonomy): domain Bacteria; phylum Desulfobacterota; class Anaeroferrophillalia; order Anaeroferrophillales; family Tharpellaceae; genus Tharpella. The sequence continues at coordinate 11,402 of JANTGZ010000010.1, read as the reverse complement.
GGATTATCGCTCCCGATGAAATCACTCTTGACTATGTTCGTTCCCGGGCTCAGCGTGACTATACACTCTTTGCCAGTGATCCTGATGCTGTCTACTGTAAAACCATTGAGATCGATGCCTCGGCGATCAGGCCCCAGGTGGCTTATCCGCCACTGCCCGACAAAAGCCGTTCTGTCGATCAGGCTGCGGCCGATAAGATCGAAATCGATCAGGTGGTGATCGGCTCCTGTACCAATGGTCGGATTGAAGATTTTCGTCTGGCGGCCTCACTGCTCAAAGGCCGGAAAGCGGCTCCCTATATGCGTCTTTTGATTATTCCCGGAACCCAGGATGTCTATCGCCAGATGATCAAAGAAGGTTTAACCGAGATATTTATTGACGCCGAAGCCCTGATTTCACCGCCAACCTGTGGCCCCTGTCTCGGCGGCCATATGGGGATTCTTGCTGCCGGTGAACGAGCTGTGGCGACCACTAACCGCAACTTCGTCGGCCGCATGGGTCATCCCGAAAGCGAGGTCTATCTGAGCAACCCGGCAGTTGCTGCCGCCAGTGCCATCTTGGGCCGTATAGCCACCCCGGAAGAGGTGGTTTAGTTTTCGGATCTTAGTAGACAGGGTTAAAGTAGAATTGAAAAATAAGGAAAACCTGATGAATACAATACAAGGAAAAGTTTGGAAATTTGGTGATGATATTGATACCGACGCCATTATTCCGGCCCGCTATCTTAACACTTCGGATCCCTCGGAACTGGCCAAACACTGTATGGAGGATGCCGATACCGGCTTTGCCGGCAAGGTCAAAGCGGGCGATATCATGGTTGCCGGAAAAAATTTCGGTTGTGGTTCTTCCCGGGAACATGCCCCGATAGCTATTAAAGCCGCCGGTGTGGCCTGTGTTATTGCTCCGACTTTCGCCCGGATATTCTATCGCAACGCCTTTAATACCGGGCTCTTGATTCTTGAATCAGCCGAAGCTGCCGCTGCTATCGAAGCGGGTCATGAGGTCGCCATCAATTCCACTACCGGCACTATAGACGATCTGACCAGTGGTCAGCAGTTTAAAGCCCAGCCGATTCCAGACTTCATGCAGAAACTGATTGATGATGGCGGTCTTATGGAACATTGGCGAAAACGCTTGGCGTCGTAAAAGCCAATCTACGATTTTACAAATTATTAAAACAAAAATACAGTTTTTTACGGAGAAAAAAATGAACAAGGCTGGATATAATGTTGCCGTGGTAGGTGCTACCGGTGCGGTTGGCAATGAGATGATAGCAACCCTTGAAGCCCGGGATTTTCCTGTGGCTCAACTAAAATTGTTGGCTTCGGCTAATTCGGTTGGTAAGGCTTATGAGTTCAAGGGGGCCGAATATGTCGTCGAGGAACTTACAGAGGACTCTTTTTTTGGCGTCGATATCGCTCTCTTTTCAGCCGGTGGTTCAATCAGTGAAGCTTTTGCTCCGGCGGCAGCGGCCAGCGGGGCGGTGGTGATCGATAATACCAATGCCTTTCGCATGGATGCCGATGTACCTTTGGTTGTACCTGAGGTCAATCCCGGTGCGATCGCCGATTTTCGCGCCCGCGGGATTATTGCCAATCCTAACTGTTCGACTATTCAGATGGTGGTTGCTTTAAAACCGATTTACGATGCCGTCGGAATTCGTCGGATCGTCGTTTCTACCTATCAGGCGGTCTCCGGTAGCGGCAAAAAGGCGATTGAAGAGCTGGAAAAACAGGTATTAGCTCTTTTTAACCAAGCGCCGGAACTACCGGTCAAAGTCTATCCTCACCAGATCGCCTTCAACTGTCTGCCCCATATCGATATCTTTCTTGAGAACGGTTACTCCAAGGAGGAGATGAAGATGGTTCGCGAGACCAAAAAGATCTTTGGCGATGATAGCATCGGCGTGACCGCCACTACGGTTCGCGTGCCGGTTTTTTACAGCCATTCCGAATCGATCAATATTGAGACCGATGAGAAAATTTCGGTTGAGGAAGTTCGTGAGCTGATGGGGAGAGCCCCTGGCGTCGAACTTGTCGATGATCTCTCACAAAACCGCTATCCCTTGGCCATCGATGCCGCCGGCCATGATGCCACTCTGGTCGGCCGGATTCGCGAGGACGAATCGATCGCTAACGGTATCAACCTCTGGGTCGTCGCCGACAATATTCGTAAAGGTGCCGCCCTTAACGCCGTTCAGATTGCTGAAAAATTGATCGACGAATATCTCTAAATCACTTTTAAACAAACGACCAATTTCCCTTTAATCTGGAGATGACATGAAAGAAAAAATAGATATTGGTATAATTATCTGTGATCGTTATCGCAGGTGTGCAGGCGGAAAGTGTTTTAGGTCATTGCGTAATCGAGAAGGTGCCTTTAACCGATATAAGAATATGGAAGTGGAAGTTGTCGGGTATACCTCTTGTGACGGGTGTCCGGGTGGTAATGTTGAATATGCTGTGGAGGAGATGAAGGGCAACGGAGCCGAAATAATACATTTAGCTACGGGATTAGTTGTGGGTTATCCTCCATGTCCTCATATCACCTATTTTAGCGACTTTATTGAGGCACAATATGGTCTTGAAGTCGTTTATGGTACTCATCCTATACCTCAGAAATATCTCAATATGCACGATCAGTTGGGGACGTGGGATGATTTCGATTGGAAAAAAATTATTCAACCCACATTGGCTGATGAAGAAACTCGCTTATCCTATAATTAGCAAATAAGCGTATATTTACTCTATACGCTTATTTGTGATAATCTTTCGTTTAGATTTGATTGGAAAGTTGAGATTGGAAGAGGCAATCTTTCTGTTAAGGAGTAAGATTGGACCCTGTCCCCCTGCCATCAGTAATTGTGGTTTTTGTCGCGACCCAGACAGCATGGCGATAGCCCCCCTTGCCCGGCCTTTCACAGTGCACTTTAAACCCTCCGGAAGAAAGCCGTTTTTCAAAACCTGAATCTGGATTTTCCCCCCATACAGCGAAGATTCCACCGGGCTTTAGTGCAGAATGGGTATGCTTGATGGCACGACTGCCGTAGATGGGATCATTGAGTCTGTCGGTCTGGGGGTGGGGACCCCGGTAGAGATCAATGATAATCGCGTCAAAGTTTTCTTTGCCCGATTTTTTGATTAGTTTTGCAACATCTGCAATTTCAGTTGTTACGCGTGGGTCTTTTGCAGCTCCTCCGGTCAGTTCGGAGAGTGGCCCAAGGCACCATTCGTGAATTATTGGGTTAAGTTCAGCAACAGTGACCTGGGCCGTACCGGGGAGGGCATCGAGAACCGCGCGCAAGGTTATTGCCATTCCCAAACCACCGACCAGCACGTGGGGTTTGGGATGTCGCATCAGACCTTGACAGCCGAGTTTGCCGAGGGCTATTTCTGAGCGCTGAGCTTTACTGTTCATCAGCACTTGAGAGCCGAGGGTAATTAGATAGTCCCCTTTGCCGCGCTGCCGTAGTTCCAGAATTCCTTCATCTTCAGTTGTAAATTGGTCGAGTGTTTTCCACGGTAAAGCCATAGTGTTTCTCCCTTCTTGTACTGTAATCAATCTCTCACTGCAATTTTCAAGACACCCTAAAGCTTTAAATCGGCATCAGCATGGCAGAGTTTCCCACGTAGCGCGTTGATCTCAGGGCTTTCCCGCTATTCATCAAAACCCATGATCCGATTAATCACTCCGCCGAAAGTGAATTTGCTACCAGAAAAGAGTTTGCCAATTGAAACCTCAATCCATCCATTTATGATCTAGGCTCTCCCCAGTTGCAGTGTTTAATATCTTTACAGTGTAGGCAATATTGACAATTGCGTTTGACTGGTTATAATTAAGAATATTAAGAAAAAGCCACACCTGCCGTAAGATGGCGCCGTTTATCAAAAGTTTGAGCTGTCCCGCCAGCTGGTGAATACGGGTACAACGCTTACTGAAGCCCATGAAATCAGTGTCTATGTACAAGCCTTGCTGACGGTCAGGGGCCAATCCAGCGGTGGCAACGTCTCGTCGGGGCTGGCAGATTTCTCGCACTCGGAAATTTTTAATGTTGATGTTCCGGCGGAGGTGGACTGGTCGTCGGAATCCGGCGTCTTTCTCAGTCAGGCAGTCTCCTTGTGCGAGGAAAACTTCGATGACGACCGCGATGTGGATGGCGTCGATCTGGCAGGCCTGGCGGCAGACCCAGGTCTACTGGAGTTGGACATATTTGCCGAAAATTTTGGGAGAACGGACTGTCCGCAGTGGTATATGGTAGACGGACTGACTGTTGGGTGTTGTTGAACCCCTTCCGAGACGACAAATATTTTCTTGTTTTTTATGGCGGGGTTTCACTGAGTCACTTTTTGATTGTTGGTTGTCGGAATAATAGTCGGTATGGGCGTCGTTGCATTGATTTATAAGTTATTGTGGTTGGCAGTGTTTTTAACAATACCTTTTCAGCGCTAGTTTAAAGTTGTTACGTATTTGAGTTTATGGTATCTAATTTCTTGTTTAAAATAAACTTTAAGTAAATCACAAGGAGGCACAATCATGACAGTAAAATATCCAGCCATCGGTAATAAAGTGACAGCTAAGATTATTGAAACCAGTGGAGATTGTACAATCGGAATGAAAGTAGGAGATGAATTTGAACTAGGAGTTCATCAGTGTGGTGATTTTTGTGGCTACTTTTATCATAATATTTTTCAGTGGGTAACCCTTCTTCAGTTTGACGGCACTTTTCCTCTTTTCCCAGATAAAGATGTGATGGTTTGGGAATGCCCTAATGCCGGGAATCGGGTTAAGGTTGAGCTGAAAAGGGAAAAGCGTTGATTTTCTCATTTATCGTGCATGTCAACAGAATGTATCGATAAAATAGTGCCACTGAAATCGCTGAGTAATAAAAAAGCACTTACCGAAAATCTGGTAAGTGCTTGGTGTAATTGGCGCGCCGCGGAAGATTCGAACTCCCGGCCTCCTGATCCGTAGTCAGGCACTCTATCCAGCTGAGCTAGCGGCGCATATTTTGTTTTAAAGCAGCCATTAAAAAGTGGCGGAGAGAGAGGGATTCGAACCCTCGATGCAGGATAAACCACATACTCGCTTAGCAGGCGAGCGCCTTCAGCCTTACTCGGCCATCTCTCCGGGTTGTGACCTGTCCGTTGTATCGTTTCCCTGATTGTTCAAGGAGGGACGTCGTTTACCAGAAGGTAGTTGAAAAGTCAAGCCCGGCGAAGGCTGTTCGCCGGGCTTTTTATGAAAATGGCGGAGGGAGTAGGATTTGAACCCACGGAGCTTTCACTCAACGGTTTTCAAGACCGCCGCCTTAAGCCACTCGGCCATCCCTCCGTATGTTGTTATTGTTTAGTAATCTTCTCTTTTCCCTTAAGATAAGGCCTTAAGACTTCAGGGATGATCACACTGCCGTCCTCCTGTTGGTAGTTTTCTAAAATTGCAACCAAGGTGCGGCCAACTGCCAGTCCGGAGCCGTTTAAGGTGTGGACGAAGCGGGTTTTGCCACCGGTTTTTGGGCGGTAGCGGATATTAGCCCGACGCGCCTGGAAATCTTCAAAATTACTACAGGAGGAGATTTCTCGGTAAACTCCCTGGCCCGGTAGCCAGACCTCTATATCATAAGTTTTGCTGGCTGAAAAGCCAAGATCGCCGCAACAGAGATTAACCACTCGATAGTGGAGGTTAAGAGCCTGTAATATAGATTCGGCATTGGCAAGCAGTTTTTCCAGTTCATCGTATGAGTTTTCCGGGTCGGAAAATTTTACCAGTTCTACCTTGTTGAATTGATGCTGGCGAATCAGGCCCCGGGTGTCACGGCCATGGGAACCGGCTTCCTTGCGAAAGCATGGTGTGTAGGCAACAAAGTAGCTGGGTAGTTCACTATTTTCCAGGATCTCATTCTGGAAAATGTTGGTAACCGGAACCTCGGCCGTGGGGATCAGGTAGTAGTCTAAGCCCTCAAGTTTGAAGAGGTCGTCAGCAAATTTAGGCAGTTGTCCGGTGCCGGTCATTGAAGTCTGGTTGACGATGAAGGGCGGCAGAACTTCCGTGTAGTCATGTTTTTCGGTATGCTGATCGAGCATGAAATTGATCAAAGCTCGTTCCAGTTTGGCACCCAGGTCTCGGTAGAGGGTGAACCGGGAACCGGTGATTTTAGCACCTCGTTCAAAGTCGAGAATTTTAAGTTTTTCTCCGATATCCCAGTGCGGGGCCGGGGTGAACGGTAGTTCCGGTTTTACGCCCCACTCGCGAACGAAACTATTGTCCTCTTCAGTGCTGCCTTGAGGTACACTGTTGTGTGGGAGATTGGGGATCAGGTAGACTATTTCATAAAGTTGCTTTTCAACCTCGGAGACTTGGGCATCCAGCTCTTTTATCTGACGGGAGACATCGCGCATGGCAGTGATCTCGGCGCCTGCATCCTCTTTTGCCTTTTTCATTCTGGCAATGGTGTCGGAACTGGTATTTCGCTGGTTCTTAAGGGTTTCGACCTGTCCTAAGAGTTCAAGTCGCTGACTGTCGAGCGTTTTGAACTCACTTAAATCGAGACTGTTACTGCGCGCCGTCAACATGGCGGCAACGGTCTCAAGATTGTTACGAATAAATTTCAGGTCGAGCATTATTTGTTTGACTCCTGTGGTCTGGTTTTGTGGCTGAAAGCGTCGCTGATATACTATTGAGGCTTACTTATTGTCAACAATTTATTGATGGCTTCGCCGATATCAATGACGATTTTCCCTGATTCCAAGGGCAACTCGAGTCGGTGGGTCAAAGGAGTAGACATTCATGTAATATTCCATGAGCATTCTGTATGTGTTAAAAAAAGAGGCGTTAAAACTTATGGCCTGGCGCATGATTTCAATCCAAATTGGACGTTTGTTGTAGTAGATCGGAATTATCTCTTTCTCCAGTTTTTCATGGAGATCGTCCGCGTCCAGCAGGTTGCTTTCGTGATCGACCTGGGGGCCGGTTGGGGGGGGGCCGATGGCCCAGCCGGTTTTGCCTTCAATCCAGCCTTCAATCCACCAGCCATCAAGGATGCTGAAATTGGGTACACCATTATGGGCCGCCTTCATACCGCTGGTGCCGGAGGCTTCAAGGGGACGGGTTGGCGTATTAAGCCAGAGATCGACACCACCGGTAATCAATTTACCAAGCTCCATGTCGTAATTTTCAAGATAGACGATCTTGATCAGGTCGCTGAGTTGTTCTCGGGTTCTAAAAATATCCTTGATCAGCTGCTTGCCGGGTTCATCATGAGGATGTGCCTTGCCGGCTAAAACTAATTGCAGAGGGCCGTAATATTGAGTTATGTGGCGCAGCCTGTCGGGTTGGGAGAAGAGCAGAGTTGCGCGCTTGTAGGGGGTTGCCCGACGGGCGAAGCCGATAGTCAGGATCTCGGGATCAAGGATGGTGCCGGTTTTTTCTTTGATATGATGCAGGAGGCGCTGTTTGGCACTCTGATGGGCCGCAAAAAGTTCATCGTCAGGGATGGCAATGGCGTTGCGCAGCAAAAAGTTGTCCCGGCGCCAACCCGGCAGATAGTGGTCGTAGAGATTTTGAAACTCTGCATTGGTCCAGCTGGTCGAGTGGACGCCATTGGTAACCGCTTTGATATGGTGGTCAGGGAACATCAGGGTGCTGACATCACGATGGCACTTTGAGACGGCATTTGTGTGGCGGCAGAGATTAAGGGCCAGAGTGGTCAGGTTGAGATCATGGTGGCCGGCAAATCTTTTGAGTACTGATAGTGGTATGTAGTCTCCCAGCAGTTCCTCAACCAGCTGATAGTCGAAGCGGTCATGTCCAGCGGGAACCGGGGTGTGGGTGGTAAAGACACAGTGATTGCGAACCCTCTCGAAATCCCAGACCTGATCAGGATCCCAGGTCTCTTCGATATCTCGCTGGTAACGCTTAAGCAACTCTAAAGTGAGCAGGGCGGCATGGCCTTCATTGAGATGGAAATTGAGGATATTACGAATCTTGAGGGCGCTGAGCAGGCGTAGACCGCCAATCCCGAGGATAATCTCCTGGGAGAGGCGATAGCGCCGATCACCGCCGTAGAGCTGGGCTGTCAGGTGGCGCTCTTGAGGGCTGTTTTCGGGTAGGTCACTGTCTAAGAAAAAGACTGGTACCTGGCCGCCGTCACAGCCCTCAACTATGTAAAGCCAGGGTCGCAGGGCAATCTGAGAAGAACCGATTTCAACCGTAATGGTGATCTGGTCAAGCTCTATCAGCAGGTCGTCAGGATTCCATCTGACCGGCTCTTCGCTTTGCTCTCCTTTCTCGCTTAAATGTTGTTTGAAATAACCTTCCCTGTAGAGCAGGGTGATGGCCACAAATGGCAGTTCGTGGTCGGCGGCGGCTTTAATGGTGTCGCCGGCCAGTACGCCGAGGCCGCCACTGTAGGTGGGGATGTCGACCCGCAGGCCGATCTCCATGGAAAAATAGGCAATTTGCGGGGCCAGGTTCTTTATGTCTGAGTAGATGTCTGGATGAGTCATAGGTTAAATCAGCTAGTTAACTATTTTTAACTTTACATATAGAGCCGAAAGGCACTATAGATCGGAAATAAATAGGGGTTATTTTTTAAGTTTGTCTCTTTGGTCTCATTTTGGTATAAGGCCGTAAAAAGATAGCCTTAATAGTTTTTGGTAAAAAAAGTAAAGGAAAATTTATCTTGAAGATCCCGTCACTGAAAATAGGGCAGGCGATTGCTGATCAACCGATTATCCAGGGGGGCATGGCTGTTAGTGTCTCAACCTCTAAGTTAGCCGTGTCTGTGGCCGAAGAGGGCGGCATCGGGGTGATCGGTGGAACCGGCTTGAATATGGATGCTCTTCGTTTGCAGATGCGTGAAGCTCGGGCTGCCACCAAAGGGCTTTTAGGTTTGAATATTATGGTTGCGGCCCGGGAATTTAAGGAGGCTGTTCTAGTCTCCCTGAAAGAAAAGGTCGATGTCGTAATTGCCGGGGCCGGTTTTTCCCGCGATGTCTTTACGATCTGTAAAGAGTGGAAAACCCCGATTGTAACTATGGTTTCTTCGCCAAAAGTGGCACGTCTGGCGGAACGTTTGGGAGCCTCCGCCGTGATCGTCGAAGGTTGTGATGCCGGCGGGCATCTGGGGACTGAGGAGAACACTTACGATCTTTTGCCGGCTATATGTGAAGCGGTTTCTATACCGGTAATTGCCGCCGGTGGTTTTGCCAATGGCCGTGATATCGGCCAACTGCTTGAGCTGGGGGCTGCCGGAGTTCAGCTTGGAACCCGCTTTCTCTTAAGCGATGAGTGTACTGTTCATAAAAATTTCAAGGATCTGCTGATTAATGCCAAAGCCTCTGATCTGGTTCGCATCATGTCGCCGGTGGGTTTGCCGGCCAATGCCATACTTACACCGCTGGTCGAGAAGTACCTGTCAGGTGACAACTCTATCCGGCCCAAAAGTTGTGACGGCTGTTTGAAAAAATGCGGCCATCAGTTCTGTATACTGGAGGCCTTAAGGCGGGCCCGGGATGGTGATTATGAGCGCGGCCTGTTTTTTACGGGGAAGCGCTTTGCTGATATTACTTCGGTTGAACCGGTGAAAAAGATTTTTTCCGATCTTCTGCAGGAGACCCGGACCTACCTTGAACGGGTTCTGGAGAAGGATGCTCCAGCTCCGACCGGTGCAGGCTGAGGGGCCGGGCCGGAGAGTTTTTATTTAAAGTTTTAATGATCTCATCCAGCAAGGGGGCCAGGCTCTCTGAGCGCCGGGCCGAGATTGTGATAGCCTGATAGCGTTTTTTGAGCCATTGAGCAGTTTCAGTGGGCACCAGGTCAATCTTGTTGGCGACCATCAGGGTTGGTATCTGAGAGAGATCAAGCTCTTCAAGTAACTGGTTGACGGTTTCGATCTGCTCTTCGAGTTCACTGCTGTTACTATCAACGACATGAAGCAGAAGGTCGGCTTCGGCCAGCTCCTCAAGGGTGGTGCGAAAGGCATCGAGCAGGTCTTTGGGCAGCCTCCTGATAAATCCGACGGTGTCGGTGATGATAATCTCCTGTTCTCTGGGTAGACGTAAGCGTCTGGTGGTTGGATCCAGGGTTGCAAAGGGGAGGTCTTCGGTAAATACCTGACTTCTGGTCAGAGTGTTGAGCAGGGTTGATTTGCCGGCGTTGGTGTAGCCTACAATCGAAACCAGCGGAAGCTGGTTCTTTTTCCGTCTTGTTCTTGCAATGGTCCGGCTCCGGGCCATTTTTTTTAGTCTTTTTTCGAGCTTTGAAATCCTCTCACGAATCCGCCTTCGATCAATCTCCAGAGTCGTTTCACCCGGTCCCCGGCTGCCGATGCCCCCGGTCAGGCGGGAGAGGGCTGTGGTTTTATCGGAAATTCGAGGCAGGCGGTATTTGAGCTGGGCCAGTTCCACTTTAAGCTTTCCTTCACGACTTAAGGCGCGGCGGGCAAAGATGTCTAAGATCAGCAGGGTACGATCGATTACTTTAAGTTCTGTCTGACGGGAGAGATTGTTGACCTGGGTCGGGCTTAAGTCATGGTCGAAGATCAGGAGATCGACATCCTGTTCCATTGAGGAGATAATGATCTCTTTCAGTTTTCCGGAGCCTATCGCGGTATGCGGATTGAGTTTGCGTTGTTGGGTAAAGCTGTCAACCACGGTGATATTCGCCGCCCGGGCCAGTTCCGTCATTTCGGCGACTGATTGATCCAGGGTTTTAGAAGCGTTCGGTCCGACGCTGATGATAATCGCTTTTTGTCTCTCATCATCGCTGGTTTCATGGGAGAATTGAGTAACGGCCGAGCTTTCCAGAGAATGAAAGAGTTCAAGGCAGTGAACCTCAAGCTTGTCAATCGGGGTTGCCGGTAGAGTCAGGTAGCTATTTTTCTCGCTAGAGGGTAGGAGGTGGGCGATTTCTATATTTTCCGGAAGACCTACGCTATCGAGTTTGATAACCGCCATAAGGTCAAGACGGAGCATCGTGAGATCGGTAATATCTTCCCGGTTTAAGCTTTCAGGTCCAAAACTGGTATGGATGCAGCGCAAGCCTCGTAAGCGTCCATGACCCAGTCGGTAGCGGTGCAGAGAGGGGATTGTAATTGATTGGCTGTCGCCGACAATGACCATTTCAACATGGCCGTTGCGGTCGATAAGCAGACCCAGCTGGCGTCCGCAATCAACGCTTAGAAGAGTTAGATGGCGGGCCAGTTCCGGGCTGATAACCTGTTCCGGCAGGCAGCGGCGGCGGTAGAGTTGGATGAGTTTTTTTTGCTGTCCCGGTTTGAGGCCGTTGAGATTTCCGTGGAGATCCATGTGTTTTTACAGTTCAAAGGTTGAAAGTTCATAGTTCAAAGTTCATAGTTCAAAGTTCATAGTTCAAAGTTCATAGTTCAAAGTTCATAGTTCAAAGTT
>JANTGZ010000009.1 GCA_024762675.1 Thermodesulfobacteriota bacterium | reverse complement strand
ATATCTACGGCCAGCGGGTTGCCAGTGACGGGAGCTTGGTCGGTGGCAACTATCCGATCTCTTTCGGTGATACCCGAAAAAGAGAAAATCCCGATCTCGCCTACAGCCCTGCCGCCGATAATTATCTGGTTATTTGGGAGTTTGAGTACAGCGCCAGCGATCACGATATTTACTGCCAGCGCTTAAAGAGTGACGGCAGTCGTATTGAGGGTGAAAAACCTTTGATTACTGATAACTCTTTTGCCGGCCGTCCCACGGTCACGGCCGGTTTCAACTTCGATTTTTTCACTGTCTGGGAAGATTATCGCGATAGCGCCGATGATGACCAGGGGATCAATCTCTATGCTGAGTTGGTCGCACTCAACAGATTTTCCGGCCAAACCTTGCGTGGTTTGGTGGGCGATTTTTCGTCCCCTTTAAGTGATGTTGAAGTTGAACTTTACGGTTCCAGTAATGCCACTGCATTGGGTACTATGATTTCAACTGCTACCAGTAACATAGCTGGGGCTTATGAGCTGTTCTCTCTTAATACCTACGAGTTTTACCATATTATTGAAAACGACCCGCTCGATTTTATCAGCCGGGGCGCGAGTACGCCGGCCGGCTTTGTCGCCGACAGCAATTGGATTGTTTACACCTATCCATTGGCGGGTAAAATTTTAAGCGATAACTATTTCTGGGATGAGGAGCTGCCGCCCGGCAGCTGGCAGAATTTCAACCCGCTTGCCGCAGTCTCCAGTAAGGCTCCGACCTGTACGGTTGAGGTTAGTGATTCAGGTTCCGGACTTGATCCGGGATCAGCAGTCTATGCCTTTTCACTTGATGGCGGTCTTAACTGGAGCGACTGGCAGCCGGCAACTTGTTTCGGGATGCTAGGAAGTACTTCTGTCGAGACGATTTTCGCATTTGATGTTCCATTCGGTCAGGATTCGGGGCCCGACAATCTCAACCGTATTAAGTTCGGTATGCAGGATATGGCCGGCGGTTTCGGCGAGAGTCCGGCTTATGAAGTTGTTGTCGATACGCTCCCGGTCGTTATTCTAAACGGGCCTGATGTCAGCGGGGTTTCATCGTCGACGGCCATAATCAGCTGGGAAACCGATGAGCCGGCGACCAGTCAGGTCAATTATGGCGTGGATGCCGGCGTCTTCCCTTTCTCAGCCGGTAATCTCGATTTGACTTATCTGCACCAGGTTACCCTGACCAACCTTTTTCCAGCCACCGCCTACCATTTTACAGTCAACTCAAGCGATGCTATCGGTAATACGAAAGTCAGTCGCAATCTTATTTTTACGACCCTGCCGCAGGCCGATTTAATCGATCCCGTAATTACTCTGGACGGTCCGGCAACGGCCCAGGATGTTGTTTTTTTTGAAGTTAACGCCAGTGATAATCAGGGTGTTCATAAAGTCGAATTATATCTTGACGACCAGCTTTTAAAAACCGACTTTGCCGACGATTTCAGTAGCACCCTGTTCAAAGTTGACAGCCGTGACTTTGTCAACGGTACCTATACTCTGAAAGCCCGGGCTTATGATGTTTCGGGTCGGTTCAAGGACAGTCTGGTTACCACGACCATTGCCAACCTCGTTGATGTTTCGGCCCCGACGGTTGCAATTAGCACGCCGGCGCCCAATGCTGAACTTTCCGAAACGGTTCAGGTGACGGCTGCCCTGAGCGATGATACGGGTCTGCTCAAGGCCGATTTTAAGATTGATGGCGAGTGGCATGGTACCTGGTTTCCGGAAACGGCTGGTGCCAAAACCGGAACCGCCGTCTTTAACCTCAATACTCGCTCTTTAGATAACGGATTATGTCGTTTTGCCATTGAGGTTTATGATGTTGATATCAAATACAATCTCGCAACGGTTGATGTGACGATCAATAACTCGCCCCCGATCCCGCCTCCGGATCTTGAAGTTAAACGTTCGGTTAGCCGTAGCGGCAACCTTTTTACGGTCAATCTGACGGTCAAAAATGTTGGGGGTTCGGCAGCCTGCGATATCAAATTATTGGATCGCCTGCAGCTTTTTCAGCCCATCAGCAAAAATGAATCTCGAGTCGACTACGAGGCTGCTTTCAATACTTCGACGATCAGTTGGACCATGGAGATTATTCCCGAGCTGCCGATCCCGGTCGGAAATTCGACAACCTTCAGTTATCAGGCCATACCGGTTCTGGTCCATCCCTATATCTTAACCCCTCTGATTGGCGGCGACAAGTATCAAACCCCTCTGGATATCTGGTATGATGACTGGGAGGGGAACAATTTCACCTATGAACGCTTAAAAATTGCATCAGACCAAAGCACTGCCTACAAGGCTGCCGTCAAGGCGTCCGATTACCTGCTGGTTACCTCTCCCGTCAACCTGCATAGTTTTAACCAAAAGAGTCCGGCCGAGGTTGAAAAACTTCTCTGTCTGATGGCCGAGCTTGCTGCACTTAGAAACGGAGTCTTAGGTTACATCACTCTCTTTAGACCGACAGGTTATGCTTTCGGCAGTGTGGCCGGAGATGCTAACTTGCTGCACAATCTGGTCAAGCAAAACGGTCTTTGGAACAAGCAATTGAAAAGTGATTGGTCGAGCAATGGATTTCTTCTCTTGGTTGGAGAAACCGAGATTATCCCGGCCTTCAGCGGCAAGACTTTTGGCGAGGTCTATACGACGCGCGGTGATATTATGTTGAGTTCTGACTGTACCGATTACCCCTACGCCAGTACCTGCGGCAATGAGTTACGGCCGGAACTGAGTCTCGGCCGCTTGATCGGCAATCGGGCCGTCGATCTTCAGCAGGGGCTCAAAACTTCGATTAATGATGCCCGTCAGGAATTCGGCTACGTCTTTGACCGCTCCGAATATATTCTTTTCAGCGGTTTCCCGGCGACTTTAGGCGGGGGTGCCGATAATATCAATTTTAAAAAAGAGGTTGATACGGTCTTTGGCACTATCGGTAAGATGAACCCCACGGCCAACATCAGCCGTATCAATACCCCGGACTATCTCCAATATAGTGAAGATTATACCAAGTTGGTTTTGAAAAATCTCTTTCTTTCAACTATCGATACTCGCGACGTTGTCTTTCTGGCCGGGCATGGTAACTCCGGTTCCTGGGATACGATCTCCTCTACCGATGTCAAGAATGAGAACTATCTTTTTGACCATTGGCGACACCCGGTCATCTTTGCTTCCTCATGTACTACCGGTAGATATTGTGCCGGCTTTTCATTTGCTGAATCACTTCTCATGCAAGGGGCCGGAGCCTATCTCGGGGCGACTACGCATGGTCTCGGAACCCATGCCGCAATTTCCAACCGTTTTTTTGAGAAATGGGGCAGTGTCAGCGCCGGTGCAGCCGTAAAATTAACTAAACAAAGCCTCGGCTCCAGCAAATCAAGTAAGTTCTGGATCGGTATCTATCATCTTTTCGGCGATCCTAAATACGGTTGGCAGATGCCAGCCACCAGAGAAACAGCTGAGAGCTTACTCAAGAGTGTTAGTGGTGGGGAGTTTCCCGAAGTCACGGAAACCATCGAAATTGTCGTGCCACCCATTGAAATTGTAAATTTTGAGGGTGAAGATCAGGTTGTCGTGCCCGGCGGGCTCACGTTAAGTGAACACGGTAAACCCGAGGTTCCCATCTATCAGGCAACCTATTTCTGCCCCCAGGGAATCGAGGTTCAGGATGTGGTCATGGTTGATCGCTCGGCCGCCGTACCGGTCGATAATTTAAACCTGACGGATGTTCTGGTTGCCATCCACGACGGCCAACCGGCGGGCCCCTATGACCAGCCAACCACCGACTACTGGTGGCCGCAGGAGGATTTCTCCTGGCGTCTTGAGGAGCTGCCTGAAGGCAGGCTTTTGATTCTCACTCTTAATCCCTTTTTCTACCATCCCTTGACCGGCAACGGCCGTTTTTACGAGAACTACAACTTTGCTGTTGCTATAAATGCCAGTGATACGGCGATCACCGGTTTGACGACCGCAAAAGAGGTCTATGATGAAGGTGAAATGATCGATCTTGAGGTTGAATTTACAGCCCCGCCCGATGCCGACAGTGACCTTCTTTTGACAGCCATGCTCAAAGAGCAGAATCGCGATCACCTGATTGCCGGCCTGCCGCTGCAGTCTCTACAGTCGGTCAAGGGGGAAAACCGGTGTCGATTGGGCCTTGACAGCAGTGGCCTGACTCCTGGAGCCTATGAAGTTGAGGTTCGATTGCTGAATGCTGAGAATGTTATTCTGGATCGTCTGGTAAAGACGATAGAGATCGGCGTTTACCAAGGCCGCCTGGAAAATCTACAGGTCAATCCCGAAACCTTTATGCCTGGCGATCCGG
This sequence comes from Thermodesulfobacteriota bacterium, assembly GCA_024762675.1. Lineage (GTDB taxonomy): Bacteria > Desulfobacterota > Anaeroferrophillalia > Anaeroferrophillales > Tharpellaceae > Tharpella. The sequence continues at coordinate 41,934 of JANTGZ010000009.1, read as the reverse complement.
TCATTATTTCATTTGATTTTACCAATACCGGCCGCCCGGAACTGGCCGGCAAAGCAGTGCTGACGATTTTCAACCGGGACGGAGCTGAAATAGAGCGCTTTGAAAATGAATTTTTAGGTTTGGCACCGGCCGCCACACTTCATTTCAACAATATCTGGGACACCTCAAACGTCGCCGGTGGAGCCTACACAATCATCGCTCATATCCTCTACAACGGCCTCTCGACCGAACCTCTGACCATCGAAATCGGCACTCCCTTTTGTCCCGCCGATAGCGACCACGACTATGATGTTGACGGTGCCGATCTCGCTGACCTGATTGGCGCTGGTTCAATCACACCCGCTGCCTTGCAAAATATAGCAGCCGATTTTGGTAAAGTAAATTGTCTTGGGGATTGAAAAGTAAGAGATAGTGCAGCAGTGCTCCCTCGATAAATTGGGTCAGATACAAATTTATCCCGGCAATCATTTTTGATTGATCGGATGATTGATAGATGTTCTCTGATCCGTCCCATCTTCTGTCGTATCCGTTCCATTAAACCCCCATGATTTGGTATCGCTGCATTTTGAAATCTGTGCAACGATGCATCACTTTCAGTTCGAAGTCTGTTCTTTCATCATCGGTTTCATCGGTCGAGTAGAGAACTATGCCATTTCTAGTAATTTGATCATTCAAAATAAGATTACCTGATAAATTTAAAACTACTAAATCAACATCGTCTCTACCTAAAGCCCGGCACAGGTCTGCATGCAGATTCAATCTCAGAGTGGTCGCGTTCTTTTTATCATGGCCACGCAATAAAACAGCAATGTCTATATCGCTGGATGATGATTCCGTTCTGTCAGTCTCGCGGTGTCTTCAGAATCAGGGCCTTACCATAAACCAACAGTTTCACCTCTTCAATGCTGATCGGGCTGTCGGGCGGCGCTTCGGCCTCCGGTCCGAATGACTTTTATGTGATATTACCAAGCCATCAATTTAATATCTGCAATCAATCAATAACCGGACAGTCTTCGCGGGCAAAATTTTCGCTGAAAAGTTCAATGTCTGCAGTATCTACAAGCTGATCATGGTTTAGATCGGCGTGTAAATCCGAAGTTTTAAAATAGAGGCTGAAACGAGCCAGATCGTAACCGTCAACATCACCGTCATCATCATAGTCGGCAAGACATGGCGGGGCTGAGATAATAAATGATTTGGTCACCGGGCCGTAAGTCTGACTCCCGACTGTGACAGTGGCAACAACCTGGTATTCACCCGGCACAACAGCTTCTGCCAACCAATCAAAAAAGGCGGTGGCGGTCGCGGCTGCCGGTACCGGTAAAGGTTGCGGAATACTATCGAACCGGTAGCCGCCGATACTGCTCAGGATAGTAAGTTGCACTTCAGCTTCTACCGGCTTGGTGAGATAGTTGCTGAAAGATACTGCAAAACGACCATCTTCGCCCAGATAAAGGGGGTCGGGAGCTACAAGTTCAGAGATGGCTCCAGCCAGAACCGCAAAACCTGTAGAGGCGCCACTGACCATCTCAGCTTTACCCTGAAAGATTTTAAGTTCCGCTGTGTAGGGGCCGCTCGGCAGAACCCCACCCCAGGGAATGCCAAGGCTTACCGTACCGCCGGCCGGGATCTCGAAAGGAGAGGAGGTTGAGTTGCCAACGGTTTCTCCCTGGTTGTCATTAATAGAGAGCACGGCATATAGAGATGTATTTTCATTTCCGACATTGGCAATCTCGGCGCCGGCTCTGATGGTCTCTTCAGGTCTATACAAAACCTTGTCGACTTTAAAATCATCGACTGCTACCACCAGCGGTGCGCTATAGGTTATGCGGACCTGAAAAGAGTTGTAAAAACGGGTCTCTTTTGAACTCGGGTTATGCTGAATGGGAAAGAAAGAGAAATCTACTCCGGCGCCTGTCTCCTGATACTCTACCAGGTCATCCGGAAGCGGATAGGGATAATCTATTTCCGATTTGGTGGTGTAGGTAAGGCCCTCTTCAGACCAGGGTTCCACAGCGGCAATAGGAATGTTATAGTGGCCAATATCTTCAAATTTGCTTTCCAGAAGTTCCAGTTTGACAACTTCAGCCTCGTAGGGAAGCGGCAGGTGGTAACCCTTGATAAAAGGTAGAACCGGGGCATCCGGGGAGATCGCGGTATCGCTGCCCGGCACCGAAAAAACCTCATAAACAATATCTTCGACTATTTCCTCGTCAACTGAATAGCGGTCGATATCAAGCCAGACTGTCTGGGTATAGAGATTTTCGTCTTCTGCGGAAATCTCTGCAAGAGTACCTTTCAGAGAGGGCGTTAGAGTCCTGACCAAGATTTCGGTTGATGCAGCTTCAGTCGCGATAGCATTGGGATAGTAGAGAAAAGACCAGGGAACCCCATAAAGATTAAATTCGGTCACGGTTTTACGATCGAGATAGTCTTTGTTGCCAAAACCAAAAACATAGTCACTTTTAGCTTTACCCAGAGCTGCCCCTAAGGCCATTGTGTTTGAGCCGTAAGGTTTAAGCAGGTTGATAAAGAATCTTTGAATCAGGCGTTCTCCCCAAGTGTTTTTGTGGAGGTTGCCGGGTGAACCGTAGCTGAAACCGGTCGCGCCAATATAACCCCTGGCCCCCTCATGAATAGTATCATAAACCAGGCAGTCATCGACACCGCCGGGAACATCGATATCGGGCACCGGCAAGCCGCCATGGCAGCCAACAATCATAACAAGCGGATGATCACTGTCGAAACGAGTATAATCTCCGGGCGTGTCGTCGGGTGAAAAATCGTCTCCGGGAATAACCGCATGATCGTAGCTGTCGTGGCCGCCGATAAAGAAAAGATCCATGCCGCCGGCATTATTGGCGGCATTTCGAAAGTTATTGTTCCAACTGACATTACCCCCTTCAAAGGGTGACATGACATCGATGGTCTGGACTTCGGCAGCCGGGCTGTTATCATTTCTGACGGCGAAGCCTTTAGCACGCAACAGAGCACTGACATCACAAAGATCAGCAATCTCACCGGCGCGTCCATCATCGTCAACCAGGCCCAGCTCCCATCCATCAACGCTGGCCATAACTATGCCGCCCTGCTGACCGTTATTCCAGTCGACCCCTTCGGCCAGCAGACTTAACATGTCCGCAGCACTGTCGCCTAAAAGCCGGCCGCTCCATAATTCGAGGTTGCCGGTCTGCCAATCTGTGCCGCCGTAGAGATCGGCATAAGGATTATCCGTCAAGATATAGTCGTGGTCAGTGGCGTTGATCTCCGGATTTGTGTCGCTGTCTACACACCAGCCGTCAGCCGCCGGACAGCTTGTGCGACTATCAACACCTTCATCATCAGAGGGGTCATTGTAACGATAGAAAGGTATCGTATCATCATTGCCGACAAGCAGTAAGAAGGAGGGAGAGGTAAGTGGAAACTTAACCGTGTAATTGGGGAAATTGATCGTTGTGTAGCTGGTTGCGTCATTCCACCAGTCTTCGATCAGATTATCAATTGCATCAGCTGTAATGTTGGCGGTAGTGTCATTGCTGTAATCGACAGTTGTATTGTCCCAGTTGTAAGCCCGGGAGTCATAGCGTTCGAGATAGTAGATGACACCGGTCGGCGTATGACTGGCTGGGAAACCTTGAGCTTCAGTAAAAAGACGCTGCAAGAGTGCACTGACCTGATAATCACTGTAGTGATCGTAAAGAAGTTTGCGGTTGGCAATCATCAAAGTCCTGATGGTGCCGGGTGCAACAATATTAATTGTGCCACTGCCGCAGGCATCGGCCGCTCCCGGAACATCAGCTGTTGCGCTTACATTTAACGTTTGCGGCAGCGTCGAAGCCGGAATTAAAAATTGCCAGACGATTTGCTTGTAATAATAAAAACCTTTTCCAAATAAAGGTCTGAAGAGAGTAGGTTCGAGATCAGCAGTTACGCTAAAAACTCCAGGATCCGGACTTGAATAACTAGCCGAAGTAAGCTCCCCGCCATCACTTTTCCGCGTCCAGACATGCATGGGTGATCCTAAAACATTTCCAGGTACTGTTAATGTCACCGGTATATTATTGGTCGCCAGAGGACTGCGACTGAGCAGTTTAGCGGTTATCTCGAGGCGCGTGTAGTTGGTTGGTCCTTCACCGATATCGCCGACTACCTTGTTGACGGCGACCCCTTCCAGAGCATCCTCGATATGCAAGGATAGATAAAAGGGGACTTCAGCAAGCGACGGATCGATAAAATCCATGCCTTGTGGTGCGGCTTCAGCCAGTTCTCGAATATTCGAAATAATCGCATAAGGCAGATTATCGGGGACGATGTCGAAGAGAATATTGCCGCGCTCGCCACCCATGGCGCTGCCTACCAGGGTGCCTGTTTCAGGGTTGAAGGTAATGGATCCGGGAACCCCGATATCGATGTCGCTCTGCAGAGCAAGGAGATCATAGGCTTCTCCGGTCTCTAAATTGACCTTGACCAGTTCATTATTAAAGGTCAGTCCATACAGTGTTCCTCGGCTGTCAAAATCGGCCCCGGCAATTCGTAGACCATCCCCCAGGCGGCCGATATCCTCTCTTTCTCCACTTTGAGAGTCGATGCTGTCGAGTTGATAGTCTAGTCCATAAAGCCGACCATCAGGGGAGATAGCCAGGGCCGAGAGCTGGCCCTGTGGGCCAAGTTCCGGGTTTACAACCGTCGCTTGACCATTTTCGGGGTCCACCGTCAACAGCACCCCGGTCACCTGATCAGCATCCGAATTATTCCAGGCATAGAGGGTATTATCGGTCGGGTTACTGGCCAGGGCAACCGGAGTAATAAATCTATCCGGATCGGGACTTAAGGGGCCGATAAATTGCACCTCGCCACTTTCCGGATCTATCAGGGAAAGGCCATCATCTAATGCGTTTACTCCATATAGCTGTGGTTGCGCTAAAACGGAAACAGGAGATAAAAAGATGACTACGACTATCAGCAATGACCTTTTAAACCATTGATTTCTCATAACTCGGTCTCCCTGAAAGTTAATTGATTCTTTGCGAATGGGGGCTCTTTTTTCAGTGCACATACCTATATCGCCAAGCAGTCTGTTTTAAACATACTGCTCTACTTTACTAATGTAGACGATAAAACCGGGTTTTGTAAATACGACAATAGTATGAAAAAAGTATGAATTTTTGTCTTAACCGCATTGAGAAAATGTGGGGGAGGTGGAGGGAGGGGAGCTGTCTTGAGGTTGGTTTTTTAGTCTGCCGCTTGCTCTTCTAGCGGCAAAATAACGGTCACGCGGGTACCCTTGCCGGGTTGGCTCTCTACGGAAATTGTGCCGTGGTGGTGGTCGATGATTTTACGGGTCAGGGGCAGGCCCATGCCGGCTCCCGACATCTTGTTGGTAAAGAAAGGATCGAAGATACGTTCAAGATCCTGGGACTTGATGCCGCGGCCGTCGTCGGTTATTTCGATTATGAGGTTAGAGGGGCCGTCAAAGGCTGTGCGAATAGTTAATTTACCGCCGTCATCGATCGTTTCCAGGCCGTTGTTGATAAGCTGTATGAAGGCGATAAGCATGTTGTCGTGATTGATGTGCAGAGAAGGCAAGGTATGGTCGTAGTTACGTTCGATCGCGACCTTATGTTGTTTTCTGAGAGTGGTAGTTTGGGTAAGAGCCTCGTCGATCAGGAGGTGAATGTCCAGGTTTTCTTTGTCACCGGTGGCCAGGTCTTGCAGGGCACCGCTCTCTTTTACCATCCGTTCTAATCTTTCGGCCTCCTTGATAATTATTTTGGCGTACTCCTTCTTGCGATCATCTTCGGGGAGTTCGTCCAGGATTCGACGGGCAAAACCACCGATTGAAACGACCGGGTTGCGAATCTCATGTTCAACTCCTTCAACCATCTGATCCTGGGCCTTGCGCCGTTCTCGGGAGACCGTCTGGTGGTGTTCATGCGTAAGTTTGAGCCTGGATTTGATGCGGGCCAGAAGTTCCTGTAGATGAAAGGGTTTGGTTATATAGTCATCCGCGCCAATCTCCAGGCCTTTGACCTTGTCACTGATTTCCTGCTTGGCGGTCAGCATAAGGATCGGAATATTCCTGGTTGATTCATCTTGTTTGATAATTTTACAGGCTGTAAAGCCATCCATGATCGGCATCATGATATCAAGCAGGATCAGGTTTGGAGACTCCTGGCGAGCAAGTTCGACGGCCTCTTCGCCATTATAGCCCTTGAGGGTTTGGTAACCTGACTTTTTCAGGACCTTGTCGAGCAGGTTAACGTTGTCAAGGTTATCATCAACGATAAGGATCGTCTCTTTCATGATTGATATTCCTTGAGGATGGCGGCGATGGTTTCCGGAAAGGTTCGGACATTGATCGGCTTGGAGATATAGGCATCACAGCCGGCGGCCAGACTTTTTTTCTTATCGCCAACCATGGCGTGAGCGGTCAGGGCGACAATCGGCAGATCCGCAAACTTCTCTCGCTGGCGGATTCTTCGGGTTACCTCATAACCGTCCATATCGGGCAGGTTGATATCCATTAGGATAAGATCAGGGTCGATGTCGTTAAGCCGCTCTAGAGCTTCGTTACCGTCAACGACGCCGACCACCTCGTAGCCTTGGCGGGCGAGAACCTTAAGCGCCAGTTGGCGATTGTCTTCGTTATCTTCAACCACCAGAATGACTGGTTTTGTTTTCTCACTCATTTTTTTACGGTCTCCTTTACTTGAAGGGTATCAGTCTGAGTATAGATTGGAATGAAAAAAGAGAAGATCGAGCCTTTGCCATAGTGGCTGCTCACCTGAATTATCCCATGATGCATTTCAACTAAGCGTTTGGTGATACTTAAGCCGAGGCCGGTACCGCCATACTTGCGGCTGGCGGAAGCATCAAGTTGGACAAATTCACCAAAGAGGCGTTCCAGATTTTCCGGTTTGATGCCGATCCCGCTGTCTTCAACCGAGACCGAGACATATCTCTTTTTGGGGTCGAGCCCGGCCGGTGGCTTCCCGGCTAAGAGCCCGGCTTTCAAGCTGATACAGCCATCAATATTGGTAAATTTAATCGCGTTATTGAGCAGGTTTATCAGGATCTGGCGCAGTTTCTCGGCATCGCCGATGACAAGAGGTAAGTTATCCTCTTTTTCCAGGTAAAAATGTTGTTTCTTGTTTTCAAACAGGGGATTTAAAGTGTTTAATGTTTCGTCGATAACAGCATCAAGCGAGATCGGGCTTAAAGAGATCGTCATCTTGCCGGCTTCGATCTTTGAGAGGTCAAGGATGTCATTGATCAAGGCGAGCAGGTTGTTAGCATTGCGCTCGACTGTTTCCAGGCTCACTTTCTGATCTTCATTGATAGCACCGTCAATCCCATCAATAAGCAGCTGGGTGTAACCGATAATCGAGTTCATCGGGGTGCGCAGTTCATGTGACATGTTGGCGAGAAATTCTGATTTAAGACGGTCGAGTTCTTTTAAGTCTTTGTTGGCTTGGCTAAGCTCGAGCGATTTCCTTTCCAGTTCTATAGTTCTTTCGGCGACTTTTACTTCAAGCTCTTTACTGAATCTGGCAAGTTGGTCATAGAGTCGGGCGGTGCCGATCGCAACCCCCAGCTGTTGCGCCAGGGTCTGAAAAAGGTCGATAAACTTATCGGAAAAATAGCCCTTTTCCTTCATTGACGAGGCGCTTAGAACACCGATAATCTCCTGTTCCGAAAATATCGGGGACTGGACGAATGATTTGATTCCCTGACCGGTCATCAGGTTGGTTGAGATCGATTTGTTGATTTTATCCGTATCGGGAACGTGGATAACTTTGCCGGTCAAGAAACATTCTCCGGAGTAGCACTCCATATTAGGTTGGCGCTCGGCGGTTTTGACAAATTCCGGTCTTAAGCCCCGCTGCGCTTTGATGCGAAGCATGCCATCATGCTCAATCAGGCGGACAGAGCAGTTGTCGACGTTGAATTTGTCGACTAAAAGGTCAAGGAGGTCGTTCATAACTTGTTTCGGGTCGAGTGATGAGGCGACTATGCGGCTCGCTTCATACAGAACTGATAACTCTTTGATACGTTGTTGCAACTCCTCCTGGCTGGCTTCCAGGGAGAGTGATATCTTACCGAAGATGTCAAAAACATTCTCCATCTCGGAGCCCAGGGCTTTCATGTAGGTGTCACAAATTATACGGGCGGCCGAGGAGCCGACCGAGCCGGCAATGCTCTTTTCAACTTCTGCGGCCAGCTGCATACGTTTCTGATCATTCATTTCAGAAAGCTTGTCGGTGTAATCTTCGGTGGCGAAAAAATCGACAAATACCAAGTGGGCCTTGTCTTTACCGATAAAGCGGGCCATCATCATCTCCAGTTCAGAGAGGGCCGGGAAATTAGCGTAACGTTTTTCCTGCATGAAACGATCTATTCTAGGCTTGAAAACGTCAACAAAACGCGCCGCCTGGCGGAGGCAGATCTCATCTTGTTTGCCAATCAGTGAGACTGCCAGATAGGCCATAATATTGCTGCTCAGTGACCAAAAGAGGGAGTGGGAGAAGAAGTCGAAACCGCTAAGGCCGAAAAGTTCGATCGGGTTAAGCCACCAGATGTTGAAGGGGCCATTTAGTAGAATCGAGCCCGGGAGCCAGCCGGAGTAGACAAAAGAGGGGATCATCAGGGTGTAAAACCAGAAAAGAAAGCCGAAGGAGAGGCCAACCATCGCACCGTGGCGGGTGCCCTTTTTCCAGTAGAGGCCACCGATTAAGGCCGGGGCTGTCTGGATCGCCGCTGAAAAGGAGATGAGGCCCATGTTGACGAGCATGTAGGAGTCCCCGATGATGCGAAAAAAGAGATAGCCCAGCAAGATAATCAATAGAATTCCCAGACGTTTTAAATGGATCAGCCAGGAAGATAGATCAGCTTTGATTTTTAAGAATAGAAGTAGCGGCATTACCAGATTATTGAGCAGCATCGTACTCAAAGTGACTGAAGAGACAACCACCATGCCGGTTGCTGCCGAGAGGCCGCCGATGAAAGCTAAGACAGACAGGGAGTGTTGTGAATGCAGCAGGGGCAGGGTCAGGACGTAGGTGTCGGCGATTGAGGAGGGCCCACCAATCTCCAGGAGGCCGCCAAAGGCGATCGGGGCAACGAAAAGATTGATTAAAAAAAGATAGAGCGGGAAAAGATACATCGCTTTTTTGATATGTTTTTCACTTTGGTTTTCAATTACCGCCATATGAAATTGTCGTGGCAGAAACATGATTGCCGCCATCGACAGAATGACCAAAGTAAACCACGACTGGTAACTGTTGCTCGGTGAAGTGTTGATCAAAAGTAGATTTTTGTAGAGGTCGTGGTTGTGAATCTGGGTTAGGATATCCTTGAAGCCGTCAAAGATTCCATAGGTGACAAAGAGTCCGACGATGAGAAAGGCGACCAGTTTAACAATCGATTCAAGGGCGATGGCAGCCACCATACCTTCATGTTTTTCAGATGCATCAAGATGGCGAGCCCCAAAGAGGGCTCCAAAAAGAGCCAGAACCAACGAGATGTAGAAAGCTGTTTCAAGATAGAAGGGGTGGTTATGAAAATTGGTGGCGGCGTTGCCCGCAATGGTTTGCATGCCGGGTCGCAGTTCTGGGTGAGTGAGGAGTTCGAAGGTGGTGGAGATCGATTTAAGTTGCAGGGCTATATAGGGCATGATGCCAATAATTGCGAAGGTAGTTACCTGGGCTCCAAGATATGAACATTTACCATAACGGGAGCTTAAGAAATCGGCAATTGAAGTGATATTGTTTTCTTTAGTAATGCGGATCATCTTGCGCAGGATGAAGCCCCAGGCAAAGGCGGTCAGAGTCGGGCCTATATATATCGTGATAAACTTGAAACCGGTGTTGGTGACTTCACCGACGCTACCGTAAAAGGTCCATGAAGAGCAGTAAACCGCCAGGGTCATAGCGTAAATGTAAGGGTTGGCAACAATGCTTTTGCCTTTGAGTTTACGCAAGTCAGCGTAATAGGCGACAGCAAAGAGACAAAGCAGGTAGCTGACTGAAATTCCGGCGACCAGCAGATAGCGGGGATTGTAGTCGATTGTCCTCTCCCTTTTTACTAGTTGACAGTGATCAGTAGTCAGCAGTCAGAGCCAGGGGTTTTGCCGGCAAGTGCTTACAACCGATGCTCGGATATCCAAGCGTAGATGAAGATTACCATGATTGAGCAGAACCAACCCATAATCAGATAAAGAAAGAAAATCGGGTAACCGAAGATTATGAAATCTTTGTTGAAAATATGGATGATCGGGTAGTTTATAAAGAAAAAACCGAGGATAAAAAAGATCACCCACCACTCTCGTTTGTAGAGTATGCGCATTTTCCTTTTCATGCTTTGTTCTCCTTATTACTGGTTTTGAGCTCTACCCTTTGTTTTTGGAGGGTGGTCAGACGAGGATTTTTCGATCGCGGTTGCCAGTTGTATAGAATTGATGGTCTGCCAGTTTTCGACCCCGGCGGATCGGGCCAGGCCGGCCAGTTGAATGTTGTATTCGTAGAGGGCATTGTAGTAGCTTGCTTCAGCTTCAGTAAGAGCGGCTTGAGAGTCAAGGACTTCGGTGGCCGTGCTGAGTTGGTTTTGATATCTCAGCTTGGTGACTCGGTAGTTTTCCTTGCCGAGTTCGACCTCTTCGGCAGCGGTTGCGATGTTTCGGTACGAGGTAGCAGCATTCTCAAAATTATTTTTGATCTCCAAAGCGATCTCATCCTCGACCTGTTTTAAGGTTCGGCGGGCCTCTTCAACGGCCGCTCGGGCGCCTTTTACCTGATGGCCCCGACGACCCCACTCCCAGAGCTTCCAAGTGGCGCCGATCGATACATAAGTGTTGTAGGGGGTCGAGGTGATGTCGTCACCATCGACCGTAAATTTATTACCCATACGGGTATGGTTAGCTTGTAGATAAAGATTAGGGTAATATTCACTTTGCGCCAGTTTCACCTGGTGTCCGGCCGAGGCGATCGCATAGTTGGCGAGGTTCAGTTCCGGCCTTTTCGACAAGGCTATAGCGGTTGCCTTGTCGAGTGAGAAATCCATGCTTTCTTGACTCGGCTCGTCGGTGACCGTAAAAGTGCTGTCCCGGTCAATCTGGATGATGGTTGCCAGCCGGGCTCGATTCAGCAAGACGCCGGTCTTGACGCGGCGCTGCTGCTGCAGGGCCTGGCTCAGTTTGACTTTAGAGTAAAGGAGATCATTTAAAGGGATCAATTCATTGTCAAAAAATAGTTGAGAATCGCGGGCCTGAGCTTTGAGGCGGGCCACCGTGCGGGCCGCGGTTTCGGCAAATTTCAGTTGTTTGAGATAGTTGAAATAGGCGGCTACCGTCTCGTAGGTGATTTCGAGGCGGGCGAGCTCCTCTTCGGCTTGAGCTTGCTTGATACCGAGTTTGGCCAAGCGGTAGTTTTCAAGAATACTGAAGCCCGTAAATAGGGGTTGGGTCAGGGTGATGTCGAAATTGTAGTTGTCGTGTGTGTTGGCGGGAAAACTCATACCTTCGATGTCGTAGGAGTTGATCTTGTCCCGATACATGAAGGAGTAACCGGCCTCAAGTTTTGGGAGAAATTCAGTTTTTGCGGCTTTGCTCAACTCTTCAGCCTGTATTGTTTTAAAATACTGAATCTGTATTTGAGGATGACTTTGGCGGGCGAGTTCCAGGCAATCTTGTAAAGAATAAGTCTCTTGGGCGGATGCCGTGACAACACCAAAGCCTGAAAACAGAGGGAAGAGGGTTGTTATAAGGCAAAGTATGCTGATTCTGTATTGACTAAAAGAGGGCATAACAAATAAATCCGATTACAAATTGGTTGGTAAAGGTCAAGCACAGTGTTTGTCTGCGCAATTTTTTTCAATGGTTGCATATGGTTTTGCTACACTTTTCAGATTTAAGAGTCAAGGAAACAATTTTATCTGCCAATGAAACCGGAGTGCTTACGTTTAGAAAAAACTTTTTAGAGCCTTGTGATAGTGGCTATGCTGATCAAGCGTATTGTGTCCAGCTCCGGAAATAACCTCAATTTCGCAAGGCTTACCGGTGAACTTTTCATATAGAGAGTCACTTTGTTTGCGTGGTATGATCTCATCGTTTTCAGCTATTATCATGAGTACCTGGGCTTTGATTTTGGGTACTCGGGAAGTGGCATCATACCTGTCTTTCAGTAAGAATGAGACGGGAAGGTAGGGAAGGTGGGCTTGGGCTACGGCTGCCAGATTGGCAAAAGGGGTGACCAGAACCAGTTTTTCGACCGGTCGAAGGGAGGCTAAGTAAACGGCAACGCCGGAGCCTAAACTGCGGCCGATGACTGATATGTGCGGATGTTTGTCCGCCAAAAAATCAAAGATTGCTACGGCGTCGGTGCACAGATTGGTTTCCGATGGTTTTCCGGTACTGCCACCGTAGCCTCGATAATTGACCAGATAGATCGCATAATCAGGAAACAACCGGGCAAAACCGGCAAGATCCCCTGCAACATCCTCGGCATTGCCGCCAAAATAGATGATTGCCGGTTCACGCTCTTGGTGTAATGACCAGATTTTTATAGACGCGCCGGAAACCGGTAAATAAAAACTTTCGACCGCATCATTTTGCGATTCGGGCGTGGGAAAATAGATCTGGCGACGCTGGGTTGCATACATGATGATGCAGAAAGTTGCATAGAGCAGCAGCGATATTGAGAGGGTGATAATGACGCTTTTCAACTTAAACCCTCATCCGTATCTTTAAGTGAAACTAGGATATGTTCGCCCATTATCGTTACCGTAATCTGCAATCCCAGATGTTTTTGGATATATTGATAACGTTTTTTTGGGTTCCAGATCGCAAATGTATCAGTTTCGTGCGGTCGAATATTCCATTTGTGATATCCGCGATATCCTTCTTTCAATCCTTCATCAATTATATGCAAGAGAGTAATTATCCCGCCGGGCCGCAAAACTTTTCTCATTTCTTCAATAACTTTATCAGGATCACTAGAGTGGTCTAAAGCATTGTCACAATTGATCCAGTCAAACCTGCCTGAAATGTCAGTCGATAAACTCTCTCCCTGTGCGTACCTGGTTTGGATTGGAGGGGTTATCCCGTGTTTGTCAAGTTGCAAATTGTATTCTTTGGCGTTTGGGTCGCAAGCATAGATGGATAATCTATTTCCATTATAACAATTCCCTATTCCGGTAATAGGTCCACTGCCTACGTCAAGAATCCTCATTTTCGATGAATAATGGCTGTCAAGAATCTGCCTGTGATGGCCACTTGCTTCAGAATTGGGATCAAGTCTGCGGGCATATTCATCTTCCCATCGCCCACTCTTGCCGGAGGCCAGTTCATCCCAGAACTTTAGTTCCAAATATTTGCCACGGCTACGTGTGTGAATGCGAAAGAAAACCGGTCCTAAAATCTTTTTGAGTACGTTTTTTGCGGCTATCATTCGAATCCCAAGCTTATCTGCCGGCATCCGGCTTCGGCCATTAGTTCAACCAACTCCCCATCAACATTTTTCGGGTAAATAATACAACGCCAATGCATATCAAGCCTTCTGCCAATAATCTGGCGGCATATCGATTTTGCGTCCACGGCAAACAGTCTGCCTGTTGATATTAGAAAAAATTCCTGACGGCATCTTTGAGGGCGCTATCGCTTACGAAAGATGGTTTCTTACTTATTGTGAAGTGGATCTCATCTCCACGCACATAGTACGAACCCTCAATTTCGCCACGCAGAGAGCCCGAGGTGGTGTTCCCGCTGAAGACAATATCGTAAGACGACCAAAGGGCCTCCTGTTTGGCTCGCTCTAAAGCCGCGGCCCGATCCGTGCCCGGCCAGATGTCGACAGAAAATCTCAATGTTATCTACCCTATTCTTTGCAAAGAACAACTTTGACGCCATGGCTGTCATATTTAACGATCATGCCATCTTTAATCTTTTTCCGTTTACGGGTCTCAATTTCGCCGTCGACAGTGACTAACTTATCTTCAATGACCATTTTAGCCTGGCCCCCGGTATCGCAGAGGCCACTTGCTTTAAGAAGTTTGTTCAGCTCAATATATTCATCTGAAATTACAAATTGTTGATCCATACTCTCTACCCGACCTCAGCCGCATTTAATCTCACTTTCTCCGATTGTTTCACCTTTGTAGACCGGTTCCTGGGGATTTTGCAAGACTTTGGTGTCGGGTGGAATTGAGGAGGTCAGCCAGACGTTACCGCCAATTACTGAACGAGCGCCGATGACGGTTTTACCACCAAGAATAGTTGCTCCGGCATAGATGATAACCTCATCCTCAATTGTCGGGTGGCGTTTGGTGTTACGCAGACTTTCGCCGGCATCCCGGGGCAGGGAGAGGGCGCCTAAAGTGACCCCCTGGTAGATGCGAACCTGTTTGCCGATTCTGGTGGTTTCACCGACAACAATGCCGGTGCCGTGGTCGATAAAAAAACTTTCATCAATGTGGGCTCCGGGGTTGATGTCGATGCCGGTCAGGTTGTGGGCATATTCGGTCATCATCCTGGGCAGGAGTGGAATTTCAAGATGGTGGAGCAGGTGCGCCATTCGATAGATTGAGATAGCAAAGAGACCGGGGTAGCTGAAGATGACCTGGTCAACACTCTTGGCGGCCGGGTCGCCCTCAATGGCTGCGCGGACATCAGTTGCGAGGATACGGCGCAAAGCAGGTAGTTGCTTGACAAAATCGGAAGCCGCATCGAGACCTTGCTCCTCGCAGTTTACGCAATTGTCATGGTAACGTAAACAGTCATGGCGAATCGCCAGGATGATCTGATTGCCAAGCATCTCATGGAGTTCGGAGAGTTGCTGCCCAAGGTAGTATTTGAGGTTTACCGGGTCGATACGGGTTTGTGTGAAGTATCCGGGAAAGAGTATATTGCGGGCCTGTTTGATGATTCTGATCGTCTCATCCCGTAAGGGAATTGGTTGTGGGGCCAGATGTTCAAAACATTCACCGCTGAGGCAGGTTTTGGTCAGCTGGTTGGCAACCTTATGTAGTTCGTGACGTCGCCGGTCAAGGTAGATGGCCGGATTCTGACAATGGTCGGGAAGCTGCTTGTTTGACATGGCCCCAAAACCTCCAGTTTTTTTAGTCGTCAGTAGCCAGTCATCAGTAGTCAGTAAAATATTGGTGACTGACTGCCGGCGACGGACCGCTTTTCTTAATCCGGCGCCGGATTAAGAAAAGGGTGATAATTCTCGTAACCGTTCAACAATCGGCGGCAGTTGTTTTATGATCTCGTCAACATCCTCTTTGGTGTTGTAGATGCTTAAACTGAAGCGGATTGATCCGTGCGCCATTGTGAAGGGTACGCCCATCGCCCGCATGACATGGGAGGGTTCGAGAGAGCCCGAAGTACAGGCCGAACCAGATGATGCACAGATGCCGAACTCGTTGAGCATCAAGAGGATACTTTCGCCCTCAATATTGGCAAAGCTGATGTTGCTGGTATTTGGGGTGCGCTGTTTGATCGTGCCGTTAATTTTGGAGTTGGGGATGCGCTTGGTGAGTTCGGTCTCAAGGCGGTCACGCAGTTCTCTGACTCGGGTGTTCTCCTCGCTCATATTCTGGCCTGCCAGTTCGCAGGCTTTACCCAGAGCGATGATTCCGGGAACGTTTTCAGTGCCGGCCCGGCGCCCTTTTTCCTGATGTCCACCGATCATGAACGGGGAAAATTTGGTTCCCTTGCGTATATAAAGAGCCCCGACTCCCTTCGGGGCATGGAGTTTGTGTCCCGAAAGTGAGAGCATGTCAATGGCGCTGTCTTTTAAGTTGATGGGCAGTTTGCCGACCGCCTGGACGGCGTCGGTGTGGAAGGTTATGCCCCGTTGCCGACACATTTGAGCAATCTCTTCAACCGGAAAAATAACACCGGTTTCGTTGTTGGCCCACATAATGGAAACCAGGGCGGTGTCTGACGTCAGGCTCTCTTCAAGGGCACCCATATCGAGGCAGCCGTCGCCGTCGACCGCGATTTCAGTGATGCGGTAACCTTGCTTGCTTAAAGAGCTTACGAGAGAACCGATGGCTGGATGTTCTACTCGACTTGTGACTATATGACGTTTGCCGGGATCGGCTGCCAGGGCGGCATGAACTGCGGTGCTGTCGCTTTCGGTGCCGCAGCTGGTGAAAATAATTTCATCAGGATGGGCTCCGAGCAGGGCTGCAACCTGATTGCGAGCCTCTTTCAGTTTGGGGCCGATGCGGCCGCCAACCGAGTGCATGCTCGAAGGGTTGCCATACTCTTCGCAAAAGTAGGGTTGCATCACTGTAAAAACTTCTTCGGCAACCCGGGTGGTGGCATTGTTGTCAACGTAGATGGGCTTCATTTGGAGACCTCCTCAACCACCAGATCGGGGGTGACAAATTCTCTGAGTTTGGCTTCAACCAGATTTTTCAGGGTGATCGGTGCGGATTTGCAGGCCGAGCAGGCGCCACGAGTGGCGACCATTACGCGATTGCCGACGACGTCGATTAATTCGATGTCGCCGCCGTCGAGCTGGAGTGACGGGCGGATCTCTCGTTCGATGGTCTCCTCAATCATTCTCATCTTCTGGATGTTGGTCAGTTGCTGTTTCTCTTCCGGTTGTGGTTTGTGCTGAACCTCGAGGATGATTTTAGCGATATCGCCGTGGCAACGTTCACAGCCGCCACCGGCTTTTGTGAAGTTGGTTACCTCTTCAACCGTTTTCAGGCGGTTCTCCTGAATTGCCTTGATAATCTCAAGGTCGGTTACGCCAAAACATTCACAGATGACACTACCCTCTTTCTCTTCGATCGGGGTGCCGCGGTAGCAGGCGATCGCTTTTTCCAAGGCCTCATGACCCATTACCGAACAGTGCATCTTCTCTTTCGGCAGGCCGCCTAAGTAGTCGGCGATATGCTGGTTGGAGATCTTTTCCGCCTCTTCAATGGTTTTTCCGATCATCATTTCGGTCAAGGCTGAGCCTGAGGCGATGGCGCTGGCGCAGCCAAAGGTTTTGACTTTGGCATCAGCTATAAGCCCCTGGTCGTCGAGTTTGAAAGTCAGTTTCAGGGCATCGCCGCAGGAGAGGGAGCCGACATCACCGACACCGTCCGGATTTTCAATTTCACCGACGTTTTTCGGGTTTAAAAAATGCTCTTTTACTTTGTCTGTGTATTCCCACATGATGTCACCTTCTCTTAGGAGGTTTGTTTGTTTTATGAGTGCAAGTAAACGGTTGCAATTCTAATCTTGATAATATTAGTTTGTTTTCGAAAAATCAAGTGTTTTATGAGAAAAACTTAAAATTGTTGATCTTCGACTCCCTTGACATTTAGCTTGCCAATAGGCACTATATTAAATAGTTGCTTACTCTTGGTCCCATCACTTCATTACACAGGTAATAAAAATGTTGAAACTTTTTCTCGCTTTTACTTTGATCCCGGCTTTAGAGATCTTTCTTTTTATCCGTCTCGGGGGTGCTATCGGGCTTTTTAACACGTTTCTGGTGGTAATTCTGACCGGAATTGTCGGGGCTGGATTGGCTCGTTGGCAGGGGGCGGAGACCATGTTTCGGATTCGCCAGAGTATTAATCAGGGGATCACGCCGGCTGAGGAGATGATTGATGCTGCCTTGATCTTTGTTGCTGGAATGGTACTTCTGACTCCCGGTTTTTTGACGGATGCTATGGGGATTCTTTTGTTATGGCCGTTCAGCCGCAGACATTTCAAGATCTTTTTACGGCGCAAGTTCGATCAGTGGAAGGCTGAAGGCCAGATCAATATCGTGCGTTACGACTGATCGCTCAACCGGGATCTCTTTCTAAGTTTGTGAGAATGTTGCCGGTTCGGGGCAGGCCGGTTTATTTTTGGTCAATCTTCTGCAACTCACCGATTAATACTTCCAATGATGGCCTGACATTGATATCGCCAACGCCAATATAGCGAATTATTCCATCTTTATCGATGATTACCAGAGCTCTTTCAGACACCCCGTCAGTACGGAGCAGGCCGAAGCTGTCAGCGACGGCGCCATGGGGCCAGAAATCTGAAAGGACAGGGAACCACAAGTCTCCCATCTGTTGCGTCCAGGAGAAGAGAGTCGGGATGTTATCAACCGTGATGCCTAAAAGTATGGCGTCATGTTTTTTAAAGAGCTCTTCGACAATATTGTAGCCCGGCCACTGGTCGGAACAGACCGGTGTCCAAGCCGCCGGGACGAAAGAGAGGACCACATTTTTCTTACCTCGATAGTCTTTAAGACTTATCCTCTTACCGTTGACTGCATGCAGGGTGAATTGCGGGGCGGCATCGCCGATCTTGACTTTGAGCATGCTGTCAAGGGGTTTTAAAAGGCCGGGATTATAGATACTGTTCTGGAAGCTGCTTGAACGTGAATAAGCCGAAGTGCCGGCAAAAAAGAAGAGGCACAGCAATAGTGCTATTATAAGAGTTAACTTCTTCTTCATTTTTTCTCCTCCTGGTTTTTCTTTAGTGGCAATCAGCCGCCTCTAAAATATTTTTCAGAAATTTTTGGGCCCCCGAAAAACCGGCCAACTGGGAAAAAAATATCCGGTTTTTTCCTTTTCCCTGGTTGCAGATGCCGATAAAATAAGGGGTGCGAACGCTCCCTATCTTTCTATGGATGCTTAGATCGTCATCAGCAAAAAGTGGAAAAGGTACCTTGTATTTATCCTTGAAAACACCCACCTCAAATGTTGAATTGCCCGCCCCGATACCAATCAATTTTACTCTTTTAGCCAATTTTTTATCTTCTTCTATAAGTTCGTAGAGTTCGTTGATTGCGGGGGCATCTTTCTGGCAGTGAGGGCAGTACATACTGAAGATCTCAATGATCAGGATTTCGCTTTTAATCTCACCTAAAGAAAACTTCTCTTGCTTTTCAAGGCCCAGGTAATGGCGCAATGACGGCTCTTCAGGCGTGGCGAGAGTGATCTCCGGCAATTGACTGCCGATGGCAAGATTCTGCTTTTCCGCGGCCACTAAATAGTTACTGCAGCCCAAGATAATTACCAGGAGGAAGAGCGCGCTAACTGTCCCTGTAAATTTGACTATGTTCATTTTCTAATCCTTTTATTTGTGAGAGTTATTGAAAACCCTCTTTTTTAGCCTGAAGATCGAGGTGTAGCGTAACCATATTTTCAATTTCCGGGTTGATCTCAGTCAGCCCTTTTCTGGTATCGATGTTTTTAATATAACTTTTGCACTGGCGGCAGATGTTGACGCGGTATCGGGTATCTTTATCGTCTGTGTCACCAAGGGTAAAGTAGGATAGCTTTTGTTGATCTTCCTCACCACAAGAGGGGCACTGCATGCGTTTGTAGGGCCAATCGCAATCGCATTGAAGGCAGAATAGAGAGCGTTTGCCCTCCTCTTCGCGGATCAGGCTGAGGTCGGCTGGTCGAGCACATACCGGGCAACTTCCTTGTGACCAGCCGCTGTTGGAGATGACATCTTTTAAGTTTTCAGTCAACTGGCTGAAAAATGGCTTAAGGCTTTCATGGAGAAGAAGGGGAATAAGATCCAGGTTGTCAGCTTTTTCATCAATATTGAGAATGCGCTGTTTATCATTTTGCGAGGGATTGATCTCTTTTCTGAAAAGCTCGGTTACGAGATCTCTATAGGCATTTTCATCTATCGTTATTGCTTTGTGAAGTTCTGCGGTCGCTCCGGGATGATCTTTTTCAGTGATTGAGAGAAGGGTGAGGAAGTATTGTTCTGATTCCCGGCTGTGGGGCAGATCCTTTTGCAGGTTTATAAAGGGTTGACCATTTTTAAGTTTTTGGATTGCGTCCGCTCGCTTAAGAGAAAAAAAGTTTTCTTGTCTTAACGCACTCCTCTTTTCCCGCAAAAGGTGGATCTCCTGCAGGGTTTCAATGATTTCACAATAGTGGGGGAACTCTGTTCGATAGTGTTCGAAAGTTTTGTTGATGTCGGACATTATTAAAAAAAACCTCTAGTTGGTATTGTAAAGTATGACGGCCCGACAATAATGGCGGGCCGTCATGAGGTTGTCAAAGGTAAAGCTGGTGGGCTCGGTTATTCACCGGTAAAAACTTCCAAGGTACCATCTTCCTCTTTTTTCCGCAACCATTTCGGACACTGACTCAAACACCAGGCCCGGCTGGTGTAGCCGGTGAAGACCAGGGCACCTGAGCCGGGAACCCCGACGGTACCGAGATAGATATGGACGACGATGAAAGGCAGGAGAAAAACGATACCACAGGCATGTAAAGCATACATCCAGTTGATAAGTTCTTTGCTGTAGCCTTCGGGATTCCACATCAGAAAACCGCTGACGATCATCAATAAACCGATGAAAATTACGGTCAGAAAAAAAGTTTTCTGGCCGGGGTTGTATTTTCCGGTCTCCGGCAGCTCTTCGACCTTCCAGAGGTAGCCCCCGCATTTTTTGATCCACTCTATATCGTCGGGCAGGTCAAAAGTACCGGCTTCTTTCCACCATGTAATCGCGGTGAGCAGGAGGGCTGGGATGAACGCCACGCCGGTGTAGTTGTGTACAAGTTTTAAATTCTTAAGGCCGCCAAAGGGGGCGGCGATAAAATTGAACGAATGAAACATCATACCCAGGCCGGAGCAGATCAACATCAGACAGGTTATGGCCAGATACCAGTGTAAAAGTTTTTCAAAGGTCGTTGATATCTTGATATCCCCTTTATTTATAATTAAAAACATTTTAGGCATCTCCTTTTGTTTCAGGCAAAGACTTGCGTACGTCTTTGGGGCCTTTGGTCAGGTAGTGGAGAAAAGTTCCCGCCAGCACGGCACCGGGGGCGATCAAACTTAAAGGTTTGAGCCAATCTTTCCAGGCTACCAGTGAAGCTGGGACCATCGGGTTTTGCGGCAGGCCGGCGTAATGAACCGGTTGCTCGGGCAGGATATAGAGCATGTGGGTGCCGCCGACAAATTTGTCACCGTAGAGGTGGCCTTTGCCTTTCAAGGCGGCCATGCGTTTTTTGATTACCTCTCGCATCTCCTCTTCGTCACCAAATTGCAGGGCTCCAGTCGGACAGGCTTTGACGCAGGCCGGTTCCAGGTTACTCTCAAGGCGAGAGAAGCACATGTCACATTTGGCGACTTTTTCAGTTTTGGGATCGTATTGCGGGACATTGAACGGGCAGACCGTAACACACTCCTTGCAGCCGATACATTTTTTATGGTCGAGGGCCACCGTACCATATTTAGTGTGGGTTAATGCGCCGCTCGGGCAGACTCTAACACAAGCCGCATCGCTACAGTGCATACAGGAATCTTTGCGAAAAATCCACTTAACCCCATCGGCACCGGCATCGACTTCGTCAAAATGCATCAAGAGCCAGGTATTCGGGTTGAGACTTTGGGGATTCTGATAACTGCCCCGGTTTTCGGTCTGGTCCGCCGGTAGATCGTTCCACTGTTTGCAGGCCAACTGACAGCCCCGGCAGCCGGTACATTTGGTGGCATCGTAGAGTTTAATTTTTTTAGACATTATTTACACCCCCTTCTTTTTGACATTGACCATGAAGGCCTTACTTTCCGGAATCATGGTGTTGGCGTCACCGATGAACGGGGTCAGCAGATTGGCAGAGTCTCCGGAAGTAAAAACTTCCGGTTTTTTGTCGCCATGAACATATTCTCGCATCTTGGTTGTGACCCAGCCGAAATGCCAGGGGATGCCAACCTGATGAACTGTGTTACCATCAATCTTGAAAGGTTTGAATCTGGGTGTGACTATGGCCACAGCTTCAACCTGGCCACGAATCGAATTTGCAGTCACCAGATCTCCAGATTTTATTCCTTTAAGTTTGGCCAACTCTTTACTCATTTCAATAAAGAGGCCGGGCTGCATTTCGGCCAGCCATGGACACCAACGGGTCATGAGGCCGGTCTGCCAATGTTCGCTGACCCGGTAGGTCGTACAGACAAAAGGAAAGCGGGGATCACAGGTTGCCCGGGCATCGACATCGGTGCCCGAACCCTCTTTGTCCCAGCGTTTGATGACCGGGTTGGTCATCTGCGGTGAGAGAGGGTTTTTTTCTACCGGGCATTCAAGCGGTTCGTAGTGTTCCGGAAATGGTCCATCCGCGCGTCCGGGCCCGAAGATGCTGGCGACGCCGTGCGGTTTCATGATGAAAGGTTTACGTCCGCCTCCGGGGGGAGAGACGCCATCGGGGACATCACCGACCCATTTCGCGCCGTTCCAGAGGATAACCGGATCTTTTTTATCCCAGGGTTGACCGCTATCGGGGTCAACCGAGGCCCCATTGTAGATGATTCGCCGGTTGACCGGCCAGCACCAGGACCACTCCGAGTAGAGACCAACGCCGGAGCGATCTTTTTTATTGCGGCGGGCCGCCATATTACCTTTTTCCGTGTAAGAGTTGCAGTAGAGCCAGTTACCGGAAGAGGTGGAGCCATCATCCTGGAGGTAGGCAAAACTTGGAACCAGAGTTCCTTTTTTAAAGGTTTTACCTTTAACGACGGTATCTTTAAGGAAGTAGCCGTTGATCTCCTTGGCGACCATGTGGGTGTCGAGGTGACGAATGCGGCCATCACCCCCTTTCGGGCCATAATCCCAGGAGAGATTAGTGATCGCTTCAGCCAGCGGGCCGCCCTCTTTTTCATAAAGATCTTTGACCCGGTAGTAGAGTTCAGTGATAATCTCACCATCGGGCCGTGCCTGACCCGGAGGGTTGACGGCCTTGTAGCGCCACTGCATCCAGCGCCCGCTGTTGGTGATACTGCCCTCTTTCTCCATAGAGGCAGCACAGGGGAGCATGAAAACTTCGGTCTTGATCTTTTCCGGGTTCACGTTGGGACCTTTCCAGAAGGAACCGGTCTCATTGTCGAAGAGGTTAACGTTGACCATCCACTCAAGCTCAGCCAGGGCGGCCCGGGTTTTATTGGAACTCGCCCCGCTGCAGGCGGGGTTCTGGCCCCAGGCAAAAAAACCTTCGAAGTTGCCTTGATGCATCTGGTCAAAAAGACTCAGCCAGGAGTAGTTGGCGCCGTCATCGAGCTTTGGCAGATAGCTGTAAGCCTCTTCCAGAGAAGTGCTGCCGGCGTAGTGGGCGCGCAGCAGGCTGGCTGAATATTTGGGATAATTCTTCCACCAGTTGAGACTGTTGGCCTCTTTCGTGGAAGGAGTGTACTTGTTGTTGTAGTCGATCAGGGTCGCTTGTGATGCTTTCGGGGTTTTCAGATATCCGGGCAGAATGTGAAAAAGCAGGCAGTGGTCAGTTGACCCCTGGACATTAGATTCGCCGCGCAGGGCGTTGACGCCGCCGCCGGTAACCCCCATATTGCCGAGCAGAAGCTGGATTATCGCCATAGCTCTGATATTCTGGACGCCGACGGTGTGCTGGGTCCAACCCATGGCATACATAATCGTGCCGGCCTTACCAACGGCGCCGGTGGCGGTGTACTCTTTGTAGATCTCCAGCAATTTTTCCGGAGGCGTTCCGGTGATTTTGCTGACGACCTCAGGGGTGTAGCGGGAGTACTGTTTTTTCAGAAGCTGGTAGACGCAGTTGGGATCCTGCAGGGAGAGGTCTCTTTTGACGATTCCATCAGTATCGGTTTGAAAAGACCAGGTTGATTTATCGTATTTGAAATCCTTTAATCCTGAGAAGACACCGTCATTTTCGCCCGGCATCTTGAAAGCGGGGTTAACCAGAAAGGTTGCGTTGGTATAGTGTTGGACATATTTTTTCTGGATCAGATTGTGGTCGAGCAGGTATTTGATCATGCCGCCTAAGAAAGCGATATCGGTACCGGAACGGAGGGCGGCATAGATGTCGGATTTTGATGAAGTCTGGGTGTAACGAGGGTCGACGCTGATCAGTTTGCCCCCGTTTTCCTGGGCCTTGGTAACATATTTAAATGAGATCGGGTGGTTGGCAGCCGCGTTACTGCCCATGATGAGGATACAGTCACTGTTTGCGATATCGTTCCAGTGATTGGTCATCGCTCCGCGTCCAAACGACTCTGCCAGAGCCGCTACAGTGGCGGAGTGTCATATTCGGGCCTGGTGTTCGATGTAGACGAGGCCCAAACTGCGTAAGAATTTTTGATAGATAAAGCACTCTTCATTGTCAAGAGCGGCACTGCCGACAGAGGCAATTGAGGTTGTCCGGTTAACGGTTTGACCTTTACTGTTTTTGAATGTGAAACTCTTATCGCGGCTTTTTTTAACGTTGGCTGCAATTTTATCAAGAGCCCAGTTCCAGGTGACCGTTTTCCACTCTTTACTGAAAGGAGCCCGGTATAGGGGTTTGTCGAGGCGGTTTTTGTTGACTGAAAGTTGCGAGATTGAACCTCCCTTGCTGCAGAGGGACCCTTGGTTGATTGGGTGATCTGGGTCGCCCTCAGTATTGATAATCTTGCCGTTGCGAGCCGCAACAATAATACCGCAACCGACCCCACAATAGGGGCAGATCGTGGTTGTTTCGGTGGCATAACGGATTTTCAGGGGTTCGGCATGGGCTTTGACCGGTTTCAGGCTTAAGCCGATACCGCTCGCCATAACCGCGCCGCCCGATATCTTCAGGAATGATCTGCGACTGACTTGCATCTTTTGGTTCTCCTCTCCAGTTTCCAGAATGACAAAAGCTTAAAAGAGCGTATATTTCGCTTGGGGGTGTGAATCTCCGCAACTTGTATACCGTATTTTAAAGGTCTTCTTTTGGTGTTTGTCGTGGCATTTTGCAAAAGTCTTAAAAAAATGGCACTTTAGGGTGTGGGGATGAGGCTTATTGGCAGCGTGATACAGCTTTTTTCGCAGACCCGGATCTCCGGCCGGCAATTTTGTCTGGGAACTTTTGTCTCTTTGCGGACTATTTGTCCGCAAAGAGGAAGAGCTGGTTGGTGGGTAGAGTGATCGTTATGGTTGTGCCTTGACCTGGTGTGCTCTCGACATTGATGTCGCCGCCTAAGCTGCGCAGCAGTTCGTAGCCGATCGAAAGGCCGAGGCCGGTACCTTCGGCTTTAGTGCTGTAAAAGGGGTTGAACATATTTTCGACCTGTTCCGGCGTCATGCCGCAACCGCTGTCACTGAGGATTATCTCAACGCACCCTTGATCCTCTCTGGTGGTTACGGCTATATGGCCGCCATCCGGCATCGCCTGGAGACTGTTGCAAAAGAGGTTGGTGATGATCTGGGAAAGGCTCTCTTCGTCTGAAATCATTGGTGAAGCGGCCATGAGCCGGGTCTCTAAAGAGATGTTAAGCGTTTCAAGTTGAGGTTGTAGTGGGGTTATGATCTGTTTGATAATGATATTGATGTCGATCTCTTTCAGTGAGGTTTGACGGACTCGGGCAAAGCCCAGCATATTACCGATGATCTTTTTGATTCTGGTGGTCTGGTTTGTGATAAGTTCAATCTCAGTGGCAAAACGTTGCTTGATCTCGGGGTTCATTTCGAGCAGTTCAAGGTTGCCGGAGATGATGTTGACCGGGTTGTTTATCTCGTGGGCAACCCCGGCAACGAGACTGCCCAGAGCGGCCAGTTTACCCGAGCGGACGAGTTGCTGTTGAGCCTGTTGGAGATGTTGCAGAGACTCCTCGAGGCGGTAATTGATCGCCTTTTTATCGCCCATCATCTCAAGCAGATGGTGTTTCATCTCGGTCAGTTCGAGGTTTCTGGTTTCAAGCTCAGTCGTTCTCTGGGAGACCTTGTTTTCTAGTTCACGGTGGAGTTGCTCAATCGAATCGTCGCGTTCACGCAGGGCTTTTATCATCTCGTTAAAACTTGAGGCAAGATTACTGAGTTCATCATTACCCCGCCTCCTGACCTCAGTTTTGAAATGGCCCAGTGATACTTTTTTAAGCTCTTCCCGCATATTCCGAATGCGTCGTGAAAAATTGGAGGCATAGAAAAAGATGACGAGAAAAGTCAGGATTGCACCTCCTGTCAGGATGATCAGCAGGGTCGTTATGACATTGTTGCGAAAGTCGAGAAAAGGCTTTTCCTGCATGCCGACATAGAGAATGCCGATAACCTTATCTTTAGAGTTGTAGATCGGTTCGTAGGCGCTGATATACCAGTTGTTGACAACAAAGGCCCGGTCGGTCCATTTCTGGCGGTTTATCACGACTTTGTCGTAGACCTCTTTTGAGACCCGGGTTCCGAGAGCCCGGTTTCCCGATGAATCAAGAACGTTGGTGGCGATGCGGACATCATCTTGAAAAATCGTAACGGTACCGATATCCTGGCCCGAAAAAGCGGCGTTAGAGAAGATGACCTGCTTGATTTTGTCGACCATCAGGTTGTGGCGATTAAGTAATCTGCCGCCGTAGAGGGCCCCGATTATGTTTCCTTGAGGGTCATGTACCGGCCAGGCCGCAAGCATGAGCATGCCCCTCTTCATATGCGTGAGTTTAGTTTTACGGGCTCTGGGAGTTAAGATAAGTTTAATGTCAACCAGGTGTTGCAGGTTGTTGTTTTCCGGTTTCAGTTTTTCGATCGCCAGGGTTTCGGTGCTGACGCCGGGGTTGCCGATCAAAGCTTCGGCAAGAAGGGGCAGATCGGGCTTGTCGTTGTTGAAATTCGGGTTGCTGGCCCGCATGATGACTTTGCCGGAACTGTCGGTCAGGGTCAAAAGAGTAAATTTTTCACGCTGCATCAGGCCTTGCAGCTCGCGTTTCAGGGCTGCCGGGTCGTTTTCGATGAGACCCTTGACCAGAGAGTAAGATGTGGCCCCGCGGTTGATCTTCTCTTTAAGGCATTTTAGACTTGAATAATAGATCTCATGGGCTGAGTTGAGATCGTTGATGATCTTGTTTTGGGCCTGGCGCGAGATAAATCCGTCGATTGTGTGGATGGCGAAAGCCGTGGCCAGGGTCATGGTCAAAAGCGGCAAAAGAACATTAGCCAGGGTAAGTTTCCATTTGATGGAGAAGAATTTGCGTTTTTTATTCATCATCTGGTCATTGAGTTACGCGATCTTTTTCTCTTCTCTGAGTTGTTTTAACTTACGACCCAAGGTTTTCTCGGAGACTCCGAGAACTTCAGCGGTTTTTTTACGGTCATGTTGAAGTTGTTCGTAGACTTTGCTGATGTACTCAAGCTCAATCTCATTGAGCGAAGCCAGACGGTCCGCAGGATTTTTGTTGTCATGGCTGTTTTGGGGTTCGGTTGCAGGCCCGGAGGTGTTTGTAAAAAAGGGCAGCAGGCTGGAGTCAAAGCGGTCTCCTTGAGCCAGAATTACAGCGCGATGAACCAGGTTTCGCAACTCTCTGACATTTCCCGGCCAGCAGTAGGTTTCAAGGACAGGGATAATTTCAGGGTCGATCTTGATTGGACAGTGGCCCTCTCTGACCGTATACCAGGCCAGGAAGTATTCAACCAGGGGTATGATGTCATCAGGGCGCTGCCTGAGTGGAGGAAGGTCAATCGTAAAAACCTGGAGCCGGTAGTAAAGGTCGTTGCGGAAGCGCCCGGCGGCAACCTCTTTTTTAAGATCCTTGTTGGTCGCGGCGATAATTCTGACGTCAACGGCATAGGATTGAGTGCTGCCGACCGGGGTGACCTCTCGGGCTTCAAGAACCCGAAGTAGTTTCAGTTGCAGGGCGGGTGAGGTGTCGGCAATTTCGTCGAGCAGGAGGGTGCCCTGATCGGCCGCTCGAAAAAGGCCGGGCGTATCTTTTTCGGCTCCGGTGTAAGCTCCTTTGGTGGTGCCGAAAAGCTGGCTTTCAAGGAGGTTGTCGGTCAGGGCGCCACAGTTTATTGCGAGAAAAGGGGCTTGCGAGCGGCTGGGATCATGTTTGTGGATATGAGCTGCGATAACCTCTTTGCCGGTGCCTGACTCTCCGGTCAAAAGTACGGTGGCAGAAGATGACGCAACTCTCTTGGCCAGCGCAATCGTGTTTGCAAAAACTTTGCTTTTGTAGATCAGTGAGGGGGTTTGGGCTCCAGCTTCAAGTTGCCAGCGCAAAAGTTCATTCTCTTTTTTCAGGCGCAGTGGTTCGAGAACTTTGTTGACCGCCTGCAGAATTTCAGCGCCACTGAAAGGTTTGGCGAGAAAATCATCAGCTCCGAGTTTCATGGTCTCGACGGCAAGCTGGACATCGCCATAGGCGGTGATAATGATTGATTTCAAATCGGGGTAGCTAGGGACGAGTTGTTGCAGCAGCTGGCTGCCATCACTGTCGGGGAGCCGGTAGTCGATAATTGCCAGAACAGGGCGGTTATTTTTCTCTTTGAGGGCTTCAAGAAAAGCGGCGGCAGAGCCCCAGGTCGTTACTTTGTAGCCTTGAGAGATCAGCAGTTTACTGAGAAAATTACGCATCCCCGCTTCATCATCGACGATTATTATCTCTTCTTTGATCATCTCTTATCTCAATGCGGGCTTTGGGTTGCAGGACTAGGTCCAGGGCCGTGGCTTATTGCTGAAAATTCGTCATAAAAAATGGGAATGTTTACCAAGAAGACACGAAGAACACGAAGATGAAACGTGCTTTTCTTCGCGCTCTTCGTGTCTTCGTGGTGGAATAAGATTTTTGTTGTAAGGCTCACTCTCGCATTAGTTTTTAATGCGACACCGGTTTTTCAGAGTGCCGATACCCTCGATCTCAATTTCAATAACATCGCCATCCTGCATAAAAATCGGGGGTTCGCGGAAGACACCGACCCCGCTCGGGGTACCGGTCATGATCACATCGCCGGGCTCAAGTGTGAAGTGGTGGCTTAAAAAGCTTATCAGCTCGGCGACCGGAAAGATCATGGAGTTGGTATTGCTTTTTTGCATGATATTGCCATTAAGGCGGGATTGGATTGCCAGTTTTTGCGGATCTTTGAGTTCGTCGGCGGTTATCAGCCAGGGCCCTAGGGGACAGAAGGTGTCAAGGGATTTGCCGCGAACCCACTGTTTGTCGCCAAATTGAAGATCACGGGCACTGACATCATTGCCGCAGGTGTAGCCGAAAACTTTAGAAAGAGCTTCTTCGGGTTGGCAAGAGGTGGTTCTTTCACCGATGATAACCGCCAGCTCTGCCTCAAAATCGACCTTTTTGGTGATTTTCGAAGACCATATGATGTCTGCATCAGGGCCAATAATAGAGCTTGGGAATTTGGCGAAGATCAGGGGGTTTTCGGGATTGTCGCGCTTGCCTTCAGCCGCATGTTCGGCATAATTTAAGCCGATAGCGATAATTTTGCCCGGTCGATTTACGGGAGCGGCCAGCTTGATTTGGGCCAGGGGGAGGGTTGGTCCGGTTGTTGACAAGGGTTTGCCGGCTGCAAGCCAGGCGTGGATATCGCCGGCAAATGATAACGGGAGGAGTTCTTCTTGCTTAACTATTCCCAGACGAAGTTCTGTATTGTGAAAAAATTGTGCCAATTTCATATTCTTCTCCCAATAGGTAGTTTGATCTCTTCTCTGCCTTTTTTTCGTTAGGCTGTCAATAATCTTTTGCTATCGAGTGATATGCGTGATACAAAAGCGAATCAAAATGGCTAATGCGGGCGTTGTTTGCGTCTGGGAGATAAAAAGCGTTTTCCCGCAGAGACGCAAAGACGCAGAGAAAGGAAAAATAAAATCAAACTCTAAAATAACGTGATTAAAGCTGTAAAATCAGACTGTTATAACAAGCCAGAAAGTTGTGGTCTAATTAAAAAAAAACTATTCTTTGCAGGAGTTGAAAATATGGGAGATGAATGCCGGCATGGTTCGGTGCAACGGGTCATGGTTTTCCAGGAGCGGGGCAGCGGTGAAAAAAAGATTGCCGGAATTGAGCTCTATGCGCCAGGCTGTTTTGAGCTTGAGGTGTTTTCGGTGGATGAACCGCTGCCCTCTTTAATTGATGACCCGGAAAAATATCTGCCGGAAGATTTAAATGCGGATCTGGTGCTTGGTTTTTTGCGCCACCCCGATCTTTCGGCAGAACTTTTGCGTCGTTGTCAAGAAGAGAATATACCTTTTGTGGCTTCAACGAAAAAGTATCCAGCAAGTCCGCAAGTAGCGACTCCGCCGATATGATGCTCTCTGCCCCGGCTGGTCTGGCTGGGCGAGTATGGCGAACGTTATGGCACCCCGGAGCTCGAAGTCGAGGTTGAGGATGGTAAACTAAAAGCAATTAAAGTGCTACGCGGCGCGCCATGTGGTGCGACCTGGAGAGCTCTGGAAAAACTGATCGGTATGGAAGTTTTTGAGATTGCAACCCGTTATGGGCTTGATGTGCAGTTTCAATGTAGTGCCGATCCTGCCGGTTGGGACCCGCTCTGGGGAAAAAGTCCGATTCACCTGGCCGCCGATGTCCATTTTAAGGCCTTGCAGAGAGCTCTGAAAAATGCCGAAAATAAGGAGTGAGTGTGACTGGATTTCTTGAAAAATTTACCCCTTTGGCTGAGCGTATGCAGGAAGCCGGGATGCCGCAATTGGCTACTGAGATGCTGGGGCTCTATTTCCGGCGACTTCTGGCGGGTGAAAGTGGTGAGCTTTCCGAGAGTGAAATTGTGCCGGTGCGTGAGCTTCCCGATGCTGAAGATCTTGATCCTGAGTGCCTTGAGATTGGCCAGCAGGCGCTTTCTAAAACGGTACTGATAAAGCTGAACGGTGGTCTGGGCACCAGTATGGGGTTAGAGCAGGCAAAATCGTTGTTGGTCGTTAAAGAAGGTTTGACCTTTCTTGATATTATAGCGCGTCAAGCATTGGCCGCCAAAGTTCCTCTGTTGCTGATGAACAGTTTTGCCACGCGCCACGATTCGCTGGCCCGACTTGATACATATCCGGAGCTTTCTGACTTTGGCTTGCCGCGAGATTTTCTCCAACATAAAATTCCCAAGATTTGTCAGGATACCCTGCTGCCGGTCAACTATTGCCCGGCTTCCGAATTAGAATGGTGTCCGCCGGGTCACGGCGACCTCTATGCGGCTCTGGTTACCAGCGGGGTTTTTGAGGCTTTACGGAGTGCCGGTTATCGTTACGCTTTTGTCAGTAATGCCGATAACCTTGGGGCCGTACTCGATCCCGCCATCCTCGGCTATTTTGTTCGTGAACAGGCGCCCTTTATGATGGAGGTTGCTGACCGCACTCAAGCTGATCGTAAAGGCGGGCATCTGGCTCGGCGTCGCCTGGATGGAGGTTTGCTACTGCGGGAAGCGGCTCAGTGTCCGACTGCTGAGCGGAATGCTTTTCAGGATATTGAACGTTACCGCTATTTTAATACAAACTCATTGTGGCTTGATCTGGTGGCCTTGGAAAAAAGGCTGGCCGACTGCGACAATCTTCTTGAGTTGCCGTTGATTTGTAATTGCAAGCCGGTCGATCCCCGTAATCCCGGGTCGACTCCGATCTTGCAGCTTGAAACGGCCATGGGGGCTGCGATCGGGGTCTTTGACGGAGCCCTGGCTCTGCGGGTGCCGCGGCGTCGCTTTTCGCCGGTTAAAACCACCGACGATCTGCTCGCTGTGCGCTCCGATGCTTACCTTCTCAAGGACGATTTTACCGTGACCTTGGCCCCTGGTGCCGGATGCGGACCGGTCGTCAATCTCGACCCCGATTTTTACCGTTTGGTTGGCGACTTTGACCAGCGTTTCCCAGAGGGGGTACCTTCTCTGTTTGATTGCGACTCCTTGAAAGTTAAGGGAGATATAACTTTTTCTTCAGGGATTACAGTTAGAGGGCGAGTGAAAATGGTAAATGAAGAGCCGCAACCTTTAACTCTGCCGGCTGGTCTTAGCATATCAGCTGATTGTGGAAAGGGGTCGGATTAATGACTGATTCTCTGCAGGTATATTTTGCTGCGCTTGCGAAAATTGCCCAGCTTCTGGCTGGAGAGAGCGATTTTCAAAGCACTATGGAGACGATTTTAGTGCGTTTGGCCCGACTGACCGGTATGAAACGGGGTATGATTTCGCTCTATCGTCGTGATCTTGAGCAGGTCCATGTTGATATTACTTATGGCATCCCTGACACGTCAGAGCCTGTTTATTATCGTCTTGGTGAAGGGATTACCGGTCGAGTGGTGGCTACCGGCAGGCCGATTGCGATTCCCCGTCTTGATCAGGAACCGCTGTTTCTTGACCGTTCCGGTGCCCGGCGCGAAATCGACCGTTCGACCCTGGCTTTTCTCTGTGTGCCGATGAAGTTTGCCGGTCAAACTGTGGGGGCGCTGTCGGTTGACAGGGCCGCCAAAGGGGCCGATCTGCCGGGTGAAATCGCCTTTCTTGAGGTTGTCGCCAATCTTCTGGCTCCACGCGTCCACACGCGTCGAGTACAGGAGGAGAACGCCCGCCTGCGCGAAGCGATTGGCCGGCATGGGCCGATGGGAACCGTTGTTGGTAATGCTAACTCGATGCGTTTGGTGGCTGAACAGATCGATCAGGTAGCCCAGACCATGACCACAGTTTTGATTACCGGTGAAACCGGAACCGGTAAAGGGTTGGTTGCTAGCGAAATCCACTATCGAAGTCCGCGGCGTGATAAACCGATGACTCGGCTTGACTGTGGTGCAATTCCCGAAAATCTGGTTGAGAGCGAAATTTTCGGACACCAGAAGGGAGCCTTTACCGGAGCCATCGAGAAGCGTATTGGTAAATTTGAATTGGCTAAGGGGGGCACCATTTTTCTTGATGAAATCGGTGAGTTACCGCTTGCTTCCCAGGTTAAGCTCTTGCGGGTTTTGGAAGAGGGTGAGTTCGAGAGGGTTGGTGGTGGAAAAACCATTAAAACTGATGCTCGGGTTATTATTGCGACCAACCGTGACCTTGAAAAAGAGGTTGTTGCCGGTCGTTTTCGTTCCGATCTTTTCTATCGCCTCAGTATCTTCCCCATACATCTGCCACCCTTACGTGAGCGTGGGGCCGATATTATTCTGTTGGCCGATTTCTTCGTTCAGAAGCTGGGCGAAAAAATGGGTTGTAAAATTTCCAGGATCGACTCTTCGGCACTTGATCTGTTGATCTCCTATCACTGGCCGGGAAATGTTCGGGAACTTCAGAACTGTCTTGAACGGGCCATGATTCTGGCCACTGACGGAATTATCCACGGCTACCAACTGCCTCCCTCGCTGCAGGTGTCGGCAGCGGGTGATGATGGTGATCCGGCAGGTGAAACCGGGGCCACCTTTCAGTCAATGGTCAAGGCTTACGAGACTACTCTTATTGTCGAAGCTCTGAAAAAGACTCGAGGCAATCAGACCAAGGCGGCAAAACTGTTAGGTACCACCAAGCGGGTGATTCAATACAAGATCACCAATCATGGTATCAACTATAAGAAATACAGTGGTGTTAAAGTGAAAAAGTGATTCATAAATGTATCGCTGTGTAGTATTTAAAACAACAAAAATGTATCATCCTCCATAAGGCATTGAAAAGACTAAGATATTTTTATTGAGAAAACTTGATTGGTATGTCTCGCGCTTCACTTGTCTTTAAAGGCGACACAATATTGTGTCGCCTTTTTCATGTGTGAAAATGTCTCTTGCTTGTTGTTGTGAACATTTTATAGCCAACTGTATCAGCTTTCAAGATAGTTATTAATCTTTTTTTGACAATTTATCAGTTCTGGCACGCCCTCTGCTATAAACACCCGCAATCTGAAAAATAATTTTCTCCGGGAGAGTGTTATGAGTTGTAGAGTGGCAAGATTTATAAAGCATCTGTGGGACCCGTTGACAATCTGTTGGGGACTGGTTTTTCTCCTGTTGTCGGCCGGAACCCTTATGGCTGGAGAGGAGGTTGTGGCGGTTGACACCGGTACTACGGCCTGGATGTTGACCTCTACGGCTCTGGTTCTGCTGATGGTTCCGGGTCTGGCAATGTTTTATGGCGGTCTGGTGCGAACCAAAAATGTTCTAGGAACCATGATGCACAGCTTTGCCGCGATGGGGATTATCGGAGTATTGTGGGTGGTTCTGGGATACTCGATGTCTTTTGGAAAAGGAGTTTTGGGCGGCTGGTGTGGCTGGAATCCGGACTACTTCCTTTTACGGGGGATTGACAATGTAATTCTGGAAGCAGGTGTTCCGGAGTATGTTTTTGCCATGTTCCAGGGGAAATTTGCGATTATCACACCAGCTCTGATCGCCGGTGCTTTCGCCGAACGGGTTACTTTTCGCGGCTATTGTCTCTATATCGTGCTCTGGAGTATCCTTATCTACAACCCGCTCTGCCACTGGGTCTGGGCCCCGGATGGCTGGATTTTTAATTTAGGCGCAGATGGCGCTATCGATTTTGCCGGCGGTACTGTAGTTCATATTTCTGCCGGGGTCAGTGGTTTGGTGGCAGCCTTCTATCTTGGATCTCGGCGCGGTTATCCGAGTACGGCGATGCACCCCAATAATCTGGTTATGACCCTGATGGGAGCCGGACTTCTGTGGGTTGGTTGGTTTGGTTTTAATGCCGGTAGTGCGGTCTCCAGCGGTCTGGACACGGCTCGGGCCCTGACCGTGACACAGGTGGCAGCAGCGGCTGGAGCTACAGCTTGGCTTATTATTGAGGCTGTCCACCTGGGGAAGGCCACTACTTTGGGAATTGTCAGTGGTATCTTAGCTGGGCTTGTGGTGATTACTCCGGCGGCTGGTGTGGTACAACCCGGCGGAGCCATAATTCTCGGTATGGGCGCTTCTTTAGTTTGCTATCTTGGGCTCTTTCTCAAGGAAAAATTGGGGTATGATGACAGCCTTGATGCCTTCGGAATCCATGGCGTTGCCGGAGTTTTCGGGGCGTTAACTTTGGTCTTCTTTATTCGCGAAAGCTGGATGCAGGATGCTGCCGCAGGGGCCGGCGGAAGCTGGACCGTTATTCAGCAATTGTTGGTGCAGTTTAAGGCTGTGGCCGCAACCATCCTTTATAGTGTAGTCGTTAGTGGGATTCTAATTATTATGGTTGAAAAGACAGTGGGTTTCCGTTTGGCTGAAAATGCTGAAAAATCGGGAATGGATCATGCCTTGCATGGCGAACACGGATATGGCCTGATAAATCTCAATTGAAAAATAGAGGTATGATATGCAACTAGTAACAGCGATAATCCAGCCGGATAAACTGGATGAAGTAAGAGAAGAGCTGGTTGTGGCCGGCATCACGCGAATTACCACAAGCCGTGTAACTGGGCATGGTCAACACCAGGACCAGCAAGACAGCGAAAGGCTTTATCGGGGACAGAAGGTGATGCCCAATTTATTACCCAAAGTAAGGCTTGATGTTGCCTGTAACGATGAGTTTGTTGATGTCGCAATCGAAGCGATTTTGCGCTCTGCAAAACATGGTGATGGTCGGATCGGTGACGGTAAAATATTTGTCACCGAATTGAAGCGTTGTATTCGGATTCGCACGGACGAGAGTGGTTGCGACGCAATTTGACGGGAAAGTTTTTTGCGGTTGGTATTGTAGATTTATGTTCCCCGAAAATAGTTATAATTTATAAAATGAATAAGAGGAGCTGGATTTGATGGATAGTGGTAGTTATCAGGCCCTTTGTCAGAGTACGGATGTGCTCTTTCTTTTGTTAGGTGCGGTAATGATTTTTTCGATGCATGCCGGTTTTGCCTTTTTGGAAGTAGGGTCGGTGCGGCATCAGAGTCAGGTTAACGCACTTAATAAAATTATTTTTGAATGGGCGATTTCAACAGTTGTCTACTTTACTGTCGGCTTTCCCATTGCTTATGGTATCAAAAGTTTCAATTTCTGGCAGTCAGCTGATGTCTTGATTGTTGATGGTCAGGTAACCATGGTTAGGTTTTTTCTGTTGTTGGGCTTTGCTGCCTGTATCCCAGCAATTATTTCAGGAGGAGTTGCTGAACGTTCAAAATTTTGGACTAACACCTTGGCTGGTGCTATTCTGGTGGGATTGGCGTATCCTTTGTTTGAGGCGGCGGTGTGGGGCCAATTGCCGATTTTTGGAGAAAATTCGTGGTTGTCAGGTTGGGCCGGATTGCCTTTTCATGATTATGCCGGCTCTGTAGTGGTTCATTCTCTGGGTGGATGGTTCGCTTTGCCGGCCGTACTTTTGCTCGGCCCGCGTATGAAACGTTATACTTTTTACGGTGATAGTGCGCCGATTAAAGTCAGCAGTATTCCGTTCCTGGCGTTAGGAAGTTGGATTCTCTGTGTCGGCTGGTTTGGGTTTAATGTTATGAGTGCCGGTAGTCTTGGAGCTATTTCGTCGCTGGTTGCAATCAACTCACTGATGGCGATGGTCGGCGGTATTTTGGCGGGGATGTTGCTTTCCAAAAACGATGCCGGATTTACCCATAATGGAGCATTGGCAGGGTTGGTGGCAGTTTGTGCGGGCAGTGATCTCTATCATCCGGCTGGGGCTTTAGCAGTCGGTGGGATTGCCGGGGCTATTTTTGTTTATGGTTATCAATGGGTGACGGAGCGATTGAAAATTGATGATGTTTTGGGCGTCTGGCCTTTGCACGGACTATGTGGGTCGTGGGGCGGTTTGGCGGCGGGTTTGTTCGGTCTTGAGTTTATGGGCGGGCGCGGCGGAGTCTCCTTCGTTTCTCAGTTGGTGGGTACCTTTTCGGCAATTCTTTATGCCTTTGTGATTAGTGCGTTGATCTACGGGGTGCTGAAAGTGACTGTTGGTATCCGATTGACAGAACAGGAAGAGATGATGGGGCCTGATCTGGCGATTCATCATGTTGAATCCCGACCGGAAGAGGCTTTATAGGCAAAGATCTATAAAGGTCGAGAAATTCAAGGAGATATTTTTATGAAGATGGTGGAGGCTATTATTCAGCCCGATAAGTTGCAGCTTGTAAAGAAGGAGTTGAGGGAGGTTGGGG
Source organism: Thermodesulfobacteriota bacterium (assembly GCA_024762675.1). Classification (GTDB taxonomy): domain Bacteria; phylum Desulfobacterota; class Anaeroferrophillalia; order Anaeroferrophillales; family Tharpellaceae; genus Tharpella. The sequence continues at coordinate 5,198 of JANTGZ010000009.1, read as the reverse complement.
TCACTAAAATGACTGTTTTCCGAGTCAAAGGTTGCGGGCAGCAGATGGGCTATATTGAGTCCTATAGAGGCCGCACTTTTGAGGTTAATTTGTTGCCAAAGGTATGTGTCCGGATAGCGGTTAACGAAGGTTTTGTTCAAGAAACTGTAGATGCGATAATTAAGGCCTCACGGAGTGGGGTTATTGGTGACGGTAAAATTTTTGTACATCCATTGGAACAGTGTATTCGTATTCGCACAGGAGAAACCGGGGCCGATGCAATTGGTTAAATAGATTGAGGGTGCTTTTGCTTGATTATTCTGGTGGAATATGTTTAGTAGGCTACTGATAAATCCAGGTATGCCATTGATTTTTATAATCTATTTAAAAAAAGGAGTAGAGAGATGACCAGGGAAGAGATTTTAGAAATTGTTAAAGAGAAGAATGTACGTTTTTTTCGCCTCCAGTTTGTCGATATTTTCGGCATCATGAAAAACGTCGCGATCCCGCTGAGCCAACTAGAGAAAGCCCTCGATGGTAAGATGATGTTCGATGGCTCCTCTATAGATGGGTTTGCCCGGATTCAGGAATCCGATATGTATTTGATTCCCGACTATGACACTTTCTGTGTTATGCCCTGGCGTAATAAAGAAGGGGTGTCGACGGCTCGGATTATCTGCGATGTTCATAAAAATGATGGCAGTCCTTTTGTTGGCTGTCCTCGGGTTAATCTGAAACGGGTCATGGCAGAGGCCGCAAAGATGGGTTACACCATGAATGTCGGCACTGAATGTGAGTTTTTCCTGTTTGAAACGGATGAGTACGGTCCGACAACGGTTACTCACGATAATGCCGGTTATTTCAGTGTTGATGCCGAAGACGATGGCATTGAGTGTCGTCGTGAAATTATTGATACCCTCGAAAAAATGGGCTTCGAGATTGAAGCCTCCCACCATGAAGTGGCCGAAGGACAGCATGAAATTAATTTCAAGTACGCCGATGCGGTGACTGCCGCCGACAATACCGTGACCTTCAAATGGGTTGTTAAAACCATTGCCAAATCATATGGTCTGCACGCCACCTTCATGCCGAAACCGGTTTTCGGGATCAACGGTTCCGGGATGCATACTAATCAGTCGCTTTTCGATCTTGAAGGCAACAACGTTTTTTATGATGCTGATGGTGAACTTGAACTAAGTAAGGTTGCGTATCAGTATATCGCTGGGATGGCTAAGAATGCGCGTGCATTTGCAGCTGTCACCAATCCCCTGGTTAATTCTTATAAACGTTTGGTACCCGGCTATGAAGCCCCGGTTTATGTCGCCTGGTCAGCTAACAACCGTAGCGCTCTGATGCGGATTCCAGCTTCCCGTGGTCTTGGTACTCGGGTTGAGGTGCGTTGTCCCGATCCAACCTGTAACCCTTATCTGGCCTTTGCCATGATGCTCAACTGTGGTCTTGACGGGATTAAGAATAATCTTGAGACCCCGCCGTCGGTCAATGTCAATATCTTCGATATGACCCCGGCTGAAAAAGAGGCTGCCAATATCGATAATATGCCGGCATCCCTTTTGGAAGCACTTGAAGCTTTCAAAGAAAATCCGATTGGCCGCGAAACCCTGGGCGATCATATTTTTGAAAAATATGTGGGTTACAAGCAAGTCGAGTGGGATAAATTCAGGACTGCAGTTACCGACTGGGAACTTGACGAGTATCTTTCAATGTACTAATTTCTATCTTTTTTGTGACCGCAAGAAGATTGTCTTTTGCGGTCAATCTCTTTTTGCATCAGCTCGCAAAAAGAGATTGACAAGATTTCTCATCTCTACTACAAACCCTCAACCTTTTTGATGACTCGTCATCGTTGAGAAGGTCTGCGGGCCATTAGCTCAATTGGCAGAGCAACTGACTCTTAATCAGTAGGTTCTGGGTTCGATTCCCCGATGGCCCACTTGTAATATCACAGGCTTAGTTAGCGTTTGTTAGCTAAGCCTTTTTTGCGTTTGGAGATGGGTGGTACTTGTTGTCGTACATTCAGTATCGCTATATGTAGATGTTGGTGGCATTTTTTTGCTTGGGTGGTCGGGAGTTGGCGGCGGTCAGCGGCTTTCTTCCGGTTGCGCATAGAGATATTCCTGGAATCCGACAAAAGTTTCCCTGATCATCGAAACGCTGCCGAGTTGTTCGGTGGCATCGTAGATGCTGCCGTATTTAAGATTGAGCAGGTCGGGGAGCTTGGTCGGGTCGAGCTCGCTGACGCCCTCTTTTATGTATTCGCCTAAGACAAATTCGAGGAAGGCCTGCTGTTTCTCTTCATGGCTGGTGAGGATATCTCCACGGTGTTCTGCGACCCGTTCTTCGCGGCTTATCGGTGGCAGCGTGAAGGCGATATAGGCTAAGACATCAAAGACATCACTATCAACGGCATCGAACAATTTCCGGGCTTCGTTCAGCTGCTCCTCGCCGAAGCCCTTTTCCGCCAAGCCATCCAGCAATTTTCTTCGGGTTTCGGGCTGGCTCCAGAGCGCTCTAAGTTCATCCTCATTTTCAAACAGGTGCGGCAGCTCGCCGTAGAGCTTTTCGACAAATTCCCGCGCCGACATCGGTTTGCCATCCGGGTCCCAGAACGAGGTTGCGGCAATGTGCTGGATGGTGCGTTCCTTGCCGTCGGCAAGCTTTATTTTGAGTTTTGTTTTTTTCTTGCAGACGCAGGGATATTCACCACAGATTTCACAGGGTTCAGGCACACAGATGCAGGGGCGCTGACCGCAAACCGGACAGGGACAAGTGCAGGGGGTGTTGCCACAGACTCTGCAGGGGCCGGTTTCTCGGGCGCAGGTGCAGGGATGGTTGCCGCACTTTTCGCAGGGGTCCGGGTCTTGTGGTTCTCCGTCCCACTCTTCATCGTTGAAGTGTTTATAGGCTTCAACGAAGTCGTAGATCGTGAAGTAATCCTTGCCGTCGAACAGCCGGGTGCCGCGACCGATGATCTGTTTAAATTCGATCATCTGCTTTATCGGGCGCAGCAGGACGATATTGCGGATATTCCGGGCATCGACGCCGGTTGAGAGCTTCTGAGAGGTGGTCAGGATTGTCGGGATCGTCTTTTCGTTGTCCTGAAAGGTTCGAAGCCAGCGTTCCCCTTCGCTGCCGTCGTTGGCGGTTACGCGCACGCAGTAGTTCGGATCAGTTGAAGTTTTCATCTGGTTGATCAGGTCGCGGATTGCCAGAGCATGAATCTGGGTCGCGCAAAAGACCAGGGTTTTCTGGCTTTGATCGATCATCTCCAGGAGGGTTTTGACCCGGTAGGCTTCGCGTTCCCTGATTTCGATAATGCGGTTGAAATCGTCCTCGTCGTAAATCCTGCCCTCTTCAACCTCTCCTTCGATAACGGTGTCGTCCGAGGTATAAACGTAGTCGTCCAGGGTGGTGGCGATCTGCCTGACCTTAAACGGGGTCAGATAGCCGTCGTTGATGCCTTCCTTGAGCGAGTAGACATAGACCGGTTCGCCGAAGTAGCTGTAGGTGTCAACGTTGTTTTTCCGTTTTGGGGTTGCGGTCAGGCCCAGTTGCACGGCGGGTGAGAAATAGTCCATAATCTCCCGCCAGTTGCTTTCGTCATTGGCGCCGCCCCGGTGACACTCGTCAATAACGATGAAGTCGAAGAAATCGGGCGGATAATCACCGAAACTGGGAGCCGGGTTGCCCTCGGCGTCGGTGCCGGTCATGAAGGTCTGGAAGATGGTGAAGAAGATGCTGCCGTTCTTCGGAACCATCCCCTTTTTGCGGATAATCGCCGGATCGATCCGCACCAGGGCATCTTCGGGGAAGGCGGAGAAAGCGTTATAGGCCTGATCGGCGAGGATGTTGCGGTCGGCGAGGAAAAGGATGCGCGGGCGGCGTTTGCCGTCTCTGCCCAATGTCCAGCGGCTGTGGAAGAGCTTCCAGGCGATCTGAAAGGCGATGGCGGTTTTGCCGGTCCCGGTGGCCAGGGTCAGCAGGATACGTTCTCGGCCTGCGACAATCGCTTCAAGGACTGCCGTAATCGCATTGTGCTGGTAGTAACGTGCCTGCCACTGACCGCTCTTGTCCTCAAACGGCACCGCAGCAAAACGGTTGCGCCAGTCGTTCTCTTCGGCAAAGGTCGCAGCCCACAACTCGTCCGGGCCTGGGTACTGCTCGATATAGCCCTCAGCGCCGGTTGTCATATCGATCTGATAGATGCCGTCGCCGTTGGTCGAATAGGTGAACCGGGTCTGTAACTTCTCGGCGTATCTCTTGGCTTGGGCAACCCCTTCGGTATCGGGCAAATCACGGCGCTTGGCTTCGACCACTGCCAGTTTCTGGCCGCGATAGGTCAGGACATAATCGGCAATCTCCTGCTTTGAGCGTTGCCCCGCACCCTGCAACCGCCCCAGCGTGATCACCTCACGGCGGATACGGCTGCCGTCAATAACACCCCAACCGGCGGCTTTCAGCGCGGGGTCGATCAATTCGGCCCGGGTTTCGGCTTCGTTCATGATTTAACATCTCCCCACAAGGCGCTGACCGGTACGGCATACATCCGGTCACCAAAGGGCAAGACCATGTCGCCGTCATAAAAAACGATCCCCGTTTTTAACGAGTCGCCGACCGTGGCCTGCAATTTCTTAAGTCCCCTGAAATCCTTTTCCGTAACCGTAGCCGCCGCCTTCACTTCAACGGCGATGATTTTACTGCCGTTTTCTTCCATGACGATATCGACCTCATACTGGTCTTTATCGCGGAAATGGTAAAAATCGATCTCGGCGTCGGCCCAGCTCGCCTGACGGAGCAACTCATTATAGACGAAACTTTCGAGCAGAAGGCCCAGCATAACGCGATCCGCGTCCAGGCGTTCGGCGTTCATTCCCAACAGCATCGCCGCCAGGCCGGTATCCGTCATATGCAGCTTCGGGGTTTTTATCAGGCGTTTGCCCCGGTTGTTATGCCATGCCGGTAGAACATCGACCAGAAAGATATTTTTCAGCAGGGTGAAGTAGGCGGCAGTCGTCTGGCGGGTTATCTGGAAGGGTGCCGCGATGGCGCTCATATTCAGAAGTTGCGCACTTTGCGTCGCTGCCAGCTTAAGGATTTTCGGAATGCTCTCAAGATTGCTGATTCGTGCCAGCTCGCGGATATCCCGTTGTACCAGGGTCTCGATATAGTTCCGGTACCACTGTTTTTTTCGGCGTTCCGTC
>JANTGZ010000008.1 GCA_024762675.1 Thermodesulfobacteriota bacterium | reverse complement strand
ACTCTTCAAAAAAAAAGAGGGGGATGCGACATTATGTCGCATCCCCCTCTTTTTTTTCACATGCTTTAGCTATTTGATTGAATCAAAAGCATCAATATTTGTACTCCTTGTCACCCAAGGTCTTGATAGTGCTGTGGCGTTGTAACTGTTTACGAGCCTTGTCGGTTAAGGTTTTAACTTTACCTGCCAAATCTTTAGCAAATTCAAGATTGTGGATCGGGTTGCCGTTAAGAAGCTGCTTCAGGTTTTTATCAGCATTGTTGACCAAATCCTGGGCGTCATAGGTGTAGTCACCATTTCTGATAGCCGAAAGCACCGATTTCTGTACTTGCTGGAGCTGATTCTTCAGGGTTTTAATATCTAAAGCCTCAACTTCCTGGCGCCACTCATCAATCATGGTTCCGTAAGTGGGATCGTCATCATGGCAGCTGATACAGGCCTGTTTGAGGGCTTCGTCAGTCATGCTTTCGCCCTCTTCAACCTGGATATGACAGTCTTTGCAACTGACATCTGCGGCCATGGAGTTAGCGGTCCCGCGGACATCACAGCTGATCTCATCGCAGGCATTCTGCCCTTTATAAAGATTGAAAGCAGCGGTGTGGCAGTCGGCACATTCAACCGCACCCATACCCGAACCATGGTGACAATCCTTACAATTTTTGAGAATTGTCTGGCCGTGTTGTTCACGTGGGCTGTGACATTCCAGACAGGTAAGTCCTTCATCGACAACATGAACATCATGTGGGAATTGGACTTCGCCAAAAGGTACCGGTTTGGTTTCGATACACTCAACACAGTTGTGACACAGATCCGTACAGCCCGAAGGTGAGGTTATTGCGGCGGCCTGGTAGGCTGGGTTGATAATGGTTTTGGCTTTCTCGCAGCGAGTTCGACAATCAGCCAGCAGGCTTAAAGCGAAATCGATGTTATGGATACCGTGACTGTTTTTAACAAAGGTATAATTTTTCTGGGCAATATCATAGAGCCGCATGGCATCGGTTGAATCGCCTTTAGCGAGAAGTTGGTTAGTGTCGCGTAGAGTCTTGGCAGTTTTAGTCAACTCCTGTTCGAGGACCTCTTTCCAGTGCTTAGCCATATCGTCGTATCCAGGGCCATGGCACTCAGAACAGGATTTGATCATTTCGTCGAATCCCTGGCGTTTAAGTTTGCGGGGTTCGCCGTTGACATCATAGATCGCAAGGTGACAGCCGGCACAGTCAAGATGAGCCTGATACATGGGGCTCGGAGAGGCTTTGTGCTCAATGCCACCTTCGCCGGCGTACATCTGATGGATAATGGTGTGCTGGCCAAAAGTATGGCATTTGGCGCAGTTGCTGTCGTAATGCAGACCAGAATTGAGTGCTTTGGTTCGCAATAAGGTTTGGCGTTCCTGATATTTATTTGACTTCTCTCGGGGGATATAGTGCTCAATGCCGGAGTGGCAGCGAAAGCACTCGACCTTGTGCCCCGTGACATGGCTGAAATGCATCTTTTCACTGCTGTAACTACCCTCGAGCAGGTGGGGTTCGGAGTGGCATTGGACACAGACGTTGTCCATGACGTGACCGTCACCATAAATGATGCCAAAATGGCACTGTTCACAGTTTACGCCTCGGTCGAGATAATCTTTGTGAACGAATGGCATATTTTCATTGGCATCAATAAAGATTTTAGCCTTTGAGTCGGTGTGGCAAGTTTGGCAATCTGCAATTTCCGGATGATTCTCTTTGTCGTAAAAATGACAGTTAAAGCAGGTTGTCTCGGTAACCGTAAGGTGCTGTCCCTGAACAATTTGGGAGTGACAGCTGACGCACTTTAATTTTTTACCACGTCGCAACTCACTTAAATGGGTGTCGTGGCTGAAGGCCACACCCTTGAAGTTTACAGTACCTTCCTCGAGCCCTGCAGTTGAGTGGCAACCCTCCCGCAGGCAACTTGCGTCACTGATTACAGTATGCGGGCGGGGCGGAGCGGTGCCGGTGATTTTCATGACAACATGGGTTTGGGCCTTCCATTTGCCTTTGAGTTCGCCCCAGACGCCGGGTTCAAAATGGCACTCCAGGCAGCTCACATCCTTATGCGAGGACTGCTTCCAGGATTCAATGTAGGTGTTCATGTTATGACACATGGCGCAAAATTGATAATTAGCTGTGGCTTTAAGCAGCAAGACAATTATCAAAATGAAGATGCAGAAAGAAACCGCTGCAAAAATAAGTAAACCCTTCCAGTGCTCACGGGTTCCGCGAGCGGCCTCGTGGCCGAAATCGCGGATAAAGTCAATTAGCAAATTCCACATTCGTTTAATCATTAGAGAAGCTCCTTAACTGTTGTGTAATCTAATATGAATGTATGGTTGAGTGAGTATGTTTTATCGTGAAAGGTGCAAGTGTAAACCTTGGTACTGAATTAAAATCAAGCATAAATTTTAATAAATAAGGACGCTGGTTAGAAGTTTAACGCTATTATAAAAAAATTGCTTATATCACCGGCGGTTGTTTTTTTTGAAGGATGGCGATTAGCATGGATTGTGCTTGAAAATCAAGTAAATATCTTATAATAGATATATTTATAATAAATGCAGAATGAAGTATACTGTATACTTATGTTTATCTCCCATTGATAAACGTTAATCCGAGATGTGGTGGTTTTTGGTCTCTTTGCGTTAGGATTTTATAAAACAAGGTTTGTAGTGCCCGGATGAGTTAAATTGAAGCCCCTTTAAGAGTTTTTGGAAAGCTTAAAATGGGCATGGAACTGTCGATTGTATTACATTAAAGTGCCATTTTTTTTCTTGACATAGGTGCAGAGGGCCGGTATATAAGCCGCGCTTAATAAAAAGCTTCACATAATAATTATCTCGGGCTAATCCAATTGTATTCAGAAGTTACAATTGGTATTTAGTCTGCTGCGATCAGGGGTGAAGAGATATGTTGCAAGATTATGTACCCGTACTGCTGATGATGATTGTCGGTGTAGGATTTGGGGTTGTCGCCGTAGTGCTTTCCAGTGTTCTGGGGCCGAATCGAAAATCTCGGGTAAAAAAAGAGACTTATGAGTGTGGCATGACAACTATTGGTGCAAGCTACGTGCAGACACCAATCAAGTATTACGTTGTCGCTCTGCTCTTTCTGGTTTTTGATTTGGAGTGTGTCTTCCTCTACCCTTGGGCGGTTCACTATAAAAGCCTGGGTCTGTTTGGGTTTGTTGAGATGGCCATTTTTATGGTGATCCTCTTTGTGTGTTATATCTATGTCTGGAAAAAGGGAGCCTTGGAATGGGAATAGAGAGTGCATTAAAGGGCGACGGATTCCTGGTTACCAACCTTGAAGGTCTGGTTAACTGGGGGCGTAAGAATTCGATCTGGCCCTGTACCTTCGGTTTGGCCTGATGCGCTTTGGAGATGATGGCTACTAGTTTGAGTAGCTACGATATCGCCCGCTTCGGATCCGAGGTTTTTCGACCGTCGCCGCGCCAGTCCGACTTGATGATTGTTGCCGGAACCTTGACCAAGAAAATGTCGGTCATGGTGAAACGTATTTATGAACAGATGGCTGAGCCTCGTTGGGTAATTGCAATGGGAGCCTGCGCTTCTTGTGGTGGGATCTTTCAAAGCTACTCGGTGGTTCAGGGAGTCGATCAGATTATTCCCGTAGACGTATATGTTCCGGGCTGTCCTCCGCGACCGGAAGCTCTCCTGGCTAGTATCATGAAACTGCAGGATAAAATAATGCAGGATAAGTTTACCTCGCGGCCCGATTATAGTGAGCCTTCAAGCAGTAAGTCTGATATTGTCAGTTTGTGTTAGCAGATCAGGAAGAGTTTAAATCATGACTATGGATAATGCTAAAGTGCTGGAACAGTTGCAGGGTGAGTTTGCCGATGCAATCGTAGCGGATGTTGATTTCAGGGGTGACCTGACAATTGTCGTCAGTCTCGAAAAATTGCATGATATCATGCTCTATCTGCATGATGATAAGACCCTGCATTATGACCTTCTTTCAGATGTGTTGGGGATTGATAAAATGCCAAGAGAGCCTCGATTTGAGGTTGTCTATGTTTTGCATTCAATGGACGACTTCCGCCGTCTTCTGGTTAAAGTCATGGTTCCTGAAGATGTTGAGGTGCCAACTGTAACCGATATCTGGAAATCAGCCAACTGGCCTGAGCGTGAGATCTATGATTTGCTGGGGATCGGTTTCAGTGATCATCCCGACCTGCGGCGAATCCTGATGTGGGATGATTTCGATGGACATCCTCTACGTAAAGATTTTCCCTTAAGAGGGAAGGACTTTGATGAAAAGTGGAACCCTGATACGATTCAGGTTCTTTAGGTTAATTAGATTAGTATTTTTCGATAAAATAGAGATAACTTATACTGAGGTTGGTAGCGATGGCTGAGGGAAAATTATTGACCATCAACATGGGTCCGCATCATCCAGCGACTCACGGGGTCTTGCGTCTGGTTCTGGAGCTTGATGGCGAAACAATCGTCAAGGTCACGCCCCATATTGGGCACCTGCACCGGGGCATCGAAAAGATCGCGGAGAGCATGAACTACCAGCAGGTCATACCCTTGACTGACCGTTTTGACTATACGGCGGCGACCCTATGCAACATGGGTTACTGTACCGCTGCGGAAAAGCTTCTTGGTATTGAAGTCCCCAAGAGAGCTCAGTATATTCGGGTTATAATGGGAGAGTTAGCCCGGATTATGGGGCATCATCTTTGGATCGGCAGTCATGCCCTGGATATCGGGGCTATGACGGTGGTCTTTTATACCTTCCGTGATCGCGAGATGATCATGAATATGACCGAGGAGGTCTCCGGTTATCGCTTGACTCCTTCTTATCTCAGAGTCGGTGGCGTGGCCAAGGATATTACTCCCAATTTCATTAAATATCTGCGCGAATTTATCAAATGGTTTCCGACTGCAGTTGATGGTTACAATACGTTGCTTACCGACAACATTATCTGGCGCAAAAGAACCATGGGGATCGGTAAGATATCTGCTGAAGAAGCGGTCAATTACGGTCTCACCGGACCCTCTCTCAGAGGCTCTGGAGTAGCTTACGATGTCCGTAAGGCGATGCCTTATAGTAGTTATGGAGATTTTGATTTTAAGGTGCCGGTAGGAGATAATGGTGATGTCTATGATCGTTATCTGGTACGCATGGAAGAGTTTACACAATCGCTGAATATAATAGAGCAAGCTCTTGAAAATTTACCAGAAGGGCCAGTTAATGTTGATAATCCCTTGATTGCCAACCCCGACCTTGCTGACGTTGAAAAGGATATAAGTGCTTTGATCCGGCGCTTTAAGATTCAGTGCCAGGGGCCCGAAGTACCTGAAGGAGAGATCTATCATGCAGTAGAAGGTTCAAAGGGTGAACTAGGTTTTTACTTGGTTGGCGACGGCACTGAGAACCCCTACCGTATGAAGGTGCGCTCCCCCTGTTTTATATTGGTCAGCGCACTGGAGAAGATGATGAAGGGCCATATGCTCGCAGATGCCATATCGGTTATCGGGAGTATTGATATTGTGTTGGGCGAGATCGATCGTTAGTTTTTAGTATTAAGCGAACTTATATAGAGTTTTTTGAATGGGAGTCGGTTAATGGCTGAGATTTTATTTAGTTCCTGGGGCGGTGAAGTAGTTGACAACCGCGACAAAGAAGGCCAGGACTTAGAGCCGGTCAACAGTGTTGAACTGCCGGAATATTTCAGACAGGACGAAGCGGTTAAAGCTCTGATGGGCTGGTACGGATTAGTCATTCGTGATCCGGAGACCGATGTCGTTGATTTGAGCCGGGTCTACATGAAAGAGATTCAGGAGAAATCCTGTGGCAAATGTTTCCTCTGTCGGATTGGTACCCGGGTTATGGCCGAGACCCTGGAAAGAATTTGTCAGGGGCAAGGGAAACCTCAGGATCTTGAGGTTTTGGGCCGCTTGGCTGAATCCATCCAGGAGTCTTCAAAATGTAATATAGGTCAGTCCGGGCCGGTGCCGATCCTTCATGCTTTAGAACATTTTGCGGAGAAGTTTGAAGCCGCAATCAACGATAAAAAAGCAGTTCCTGCCGGCTCTTATCATTCTAAATTGACGGCACCATGTATGGATGCCTGTCCCATTCATCTCGATATTCCAACCTATGTTGAATGTATAAAAGAGGGCAGGTTTCAGGATTCTCTGGATGTAATTCGTGAGAAACTACCCTTGCCGGGTGTCGTAGGTCGGGTTTGCGTGCGTCCTTGTGAAGAGCATTGTCGACGTATGAACCTAGATGCGCCAATCTCGATCAAATTTCTCAAACGCTTTGTTGCTGATTATGAGCTTGGTAAGGGTAAAGAGCCCGAATTTGAGATTGAGCCTTCAGAGAAAACCGGGAAAGTAGCAATTGTTGGAGCTGGTCCAAGTGGTGTGACCTGTGCCTACCATCTCGCACGTAAGGGGCATGATGTGACCGTCTACGAACGCTTCGACGAGCCTGGCGGAATGTCAGCTATGGGCATACCTGACTATCGCCTGCCCCGGCCTATCTTACGCGAAGAGGTCGATCGGATCGAAAGAATGGGGGTTAAGTTTAACTACGAAACCGTAGTCGGTAAAGATATTAAACTGTCCCAGCTCGAAGCTGATAATGATGCGGTTTTTATCGCCATAGGCGCCCATCTTGGAACGACGATGGGAGTCGAAGGGGAAGAGGAAAATTACGATGGTTATATCTCAGGTGTACAATACCTGTTAGATATCAACCAGGGACGAGATCCCTATCCGGCCGGCAAAAAAGTTGTGGTTGTCGGCGGTGGTAATGTCGCAATCGACTGCGTGCGTTGCTCCTTCAGGGTCGATAAACCGGATGTCAACCTGGTCTATCGTCGGACCAAAAATGAGATGCCAGCTGATCATGTTGAAATACATGATGCCGAAGAGGAGAAGGTTAATTTTCATTATCTGACTCATCCGGTGAAGATTATAGCTGAGAATGGTAAGGTTGTCGGCCTTGAGTGTGTCCGTATGGAGCTTGGCGAGGCCGATGAGAGTGGTCGTCGCCGTCCGGTTGCGGTTGAAGGGTCCGAGTTTGTGATTGATTGTGATATTGTGGTGCCGGCAATCGGCCAGACAATGGATCTTTCGCTTCTCGAAGGGCGTGAAGATGTTAAAACTACGCGTTGGAAAACGATTGTTGTCGATGAGTTGACCAAACAGAGCGATGAGCCCAAGATCTTTTCCGGTGGTGACTGTGAAACCGGTCCTGGAGCCCTTATAACCGCATGTGCGGGAGGTCGAACAGCAGCATTTAGTATCGATAAAATGATCAATGGTAGATCTTTGGAATATAGTGAAGACGATTATTTTGATAAGTTCTTCAAAAAAGTTAAAGTCTACGATCAGTCTGAGGATATTGGCTTTCTCGGGGGGCGTGAGCGCAAAGAGTTGGAGATGCTCGATCCTGATACAAGAAAGTTTACCAACGACGAGGTCGAGCAGGGCTTTTCAATCCAGGATGCGATGGCTGAGGCGGATCGCTGCTTGCGCTGTTATCGAGTTGCAACAGTTAAGGTATAGCTTTTTAGGCCTTTTGAAATATTATATGTATCATAAGTTAAATTCTGTAAAATTATTAGGCAGGGAAAAATAGTATGGTCACGTTGACGATTGACGGTAAGGAAGTCACCGTCCCCCAGGGAACGACCATCCTTGAGGCGGCCAAAAGTGTCGATATCAGAATCCCGACTCTCTGTTATCATGAACGTCTGAATCCGATTGGATCATGTCGTATGTGTGTGGTGGAGATCGATGGCTTTGGACACCCCATGGCGGCGTGTACAACTCCGGTTGAGGATGGTATTGAAGTTACAACTAATTCCGATCGTCTGACCCGGATTCGCCAGGATTCATTGAAGTTGATTCTGGTCAACCATCCGCTTGATTGTCCGATATGCGACAAGGGTGGTGAGTGTCTTTTGCAGGATCTGGTTTATGAACACGGTATTGATAAAGTTGAGTATACGGCTGCTAAGGTAGATCGCGATTCTCTTTATGCGACTCCGTTGATTCGATATTGGCCAGATCGTTGTATTATGTGTCTGCGCTGCGTTACTGCTTGCCAGGAGATTAAAGGGATCGGAGCCATCAGTATCGAAGGTGATGGCTACGGAGCTCAGGTGGTTGCGGTTGATCCGGAGATTTGTCAATCATGTGGCGAATGTCTCCAGGTCTGTCCAACTGGTGCCTTGACGGCTGACTTGAGTCGTTATAGAGGGCGCACCTGGCTCATCGACAGGGTTCCGACGACCTGTACATATTGTGGTTGTGGTTGTCAGCTCGAACTCAACGTTCAAAACAATCAGGTTATTGCAGTAACCACCAAAGATGGAGTTGGCGTTAATCAAGGAAGTCTCTGTGTCAAAGGGCGTTTTGGTTACGAATTTATCAACAGTGATGATCGCCTGAAAACACCAATGATCAAACAGAATGGTGAGTTTCAGGAAGCCAGTTGGGATGAAGCTTTAAGTTTGGTAGCTGAAAAGTTCTCGGCCATTAAAGCGGAACATGGCGGCGGTGCCATTGGCGGCCTGACTTCAGCCCGTTGCAGTAACGAAGAAAATTACCTTTTTCAGAAATTTATGCGCGCTGCGATCGGGACTAATAATGTCGATCACTGCGCCAGGCTCTGACACTCCTCAACGGTGGCCGGACTGGCCGCCACATTCGGAAGTGGAGCGATGACTAACCCGATCAAAGACGTTCTGAAATCTGAGACTGTCCTTGTAACCGGAACCAATACTACTGAAAATCATCCTATCTTTGCCAACTATCTTAAAGAAGCGGTTCTTAAGCACGGAACTAAAATTCTCGTCATAGATCCACGCCGCATTGATCTGGTAGATTATGCCGAGCTCTACCTGCAACCTAAGCCGGGGACTGATATTGCCTGGATCAATGGCTTGATGCACATCATTATCAAAGAAGGTTGGGCGGCTCAAGAGTATGTCGCTGAGCGTTGCGAAGGGTATGAAGATTTTGCCAAAAATCTGGAAAAATATACCCCGGAATATGTCTCCGGTATAACCGGGTTGTCTGAAGATGAACTTTATGCCGCTGCCAAACTATATGGTCAGGCGAGCCCGGCATCTATTCTTTACGCCATGGGTATCACTCAGCATAGTTGTGGAACCGACAATGTGAAATCCCTTGGTAACCTGGCTATGCTCTGCGGCAATATGGGAGTAGAGGGCGGTGGAGTTAATCCTCTGCGTGGTCAGAACAATGTCCAAGGTGCCTGTGACATGGGTGGTCTGCCTAATGTCTATACCGGTTATCAGAAAGTTGATATTCCTGAGGTACGGGAAAAATTTGCCAAGGCTTGGGGCCTTGAAGCCGATGCTCTAGATGCCAATCCCGGACTTGTCTTGACTGAGATGTTTCCAGCTGCTGCGGAGGGTAAGGTCAAGGCTATGTACATAATGGGTGAGAATCCTTTAGTCAGTGACCCCGATCTCACACATATTGAGCACTGTGTTGAAGCTCTCGATTTTTTTGTGGTCCAGGATCTCTTTATGACTGAGACCGCAAAGATGGCCGATGTGGTACTGCCCGGGGTATCTTTTGCCGAAAAAGATGGTACATTTGTTAACTCCGAACGGGTTGTGCAGCGTATCCGCAAAGCTTTGACGATCCCCGGCGAAGCCCGCGAAGATCGCGAAATTATCGCCGAGCTTTCGACCCGCATGGGTTATGAGATGAAGTATGAGAGTGCTGAAGCGATAATGCAGGAGATAAGTCAGGTGACCCCCAGTTATGGCGGGATAACCTATGAGCGGATTGCCGAAAAAGGGCTGGCCTGGCCCTGCCCTGATACCGATCATCCCGGAACTCCTATCCTTCATGTCAGCAACTTTTCACGGGGAAAGGGTCTCTTTTTTACTATTGACCATCAGCCGCCGGCCGAAAATGCCGATGCTGAATATCCCTTTATTTTGACGACTGGTCGGGTTCATTCACATTTTCATACCGGAACCATGACTCGTAAAGGTGAGGGCTTAAATAAAGTCCACCCTGAGATAAAGGCAGAGATAAACCCGGAAGATGCAGCACGTCTCGGGGTGGAAGACGGCGATCTGCTGAGTATCAGTTCACGGCGGGGCAGCATAGAAGTAAAAGCGTGGTTGAGTGACCGACCTGCAGCCGGCTTGGTTTTTGTCCCCTTTCACTTCCATGAAGTTGCGGTAAATCGTCTGACCAATGCAGTTCTTGACCCGGTCGCGAAAATACCGGAGTACAAGGTTTGTGCTGTTAAGGTGGAAAAAGCTGTTTAAAAAGTTGATTTCGGTTGCTTGCTGACCGGATTTGTGAAAAATGCAATCTCAACCGTTCACCGTTTGAAGAGGTATGACGGATGCTAGAGTTTATGACCATACTGATAATTAAGACATTGGTGGCTTTTGTTGTCAGCCTCCTGATTGTGGCTTATTCAACCTGGATTGAGCGGAAAGTCTTAGGCCATGTTCAGTTGCGGCATGGTCCTCATCGGGTTGGTTTCCATGGTCTTTTGCAACCCATCGCCGATGGTATCAAGGGTTTCTTCAAAGAAGAGCTGCTCCCCGATAATGCAGATAAACCGCTGTTCCTGCTTGCACCGATCATAAGTATTGGAGCGGCTGTGACTTTGGTGGTTATCGTCCCCTTTGGCGATAAAATTACAATTATGGGTCGCGAAATAAATCTCTACTTGACCGACTTGGATGTTGGTATACTGCTGGTCCTTGCAATTTCGACAATAGGCTCTTATGGCGGTATCCTGGGTGGGTGGTCCTCGGGAAATAAATATGGTGTGATAGGTGGTCTGCGTGGTACGGCCCAAATGATCAGTTACGAGCTCTCTCTGGCCCTGGCTGTTATTGCGGTAGTGATGGTTAGTGGCTCCTTGAGTCTGATCGATATTGTCAATTCGCAAACCGGACTTTGGAATATAGTCAAGCAACCTTTCGCTTTTATCCTTTTTATTATCTGCGGCCTGGCTGAGCTCAATCGAACTCCTTTCGACATGCCTGAAGCTGAAGCTGAACTTGCATGTGGTTTCAATGTTGAGTACAGCTCAATGAAGTTTGCTCTCTTTTTTATGGCCGAATATTGTCACATGTTTGTCTTTGCTGCCCTGGTCACGACCCTGTTTCTCGGGGGCTGGCATGGCCCTGTGGTTGACGGTCCGCACTGGTTCTTTCTAAAAGTTTTTATAGTTATTTTCTTCTGTGTTTGGGAACGATCAACTTTCCCGCGCTTACGCTATGATCAGGTGATGAGTTTCGGGTGGAAAATCCTGCTTCCTTTCGGACTGCTTAACATCATGCTTACGGGATTGTGGATGCTGGTGTTTAACCTGTAAAAGAGAGAGACTGTTTTAATGACCTTTATGCCGGTAAATGGCAGTAAGGCTTCGATGAGGATGATATGGCAGACAAAGATTATGCAATGAATATCAGCGACCGGCGGCCGACAGGAAAATTTATCACGCCGATCCTGAAAGGACTGGGCTACACCCTGAAGAATTTTTTCAGTAAGCCGATTACGATCATGTATCCTACCGAGCGTCGTGAGGTTAGTGACCGTTGGCGGGGACTGCATCGCTTGAAAGTTGATGAACAGGGTGCTCTCAAATGTGTCGCTTGCGGACTTTGTGCCAAGATCTGTCCTCCTCAGGCAATCACCATCGTACCCTACGAAGAGGCTGGCGGAACTCGTTACCCGAAAGAATTTGTAATCGACGAACTACGCTGCATTTTTTGTGGTTTTTGTCAGGAAGCGTGTCCCAAAGATGCGATTGAGTTATCGAAGGTTTATGATTTTGTTGATTATCAGCGTGAAGATTTTATCTTCGATATAGAAAAATTAAAAAACCCGGAAAAGTTTATCTTCAACGGCAAATAATGTAACTTGTTCAGGAGTGAATTGATGGAACTGGTATTTTTATTGATATGCGGCGGATTGGCAGTTATCGCCTCCCTGTTGGTTATATTTGCCCGCTCTACGTTGCATAGTGCCTTGTGGATGGTTTTGTCCTTCTTTATGGTGGCCATAATTTATGTTCTTCTGCATGCTCAGTTTCTGGCTATGTTGCAGATCATCGTCTATGCCGGCGCCATTATGATGTTCATCGTCTATGCTATCATGATGCTTAATTTGCGTCAGGAGAGGGATTCTAAGGTGATGGGCCGAGTTTCAAAAGTGGTTGGTGTAGCCGCCCTGCTGGTACTCTTTCTCGAACTCATGTTGGTCGGCCTCGGACATAGTCTGACCGCCATGCAGGGTCCAATTACCGATATACTGGTTGCAACCCATGGTCGGGTGGCAGTGATCTCAAATTTTCTTTTTGCTGACTACCTGCTCCCTTTTGAAGTTGCTTCAATTCTCTTGACTGCCGGCGTTGTTGGCGCTGTAGTCCTATCAAAGCGCGTAAAGTAGAGGTGAGGGAGCAATGATTGAAAATCAAAGTATCTATCTGGCACTTTCGGTAGTTCTGTTTATTATTGGTGCAGCAGGTGCAGTCTGCCGTCGTAACGCGATTGTCGTTTTCATGTGTATAGAGATAATGTTGGCTGGTGTCAGCATTGCTTTTGTTACTTTCAGTCGGGCCTATCAGTCACTCGACGGCATCTTTATGGTTCTGTTTGTCATGGCAGTAGCGGCGGCTGAAGCTGCAGTGGGATTAGCTATTTTTGTGCTGATGTATCGCAAGCATGGGTCGATTGATCTAGACAAATTCAATCTCTTGAAATGGTGATGGCGTTGTAAAAATTCCGATCTCCTGCGTAGTCGTGATTTTTTCAGACACTCGACATACTACTTGTTTTGTCTCGCGCCCGAAAAAATCACAGATCCTTGTGTATCGAAATTTTAACTTAGCCATCTCAAATTAGACAAGTTTTCAAAAGATTTGCAGTAAAGTAATAATTCTCATCTGGAACTTTAAGGAGTTATAGGTATGTTCGATTATATCTGGCTGGTACCGGTTTTTCCGGCCATCGGAGTCTTGATCAATGGTCTGCTCGGACGCCGTATTGAAGCGATCAACAAGAGTCTGATACACTGGATTGCTTGTGGCATGATAGCCCTCTCCTTTATTGTTACCTGTATTATATTCTTTCAGCTCCAGGGTTTGCCTGCGACGGAGCGTATTTATCAGGTGACCTGCTTACCTTGGATTAACAGTGGAATTCTGCAGACCAATATAGCTTATCTGATAGATCCGCTCTCAATGATGATGGCGATGTTTGTTATCGGGATTGGTTTTCTGATTCATGTTTACTCAATTGGCTATATGGATGGTGATCCCGGCCGTTACTATCGCTTCTTTGTCTACCTGAACCTTTTTATGTTCTCCATGATCAACCTGGTTCTGGCCAACAATTATCTTTTGATGTTCCTTGGCTGGGAAGGTGTGGGATTGTGTTCATATCTCTTGATCGGTTTCTGGTTTGACGATGAGGCCAATGCGATTGCCGGTAAAAAAGCTTTCATTACTAATCGGGTCGGTGACTTTGCCTTTCTTATCGGTATGTTTTTACTTTTTACCGGGCTCGGCGAACATGGGGTCTGGAGCCTGCAGTTCAACGAAGTCTTCAGTAATGTCCATCACCTTTCCACTAGTCAGGCCACTGCAATCTGCTTACTCTTTTTTATCGGTTGTACCGCCAAATCAGCCCAGATTCCTCTTTATGTCTGGTTACCTGATGCGATGGCCGGTCCGACTCCGGTCAGTGCTCTGATCCATGCGGCAACTATGGTGACATCGGGTGTCTACATGATAGCCCGCTCCAATATCCTCTATTCCATGTCTCCTTTTGCCATGGGTGTAGTTGCAACCGTCGGAGCCTTGACGGCCCTTTTTGCAGCCTCAATCGGTCTTGTGCAAAACGATATAAAAAAGGTCTTGGCTTACTCAACTGTCAGTCAGCTGGGTTATATGTTTCTGGGTTTGGGAGTTGGTGCTTTTACCGCGGGGATGTTTCATGTCTTAAC
The DNA here is from genome assembly GCA_024762675.1 of Thermodesulfobacteriota bacterium. Classification (GTDB taxonomy): domain Bacteria; phylum Desulfobacterota; class Anaeroferrophillalia; order Anaeroferrophillales; family Tharpellaceae; genus Tharpella. Next base: position 34,055 of record JANTGZ010000008.1, on the reverse strand, counting down.
CCATGCCTTCTTTAAAGCCCTGATGTTTTTAGGCTCTGGTGCCGTCATTCACTCGATGCATCATGCTTATCATAAAATTCACTCCCATGATGACGCACAGGATATGCGCAATATGGGCGGTTTAAAGAGTAAGACCCCGATCACTTTCTGGACTTTTCTCGTTGGTACCATTGCGATTGCCGGCATTCCAGGATTCTCCGGGTTTTTTAGTAAGGATGAGATCCTCTGGAAGGCCTTCAGCAGTCCCCAGGGTCACTGGCTACTTTGGTTGATTGGTGCAGTCGCCGCTGGGATGACCGCTTTCTACATGTTTCGCTTGCTTTTTATGACCTTCTTTAATGATTGTCGGGCCGGGGATGCGGCTGAACATATTCACGAGTCACCTAAGACTATGACAGTTCCGCTTATCATTCTTGCCTTTTTGGCTGCTGTAGGCGGTTACCTAGGTGTTCCGCATGCTTTGGGCGGCAGCAATATGTTTCATCATTTCCTCGAGCCGGTAATCGGATTAGGGGATGGAAAACTACTGCAAGATGCGACAACGGCTGTCGCGCATGGTGCCCATCAGGCCGTTCAAGCCGCAGGACATGCCGCTCATGCTGCTGCCGGTCATATGGCAGAAGCTGCCGGCGGACACCATGGGGCTCACCATCCACCGCTGTGGGTTGAGTATCTTTTGATGGCGGTCTCGGTGGCAATTGCCTGCTTTGGTATATTCGTAGCTTATTTTATGTACATAGTCAAACGTGAAGTACCGGTTGCTCTGGCCGAAAAATATGCTTTTGTGCATCGCTTACTGCTCAATAAGTGGTATATCGATGAACTCTATGACCTGGTCATAATTTCACCCTTAAGAGGTTTTAGTTATTTCCTCTGGAAAGGGGTTGATGTCGGCGTTGTCGATGCCATCGTCAATGGGGTTGCCCGTATTGTCGGCTGGGGTTCATCAGCGGTACGCTACATGCAATCCGGTTATGTACAGAGTTACGCCGTATCGGTGGTCTTTGGTACCGTTGTACTTCTTGGATACTACTTCCTGAAAGCGCTTTAGACAGAAGATACTACACTTTATTTTATTTGAATTTGATATAATTCCCAAGTACTACACAGAAGCAGGGAGAGCAATAGATGAATGAGCTAGGTTTTCCGATTATCAGCCTTGTGACCTTCTTTCCGATCTTCGGGGTCTTGATCCTGATGTTTATCGACAAAGATGCGAAAGATACGCTTCGAGGCACTGCCATGGCCTTTGCCTTAATCGAGTTCATTATCTCGTTGCCGCTCCTTTTCAGCTTTCAGAACGGTACTGCAGCCATGCAGTTTGTCGAACGTTATACTTGGGTAAAAAGTGCTGGCTTAAGCTATTTTGTTGGCCTCGACGGCATCAGTATCTGGATTATTATTTTAACTACCTTCCTGACGCCGCTCTGTGTGCTCTGTTCATGGACCTATATTGAAAAACGGGTCAAAGAGTTCATGATCTGTTTGTTGCTACTTGAAACCGCAATGCTCGGAGCCTTGGTATCTCTCGATCTTATCCTCTTTTATGTTTTTTGGGAGTTGATGTTGATTCCGATGTATCTCCTGATCGGGGTTTGGGGTGGTGATAATAAAATCTATGCGGCCGTTAAATTCTTTCTCTATACAGCGGCCGGCTCGGTTTTCATGCTTCTTTCGATCTTCTTTCTCTACTATTTGAATCATAAAACCACTGGCGTTTATACATTTGACCTTCTTGAACTCTATAAACTTAATATTCCGGTATCGACCCAGTTTTGGCTCTGTCTTGCCTTTTTTGTCTCTTTTGCCATCAAGGTGCCGATGTTTCCACTGCATACATGGTTGCCGGATGCCCATGTTCAGGCCCCGACCGCCGGTAGTGTTATCTTGGCTGGTGTTCTCTTGAAAATGGGGACTTATGGTTTCATGCGTTTTGCAATTCCTCTGTTTCCTTATGCCAGCCATCAGTTTACTCCGGTGATTGCGGTACTGGCGGTCATAGGTATCATATATGGTGCTCTGGTCGCTATGATACAACCGGATATGAAAAAACTGGTTGCCTACTCCAGTGTCAGCCACTTGGGTTATGTCATGCTCGGCATCTTTGCTTTCAATATGCAAGGGGTTGAAGGTGGTCTTTACCAGATGCTCAATCACGGGATCAGCACCGGCGCACTCTTCCTTATCGTCGGCATGATCTATGAGCGCCGTCATACCCGCATGATCAAAGATTTTGGCGGTATTGCTAAGGTTATGCCGATCTATGCAACCTTTTTTATGATCGCTACCCTGTCATCAGTCGCGGTACCGGGTACCAATGGCTTCGTCGGCGAATTTATGATCTTGGTTGGGGCCTTCAGAACCTTTCCGGTCTTCGCAGTCTTTGCCACATCAGGAGCGATATTAGGGGCTCTCTATATGCTCTGGATGTATCAGCGGGTGATGTTCCAACCCCTTGATAAGGAGGAGAATAAAGTTTTGAAGGATCTCAACGCTCGTGAGATCATGACTCTGTTGCCGCTTGCCATCCTGGTTTTCGTCATGGGCTTCTTTCCCGGGTACTTCCTGCGTAAAATGGATGCATCCTGTGAGCACTTTTTAAAGACCTATAAGAAGCAAGTCGCCATGTACGAACAAGGTCTGGAAGATACCGGGGCCGCCAGGCTTGCGGCAGTTCTTGAAGAGGGTAAATTAAAGAGCACCTTGCTTGATTGATTTTCACGACTGGATTTGCAGTTAATAGATATATTTAATTACCATATACATAATACATAAATTTGGAGGAGAGTGATGGAAATGCTGGAATTTGTTGTCCCGGCACTCAATCTTAAGGCGATTCTGCCACAGCTGTTACTGGCTTTGACGGCGTTGACCGTACTATTAGTCGATGTCTTTGCCGGAAAAGAGGGCAAGACCTCTCTTGGGTCTCTATCGCTTGTAGGGGTTGCCTCCGCCCTGATCGCTCTCTTTATGACGCGCGGTAGTTTTGAGTCTGCTTATGCCGGGATGTTGATGGCCGATGGATTTGGTTTCTTTATTACTTTGATTGTCTGTTGTGTGGCTTTCTTAACGATTCTCGTTTCAATGGGTTATGAACGCATCTGTCCGGAGATTAAGGCAGGCGAGTACTACTGTCTACTCCTCTTCGCAGCATTCGGAATGTCCTTTATGGGCAATGCCGGCAACCTGATTATGATTTTTGTTGCTCTTGAAACCATGTCTATCTCTATTTATGTTTTAGCTGGTTTTAAGCGTGACAGTCTAAAGTCGATAGAGTCCGCCCTTAAGTATTTTCTTTTGGGTGCTTTCGCCTCCGGATTTCTACTCTTTGGTTTTGCCCTGGTTTATGGTGCCAGCGGAACCCTCGATATCGTCAAACTTGGAAAATTCTTTACGGCCCACCCCGATACTCTGCATCATCCCATGGTCCTTGGTGGAATTGCCTTGATGACCGTCGGCTTCGGTTTTAAAATCGCAATGTTCCCCTTCCATATGTGGACCCCTGATGTATACGAGGGGGCTCCGACTGTGGTCACCGGTTTTATGGCAACCGGAGTTAAGGCCGCCGCTTTTGCTGCTTTAATCAGGGTTTTCTTTGTCGGTTTTGGCCCTTTACAGGTCGACTGGACGGCGATAATGTGGCTTGCCGCCTTGTTGACGATGACGATCGGAAATCTGGTTGCGATATCTCAGTCAAATATCAAGAGGATGCTGGCTTATTCCAGTATCGCCCATGCCGGTTATCTTCTGATTGGCTTTGTTGTCGGTACCGATTTGGCCCGTTCGGGCGTGCTCTTTTACCTGCTCGCATATGCTTTTGCTAATATTGGTGCTTTTGCCGTAATCTCTGCGATGGGTAAAAAGAACGAAGAGTATAGTGAGCTCAGCGATTTTTCCGGAGTCGGATTTAAATATCCTTTTCTGGGGTTGATGATGACCGTCTTTATCTTCTCAATGGCCGGGATCCCCCCGGCGGCCGGTTTCATGGGTAAATTCTTTATCTTTTCCGAAGCTATTAAGTCGGGTTACATATGGTTGGCGATTTTTGGGGTTATCAACAGTGTAATCTCGCTCTACTACTACCTGGGAGTTATCGTGCGGATGTATTTTAAGGAATCCGAACGCGAAATCAATATTATCGCCCCCGCCGGCACTATGATAGCAGCACTTTCAATCGCGGCTTTCGGCGTACTGCAGATGGGTATGTTCCCCTCATATATCTGGAATCTGGCCCGAGAATCGGTTAAGATGATTATGTGACTTCAATAACGTTATGGTTATGACCTCAAAGGGGTATGGAGATGTTCCATATCCCTTTTTGTTGTTTGTCATAAGGCTTGACAGAAAAACCCAAGCGCTGTTATGGGTTGGTAAAGGGAAACCGAAAACAATATATTGAGGATCATTTTGTCGAGAAAATAGATGCCCATAAGGTTGCACTCTCGCGTAGAAGGGCGAGAGAGTGCAACCCTGTAACCGATGAGCTGAAACGATAGATATCGACTCGACCAAGCACAGAGAGATCTGCTTGTCGGTTTAGAGTCGGGGGGCTCGGCGCGGGATTTTAAAGTGGCAAGAGCCATTTTATAGGGCGAAAGGGTCCGGTCGCAACAAGGCGGTCTTCAGGGTAAGATGAGGAAAAACGGTGCATAATCATTTAGAGCTATTATGTGACTTTTCAGAGTTGAACTGGGTCTTTAATGAGAGTCAAAGTATCGATAGTTTTTTCGAAAAGCTGGTTGATATGGTGGCTGAGCATATGCAGACGACGGTTTGTTCTCTCTATCTTTATGATGAAGATCATCGAGAACTTCAGTTGCAGGCGACGCATGGTTTAAAAGAAGATGCTGCCGGATCTATTCGGATGCAGGAGGGTGAAGGGCTGACCGGTAAGGCTTTGTCGGAAAAGAGAAGTATTGTCAGCGGTAAGGCCAGTAACCATCCGGCTTATAAGTTTTTTGGAGGTGTTAATGAAGAGTTGTATGAATCCTTCATGGCGGTTCCGATCTTGCGCGGAATTAACAAAATTGGGGTGATAGTCTTACAGAGAGAGGAGGGAAAACCCTTTTCCAAGGCGGAGGTCGTTGTTACTCAGACGATAGCTTCACAGCTGGCTAATATAATCGAGAATGCCAGACTCTTGGTCGATGTCAACCGAAGTGGTTTTGCTGACGTAGAGAGGCCGAATGTCTCACTAGCGCTAGTGCGTGGTAAGAGTGCTAGTGATGGGTTGGTGAAAGGTTCGGTGGTTGTGCTCCGGCGTTATCAGGACTTGACCGAATATCTCTCGGAAATGCCGATAGATGTCTTAACCTTGAATGATTTTCATAGCTGTATAAAAGAGACTGCATCTCAACTCGAATCGATTCAGGTTGAGGTCGAGGAGCAACTCTCGGATGTTGCCTCACTTATTTTCAGCGCCCATTTATTGATGCTTAAAGATAGTAGTTTGATCTCAAAAATAGAAACGTTGATTGCTGAAGGAAATTCCCCCGCCAAAGCAATTGTTGAGGCTGCTAACTATTATATTGGTCGTTTTTCGAAGGTTAAAGATCATTATATCAGGGAAAAAGCCGATGATGTGAGAGATCTTGCTATCCGTCTTCTTCGCAATTTGTCGAGCCAGAAAGATGATCTATGTAAGCTTCGAGATAAAATTGTTATCGCTGACCAGTTATTACCTTCAGATATCCTTAAGTTGAGCCATGAAAAAATCCTGGGAATTGTGCTTGTCAGTGGTGGTGTGACATCACATGTTGCCCTTTTGGCGCGTTCTTTGGGAATCCCGCTGGTGATTGCAGATGAGTCCCGGTTGTTGGATATCTCTGGAGACAGCTTTGTTTTACTCGATGCAACCATTGGTAATGTATACGTCAATCCGGATCAGGCGGTCCTTGAGATTTTCACTAAGAAGCAACAGCAGGAGGTCGCTCTTGCTGATTTAGAGCTAGAAGGTGTGACAACGACTAGCGATGGCGAAAGGCTCTATCTTTACTGTAATATCAATCTCTTGTCTGATCTTAAAGTGGCAAACCGTTATAAGGCGGAAGGCGTCGGCCTTTACAGGAGCGAAATACCGTTTCTGGTACGAAGTGATTTTCCTTCCGAAGAGGAGCAGTTTCTCGTCTATAAGCGGCTGGCTGCCGGGATGCCGGGTAAGCCTCTGGTTTTTCGTACTCTTGATATAGGCGGGGATAAAGTACTCTCTTACTACCATCACGAGAAGGAGGAGAATCCTTTTATGGGTATGCGCTCAATCAGGTTTTCTCTTCTACATAGGGATATCTTTGCCCGTCAGTTGCGGGCTGTTTTACGGGCTTGTGCCAAGAGCGATTTACGGGTCATGTTTCCGATGGTTTCTTCATTGGAGGAGTTTCTTGAGGCTCGGCGGGTACTGTTTGATTGTCAACAGGAGCTTGAGGCGGATGGAAAAGATTTTTGCCGGGCGCCAAAGATCGGAATCATGGTCGAAATTCCTTCAGTCGTCGACATAATAGAATCTTTAGCCCTGGAAGCAGATTTTTTCTCAATTGGTACAAATGATCTGATACAATACCTTCTCGCCGTTGATCGGACCAATGAAAAGGTAGCTTCGTTTTATATTCCACACCACCCTGCAGTGCTTCGGACACTCAACCGGATCATGAAAAGTGCTGAAAAACACGACGTGTCGGTTTCTGTCTGTGGTGACATGGCTTCTCGGGAGATCTATTTACCATTTTTGCTTGGGATTGGAGTGAGGAACCTTAGTGTAGATCCGGTTTATCTGCCTCGCATGAAAAAAGCCTGCGCCGGGATCGATCTTCAGCAAGCGGAAAAGGTTGCGCAAAAAATATTGGCTCTCTCATCTATCAAAGCTATAGAAAAAGAGCTTCTGTGAGAAGGTTTTTCTATAGCCGGATTTTTCAGCAATGGCACAGGAGTTTGACTCCCTATTTTCAGATGAGATAATTTTTAAACTTTTCCTTGAATTTCTCAGAGATTTCTACAGTCTGTTTGCTTTTGTGATCATAGAAAACTTGAACTGATTCACCGTTTGCAAAGATGCATGAGGGATCTTGGGCATGGTAGATCTCATAATTAAACGAGAAACTTTTACGGCCGATATGGGTGATCCAGAGATCCACCGCCACTGTTTTGGTGTCGGGCTCGATGGATTTGCGGAAATCACAGGAGATTCTGGCTAGGACAAAGGGGAATTCATGGGGTGAGGAGATTTTGAAAAGATGGCCGAAGAACTCTTTTCTGGCCTCCTCCATAAAGGTCAGATAGTTTGAATTGTTAACATGGCCGATGGCGTCAAGATCGCGGAAGCGGATATTCAGGTTTATGGTGAAACGACTCTCTTTTTTCACTGTTATCATCCTCTATTTTGGTGTATGTTCAGGTAATTATCCCGGAAAAGCTTTTCCAGTATCACTTCATCAGGGATCATTTTTTTTACAGTTTCAATGTATTGACTGATTAAATCAGGCCAGTCGGTGGTAGCATCAGAACCGAAGAGTACACGGTCTTGGTAAGCCTCGATAAAGTTCTTATAATTGTCAGGAGATTTTTGCATAAAGGGCAATAGAGAGGAAAAGTCGGTATAACAGTTACTGGATTGTTCAATAAGTCGGGCCATTATCTTTCGTGAAAAACCAAAATGGGGAAAGATGAAAGGGTGCTTGGGATAGGTTTTCAAGACACTCCTGACAAATTCTTCGTGCAATCTTAAATCAGCGTGAAAAATTACGGGCCAGTCAAATTCCACAGCCTGTTTAATCATGTGAAGGGTGACAGCTTCATAGCTCTCTTGCGATTGGTTAAATAGCTTCTTCCAGCCTACCATGCCGTAAAGCTTGTCTTCGTCCGGCACATAGAGCAGTTTCAGTCCCCGAAAACCAGCTTGTCTAAAACGCGATAAATCAGCTTCAGATTCAGTGATATAGCGACTGTCAAGATAGGGAAAGGTCTCAATCCCATCGAAATGGTGGTTGACGGGTAGATCCATGCTCGAGCTGTTTGAAAATAGATGTTGACCGATCATGTCATGATATGAATGGGGGATGAAGTCAAAGCATTTTTTAGGTTCGGAAAGGTGATGACCCATGATAATCAGAGCCATTCCCCGTAAGCCTTTCTCGCGCAACGTCAAAAAACGGGCGCAGCTTGCAGTTAAAGAATCACGCCACAAATAGTGCACATGGGCATCGTATATTTCGATATTTGCAGTCATTTTATCCTTATGATTTTTGTCGATAGACAAGAAGAAAAGCAGATGGTTAAGCTGTTTTTTAGTGTCCGAGATAGGCTTTGTGGATGTCGGGGTTCTTCAGGAGTTCAGCAGCGTTGCCAGAGAGGATGATTTCACCGGTTTCAAGGAGATAGCCTCGATGGGCAAAATCGAGTGCCAGTTTGGCGTTCTGTTCAACCAGGAGGATGGTCATACCCTCCTGGTTGAGTTTTTTTAAGGCCCGAAACATATCATACATCAACAGCGGTGCCAGCCCCATCGAGGGCTCATCGAGCATCAGGAATGTACAACCCGACATCAGGGCGCGGCCAACTGCCAGCATCTGCTGCTCTCCGCCGCTTAATGATTCACTGCGTTGGTGGCGACGTTCGGCAAGGCGCGGAAAAAGATCGAAGACGTGTTCATAGTCCTTAGTCAAATCTTCATTTTTCGGTCGGGAGAAGGTTGCCAGGGTCAGGTTTTCGGTAACCGTTAGATTGCCGAAGATATGTCTCCCTTCCGGAGCCAGGGCACAATGCAGCTTGCGGACGACATCATGAGGCTCAGTTTTGATGATCGATTGTCCGTGGATTAAAATATCCCCAGCGCAAAGACGTGGTGCCTCGGGTGGAGGAAGTCTGGTGATAGCGTGCAGAGTGGTAGTTTTGCCGGCTCCGTTGGCACCGATCAGGGTTACTATTTCCCCCTTTTCTACCTTGAAACTTATACCATGTAGGGCCGAGATGTTACCATATCTGACCTCAAGGTCGCGGACTTCAAGTAAGGGCGTTTTGGAGTTGTTCATTAGTCTCTTTTCAGTTAGGAGGCAGAGTTTCTATTCTTACACATACCTAATAAAGCAAAAGTTGACGATTTCGTCACAGTTGATCATCACCCAAGTAGGCCTTAATAACCTCCGGACTATTTTGTATTTCTGAGGGGGTGCCGCTGGCGATCAGGCGGCCGAAGTCAATTACGGCAATCCGCGAACATAAACTCATAACGACCTTCATCTGGTGTTCAATCATCCAGATACTCAGGTTGAATTGGTCATAAACCCATTGTATCAGAGTGATTAACTCAGTAACGTCGGTTGATTGCAGGCCGGCAGCCGGCTCATCTAGAAGCAAGAGTTTGGGGCCGGATGAGAGGGCGCGGACAATTTCTACCTTGCGTTGCATGCCGTAGGGCAGGTTGCCTGGCTTCTCGTCAGCAAATTTGTCAATCTTGAAAATTTCAAGCAGTTCCAGCGCCTTGTGACGAATATCGCGTTCCCGTTTGAGATAGCGGGGAGTTCTGAAAAAGAGGCCGCCGAGTCCATATCCAAGCTGAAAATGCTGGGCAACAAGAATATTATCGAGAACCGACATCTCCTTCCAGAGGCGGATATTTTGAAAGGTTCGGGCGATACCCAGAGCTGAAACCTGATGCGGTTTGAGTCCGGCCAGATTGCGGCCCTGAAAGATAATTTCGCCATGGGTTGGTTGATAGAAGCCGCTGGCCAAGTTAAAAACCGTCGTCTTGCCGGCTCCGTTGGGGCCGATCAGACCTATCAGCTCACTTTCGCCAAGGCTCAGGTTGAGCTCGGAGACAGCGCAGAGTCCACTGAAAAGTTGGGTTAAATCTTTTATTTCAAGTAAAGTCATTGCAAAAAATGCGGCTACTTAAATTTATAAAACTTCTTTAGGCGCGGGAAGATATCACTCAACTCACGATGCCCCATGATTCCTTCCGGGCGAAACTGCATGATAATGATCAGGAGCAGGGGGATCGCTACCCATTTGATTATCTGTAAAGGTCTTAAGAGTTCCAGCATCAGGGTGAAAACAACAGCCGCAATGATTGAACCCGAGATTGAACCCATACCGCCCAGATAGACCATAACCAGGGCCTCGGTCGATTTTAAAAGGTCAAACGATTTCGGGTTGACATAGCCGACGGTATGGGCATAAAGGCCGCCGGCAACCCCAGCCAGTCCGGAAGAGATCATGAAGGTGACAAGTTTGATACGGTTGGTGTTGACGCTCATGATTTCAGCCGCGACCTCATCCTGGCGGATCGCCTCGACCCCCTTGCCGTAAGTTGAGCTCATATAGCGGCGGATGATTATTACTGAAATAACCATGAAGATAAAGACCCAGAGTATCATCCAGGGGATTTCAGCGCACTTTTCCATCGCGAAGATAACCCGTTTCATGCCCATGAAACCCCGGGCCCCGCCGATTGTGTCAATATTTATGATTGTCGATATGATTATATAGTTGGCGGCAATCGTGATTATCGCCAGATAATCATCACGGGTACGAAACGAGGGGAGGGCCACCAGTAGGCCGGTGAGGGCTGCTGCCAAACCACCAATAATAAGAACCAGCGGAAAACCGTAAGCCGCCAGTTCTGGGGGTAACAGAGGAGCCCCGAAAGCCCTGCTTTTGGTGAAAAGAGCGACCGACAAAATTGAAGAGACATAGGCGCCTACCGCGATAAAACCGGCATGGCCGCAGGAGAATTCCCCCATATTGCCATTGACCAGATTTAGGCTGGTTGAGGTTATGATGTTGATTCCCATAAATAGAACAATCGTCTGGATATAGAGGTCAATGACCTCAAACCAGGCCAATCCCATCAGGGTGGTCAGGAGAACAACAAGCAGAATCGGGACGCTGAAACGTTTCATTTAATTACTATATTTTTGTTGTTTGCGCGACGCCGAAGAGCCCCGTTGGTCGGATTGTTAAGATCAGCAATAGTATGGAAAAGGCGATCAGGTCCCGGTAAGAGGAGGGGAAGACGGCCACGACCGAGATCTCGATTATACCGAGAATGAAGCCTCCGGCAAAAGCGCCGCGAATATCACCTATACCTCCGACGACTGCAGCGATAAATGCTTTCCAGCCGATCGACATGCCCATATAGGGGTCGAGAATCGGATAGGAGAGCGCAAAGAGGATACCCGCCAGACCGGCCATCGAAGAGCCCAGGACAAAAGTAAAAACAATAACCGTATCGATCGGAATTCCCATCAGGGGAACCGCGAACTTGTCGTAAGAGATAGCCCGCATTGCCATACCGACTTTGGTTCTGGTTATAATAAAATGGAGTCCGATAAAGCTTAAGATTGCCGTCAGGATAACCCCGATCTTGAGGTTGGTGACATAGGTCGAGCCGAATTTGTAAACGACTTTTTCGATCAACTCCGGGAATTTTTTGCGGCTGGCGCCGAGAACCAGGAGGTTACCGTTTTCAAGGATCAAGCCAGCCATCAGGGCTGTGATGACGACATAGAGGCGGTTAGCCCCTTTACGGCGTAGAGGGCGGTAAGCAATACGTTCCAGGGTGACGCCGACGACCGAGGTTAAAGCCATGGTCAGAGGGATAGTCAGGGCCAGGACCGCCCAGCCGGGGAGGAAGGCGGGCATACCGTACTGGCCGAGGAGGAGGCTGGAGATAAAAAAAGCGATATAGGCGCCGACCATGACAATATCGCCATGGGCGAAATTGATCAGCCGCAAAACCCCGTAGACGAGAGTGTAGCCCAAAGCGATCAGGGAGTAGAAACTACCCCACTGCAGGGCGTTCAGTATGTTTTGTAAAAGGGTATCAAACACGGTAAGAAGTAATCTTTAAAGAAGTAAGCTTTAAAATTAATGGGTGCCTTGTAAATCAGAAATTTTCAAGGCACCCTATTAAAATTTAGGTTATGGTTAAATTAAAAAAGTGGGCAATCAGCACGGTTGAACTGCTGAATGCCCACTGACAACTGTAGACTGAAGAATTACGGACAGACCGATTTGGTGAAAACGAACTCGCCTTTTTCATTAATGCGAACCACGACGGCGCATTTGATCGGATCACCCTGGCTATCAAGCTTCATGCTGCCGGTGATGCCGGCAAAACTTTTGATGTTGGCCATGGCCTCACGTACTGTTTTACGATCTTTGCGTAATTTGCCGCTCAATTTGCCACTCTCCTGGATGGCTTGCAGTACCAGCCTGGTTGCATCCCAGGTCAGGGCTGCGACATCATCCGGGATGTAGCCGTATTTGGCGTTATAGCGATCGATAAATTTTTTGGTTTCACCCTGGGCTCCGGCGGCGGCGTAGTGGGTGGAGAAGAAATGACCGATGCAATCGTCGCCGCATAGGTTCATAAGCTCGGCGGAACCCCAGGCATCAGATCCCATAAACGGACCTTTCCAGCCCAGATCATGGGCCTGTTTTACGGTCAGGGCAACCTCGTTGTAGTTGTTGGGCAGGAAGATAAAGTCAGGTTTAGCGGCGATGATCTTGGTCAGTTGGGCGCTGAAATCCTGATCCTTGTCACCATAACTTTCAAAAGCTAAAACTGAGCCGCTGCCGTTTTTCTTCTCAAAATCAGCTTTGAAGATTTCGGCCAGGCCCTTGCTGTAGTCGTTGGCCAGAGCGTAGAGGACGGCAGCAGTTTTGGCCTTGAATTGGGCCATAGCGAAATCGACAGCGACGGGCCCCTGGAAGGGGTCGAGGAAGGCGGCCCGAAAGACAAAGGGGCGATCCAGGGTGGTATCGGGATTGGTCGACCAGGGCGAAACCATAACGGTTTCATTTAGATCGCAGATCTCACCGGCCGGTACCGCCTGCTTGCTGGAGTTGGGGCCGATGATGGCTAAAACTTTATTGCGGTCGATCAGCTTCTGGGCGACGGCAACCGCAGATTCGGCTTTAGATTCGTTATCTTCATAGACGAATTCAAGTTCATATTTTTTGTCACCGACCTGCAAACCGCCCTGACCGTTGATATCGGCTTTGAGCATCTCGGCGGCAAATTTTGATGATTCGCCAACTTTGGGGATCTCTCCGGTCAAGGGGATATTAAAACCAATTTTAATGGTCTCAGCGGCCAGGCCGCTACCGATCATCATAAAGCTGAAAATCAGAGCCAGGATCAGGGTCAAAATCTTTTTCATAACGGTCTCCTCTGGGCAGAAATGACAAAATACTATTCTATAATAAGGCCACTCGCATTAGCAGGTTGTTACTACCTCGTCAAGCTTTTTAACCGGCTCCTCTCAATATATGCTTGCCCTTTTTTTCACGGTCTGTTAGTGGCGTGGCGGTTAAGGGTTTTTTGCTTGAAATCATACTTACTAATATGAGGTTTTTGCTATGGCACGTTTCAAGGTTCTGGTTACCGACAATCTAGCTCCCGAAGGGGTGGCAATACTTGAAGCAGACAGCACCGTCGCCGTCGATATCAAGGTGGGGATAGATAATCTGGAGTTGAAAAAGATAATCGGTGATTACGATGCAATTATTACGCGCAGCGGCACCAGTGTCACTGAGGATCTGATCGAAAATCCGGGACGTTTGAGGATCATCGGCCGGGCCGGAGTCGGGCTTGATAATGTCGATATCGAAGCTGCCAGCATTAAGGGGATTATTGTCATGAATGCCCCGACTGGTAATACAATTGCTGCAACCGAACTTACTATCGGTATGATGCTGGCCGCTTGTCGCAAGATCCCAGCTGCCAATACTTCTCTGAAAAACCATGAGTGGAATCGTAAGAAATATATGGGAATCCAGCTTTATGGTAAGACTCTGGGGATTGTCGGGCTTGGGCGGATAGGAGGTAATGTTGCAGTTAGGGCCAAGGGTTTTGGCATGAAGGTGGTCGCTTACGATCCTTATGTCAAAACGGTCAAAGCTGAAGGCCAGGGTGTACGTCTATGTGAGACTCTGGACGAGTTACTTGAACAGAGTGATGTTATCACCTTTCATACCCCGCTCACTGATGAGACCAAGAATATGGTCAGGGATGTGGAAATCTCCCGGATGAAGGATGGCGTTGTTCTGATCAATTGTGCTCGTGGTGGTATTGTTAATGAGAATGATCTTTATGAAGCTGTAAAAAGCGGTAAGATTTTCGCCGCCGGAGTTGATGTTTTCAGCCGGGAACCACTTGGAGAACACCCCTTGCTTGAGCTCGACAATGTTTTTGTCACTCCGCATCTTGGTGCCAATACGGCTGAAGGGCAGAAAGGGGTGGCGGTTATTATCGCGGAACAAGTGGTCAACGCTTTGAGTGATCGCTCCTATGAAAATGCGGTGAATATTCCCTATATGCGGGCTCAGCTACCGCAGGAGATGCGCCACTACTTTGATCTGGCCGAAGCTATGGGTCATTTGGCGGCTCAAGTTGTCAACGGACGGCCTGAACGGATTGAGATGATTATGGTTGGATCAAAATTTATTGATGATTTTGGTGAACGGGTCTTTGACTCCCCCTTTAATTTTCAGCCCTTTACCAGTGCCGCTCTGAAAGGATTTATGGAACGTAGTGTGCCGGAGACAGTCTCCTTCATAAATGCCCCTTATCTCGCCAGGGATCGCAACCTGGCGGTCTACGAATCAAAAACCAGCAGCTTTGACAATATGACCGATCTCTTTGTTGTCAAGATCAAAACTGATATCGAGGAGATGACGGTTGCTGGAACCGTCTTTTCGGATAATCAGGGTCGAATTCTAATGCTTGATCAGTTCCGCCTTGAGATGATCTCTTCTGGTACCTACCTCTACTTTAAAAATGTAGATAAGCCGGGCATCGTCGGCGGTGTCGGCACAGTATTGGGCAATCATAAGGTCAATATAGCGGGTTTTAATCTCTCCCGCATCAAAGGCGGCAAGGCGGTATCCTTCGTCTCGGTCGACAATGAGATCACTAGGGAGGTTCTGGACGATCTGCTCAAGGTCGACGGTTTACTGGAAGCCAAGGTCGTAAGTCTGTGATTGGGATTGTAAAAATTTGGGCTGTGTCCTGATTGTCTTGGTGGGGGACAGATTTCAAACCTGTCCCCGAGTTCCCATAGCAAATTGATGCATTTTCATCATATGATATTTTTTCAAATGGGCCAAGAAACTCCTCCAACCTCATATTTTTTTCTCATGTCAAGACATATACTTTTGCTTATTGTGACTCCTTAATTTGTTGGCAACTAGCGCCCAAAATCAGCCGCCCCTAATGTAGTTGAGTGAAATTCATATAAGGGATAACTTTTGGTTGCGTTAGGGGTCGGTTCTGAAATTGCATTGTTATGCGAGGTAAATGTCTGGGATATCTCAGCTTAAGTTCATTTTTTTCCGGTAGACTGTGCCTTGGAAAATGGCGACCATTTCGCCTTTTTCATCACGGACATCAACCTGGTAAGTTGCTAATTTGGGGTTGAAGGCGACTTCTCTGGCCTCGGCGGTGAGAATTCCTTTGCGGGTCGCCTTGAGGTATGAGATTGTTGCGCTGACTCCGACTGCAACCGTGCCGTGCGAATTGGAAGCCACCGCAAAGGCCAAGTCGGCCAGGGTGAAGATGGCACCGCCATGGGTAATGTCGACTCCGTTGAGGTGTTTGCCGCTGATGATAAGTTCGGCTTTGGCGTAGCCGGGGCGGATATCAAGCAGGGTTATATCGTTATGGGCCGCAAAACGGTCCTTTTTAAAAAACTTCCTGATTTTTTCCATTATAGTTCAGGCTCCGACTTTATTCTACGGTTTGGATCGGTGTTTTTAGGGGTTCGCTATGCAGGTATATAGAGTGATTTTGTTGTTGGATCAAGAGAAAATCGCTTTGTGCGAGGGCGTTTTGCGATAAGGGTTGACGGCGGACTTTGTTTCGGTGTATGAACACTACTTTGATGAACTTTATGCAGTAAGAATAATCAATAAATTAATCCAAGAAGATGGAGGTTATAATGGCGACTCTTAAAGGAAGTAAGACCGAAAAAAATATCCTCACCGCATTTGCCGGTGAGAGTCAGGCTCGTAATCGATATACCTATTTTGCCAGTAAAGCAAAAAAAGAGGGTTATGTACAGATTTCCGAGATCTTTACTGAAACTGCCGATCAGGAGAAGGAGCACGCCAAGCGCCTATTTAAATTGCTGGAAGGTGGTGAGGTTGAAATTAGCGGCACTTTTCCGGCCGGCATCGTCGGCTCGACTCTTGAGAACTTGAAAGAGTCTGCGGCTGGTGAGAATCATGAGCATACTGAGATGTATCCCGAATTTGCCGTTACCGCTCGTGAAGAGGGCTTTGCCGAGATCGCCGAGATTTTTATGGCGATCGCCGTGGCGGAAAAACAGCACGAAAAACGCTACCTCGATTTGGCTGCTAATATTGAGGGCGGTCGTGTCTTTAAGCGTGATGGCGAGGTCACCTGGCGCTGTCGCAACTGCGGTTATCTGCATAGTGGTAGCGAGGCTGTCGAACTCTGTCCAGCTTGTGCTCATGCCCAGGCCCATTTTGAATTGTTGGGGGAAAATTATTAAACTCCAGTGTCGAGGTCGGTCTTTAGGGTACTAATAAGATTAAAAAACTCTTGTATTAGATGTTTGTCTGTGATATAGACCGCGCCAACAATTTTTTTTAACTTTGAAAAAAGAGGGGGATAGATCATGGGAAAAGTGTTGATAGTCTATTTTAGTCGTACCGGTAACACTGAAAAAATGGCTCAGTTTATTGCCGAAGGTGTTCGTTTTGCTGGTGCCGAGGCCGTTCTGGAAAAGGTGAGTAAAGTTAAAACCGAGGAGGATCTTGCCGGTTATGATGGTTATATCTTTGGTTGTCCTACATATCACCGTGAAATGACCCAGAATTTCAAGACCTTTCTCTTTCTGGCCGAGAAAGCCGGTCTTGAGGGCAAGGCTGCCGGGGCTTTCGGCTCATACACCCACTCTGGAGATGCCCCCAAAATTTTGGCCGATACTATGGAATACGTGTTGAAGATGAACCTGGTTAACTTGGGTTCCTTTAACGGCCTGGAAGGGAAGTTGCTGAGTAATGATCCCGAGATCATTAAATCTTGTCAGGACTACGGTAAGGCAGTTGGCCAGATGACTTTTTAAAGAGAGTTTACTCCTGGTTATCGATCTTTTGGCAAACAAAAAAAGGCCATCTTCAGATTTTCCGAAGATGGCCTTTTTTTTGTTTGTGAAGTGATCTTAATTTCGGGGGACAGCCAGCATTCTTTCGAGGGCCAGACGGGCTCGGTCAGCTACCTCTTTTTCAACCGTGATGATAGGTCTCTGGTTGCTAAGGGCGTTGTGGATATCTTGAAGGGAGATCATTTTCATGTCGGGGCAGATCATGGCATTTGGGGCGACAGGGTAAAAAATTCGTTCAGGATGGGCTTTTCTTAAAGGGTAGAGCATACCTTCCTCGGTTGCCACGATGAACTCTTTGGCGCTCGATTGTAAGACAAAGTCGAACATATCTCCGGTACTGCAAACGCCGTCGGCAAGTTTGGTGACTTCGGGGCGGCATTCCGGGTGGACAATGAGGAGGGCTTCGGGGTGTGCTCTTTTGGCTTTTAATATATCTGTTGCCAAGATTGCATCATGGATTGGGCAAGCGCCGTCCCATAAAGTTATCCGACGGCCGGTCTGCTCCACGACATAGGCCCCGAGATTGCGGTCCGGAACGAAGATGATCTCTTGTTCAGCCGGAATTGATCTGACGACATTTACGGCATTGCCTGAGGTGCAGCAGATATCACTTTCAGCCTTAACATCGGCTGAAGAGTTGACGTAGGTGACAACCGCAGCCTCGGGTTTCTCCTGACGCATTTTTCGCAGGGCCTTGGCATCGGCCATATCAGCCAGGCCGCAACCACACTCTAAACGCGGCAGGATCACTTTTTTTTCAGGCGCCAGGATAGCAGCACTTTCAGCCATGAAGCGGACCCCGCAAAAAACGATTACGGGATTGTCAAGGCGGGCGGCATCGACACTCAAACCCAGGGAGTCGCCGGTTATGTCGGCAATGTCCTGGATCTCCGGGGGCTCATAGTTATGGGCCAGAATAATCGCCTGACGCTCTTTTTTTAGTCGATTAATACTTGTTATTAAATCATGCATGAGTTTTATCGTCTTTCAATTTGTTTGTATTATTGAACTCTTAACTTCTAATTGCCCAAATCCTGAGAACGTTGGCAGGCACTTTTCAGCGCTTCATTAAAGGCATGGCGCAGGCCGTTTTTCTCGAGCTCGGCGAGGCCGGCAATCGTCGTGCCGCCGGGGGAGGTGACCATATCCTTTAACTCCATCGGATGTTTGCCGCTCTCTTTAAGTAGTTCGGTCGAACCGAGAATGGTTTCGATCACCAGTTTTCGAGCCAGATCCCGAGCCATACCAAGGCCAACGGCAGCATCCAGCATAGCTTCAATAACCAGGAAAACATAGGCCGGGCCACTACCAGAGACCGCAGTGACCATATCCATTGCGCTTTCGGGAACCAGGGCCGTTTCTCCAAGGCAAGAGAAGATGGCTTGGGTTATTTCAAGATGCTTATCTTGGGCATGGTTGCCGGCCGCAATCGCCGAGATTCCCCGGTTAATCAGGGCCGGGGTGTTGGGCATGATTCGTACCGTTGGGACCGGAGCTGTTAACGTGTTTTCAAAGCGTTTGCAGGGTACTCCGGCTGCGATTGAGATGAGCAGTTTTTCTTCTGTAAGGGAGTCTGCGATCTCTTCCATAACCGGGTCTATGACTTGCGGTTTGACAGCTAGAATAATGATGTCGCTCTTTAAAACCAGCGCACGGTTATCTTGCGGAACTGCGACCCTAAACTCCTCTTTGAGCAGTTTGCGATTGTCGCTAAGTGCATCCCAGGCCGCTATGGTCGGGCTCTGCCTGGAGAATTGCAATCCCTTGATAATAGCCTTGCCCATATTACCACTACCGATGATACCGATACGGAAAGTTGATAGATCCATTATTATTTTCCTTTCACTCATTTTCCAGCCGGGCTAGAATCCCGGCAACCAGCAGGGGAAACATGATTTCATGGTGGCCGATGAGCTGGTAGCCCCGGCCGCTGCCGAGGGTCGGGCGCTTGACGACATTTTCAAAAGATCGATAGTGACGGTTAAAGTCCATATTGACGGTGGTCAGGTCCTTTACTTGGTGGCCGAGGTTGCGGGCCAGCGAAATTGCTTTAAGAAAAACCTCTGGTAGAACCACTGCTGAGCCGAGATTTAGGTAGACACCACCTTCAAGTTGTGCGACCAGAGTGCAGAATCGGTCAAAATCCTTGAAGCTGGTGCGGCCGATTGCGGCCCCGTCAGCGGCTGCATGCATATGGATGATGTCGGTGCCGATGGCGACATGGACGGTGACCGGGATCTGCATCCGGTAACATTGTCCGAGCAGGCTCAGTTCGCGATGGGGTAGTTTTTCTTCCCATATCATTCGGCCGATGGCAGCGCCCAAGCCAAGTCCCTCCCGATCTCCCAGCAAGATTGCCCGGTTTAAAAGTTCACCGGTTTCCTGGGCCATGCCGAAATTGCCGCCGGTGATACCGTCGGCAACCTCTTCTGAGGTGTGGCCGGCATATGCGAGTTCAAAATCATGAATAATCCCGGCCCCATTTAATGCGATACCACTAAGTACCCCTTTTTCAACCAATTGTAGAATTAGCGGTGTCAGGCCAACTTTGATGACGTGAGCTCCCATGCCGAGGAGGATAGGGCGCTTTTTTTGGTGAGCTGAGATGATGGCGTTGATAACGTTTCTCAGGTCATTAGCAGCGAGAAAACCCGGCAGTTTGTCAATCAGGTCGGCAACGCTCTCTTTCCCGGTCAGCCCTCTGGCAAAATGGCTTATACTGACTTTGCTCGGGCGTGATGCTAGAGGGTAGGTGTTCAGTTTTCTTTTATTAAGTGTTGTATTATCCATTTTAGGCCGCCATCTCTTTCTCAATCAGGCCGCAGAGCAGGTGCCCCAAAAGGAGGTGGATCTCTTGGATGCGGGCTGTGTCGGTAGCCGGTACCAGGAGCGCGACATCGCAAAGTTCAAGGCAGTCGCCGCCATCACGGCCGAGCAGGCCGATAGTTGTCATGTTTAGTTCTCGGGCTCGTTTCAAACCGGCAATAATATTTTTTGAAGTCCCGCTTGTGGTTAATGCTACAGCTATATCGCCGGCCCGGCCGAGCCCTTCAAGTTGGCGGACAAAAAGTTCGGCAAAGGAGAAGTCGTTGCTGATTGCGGTAGTGACGGCGGAGTCGGAAGTTAAGGCCAGAGCGGCCATTGGTCGCCGGTCAATCAGAAAACGGTTAATCAGTTCAGCCGCCAGATGCTGGGCTTGGGTGGCACTGCCGCCGTTGCCGAAAAAAAGGATCTTATTCCCCTGTTTCAAGGCCCTGCAGCAGCTTTCTACGGCTTCCTCCAGGGTCGGACCGCAGCTGTTGCAAACCGTTGTCAAGAGCTCTTGCAATTGGGCTGTTGCTTTAGTCAAAGGTGTAAATGTTGGTTTGTCATTCATGTTTTTTATGTATCCTATAAAAGCTTTGAAATCAAGTTACTTGTCCAGATAAGCCGGGTTTGGAAAAAAATCAAGTTCGGGAACCTTCTCGATTAGGCCGTGATCCTTGGCGATATGGTAAAACAGATCAAGCCCTTTAAGGGACTGTTTGTCAAGTTTATAGGAGATTGCCTGACACCAGTAAGCGAGTAGTTGCGAGGGGCCGATTGCGGCCTCTTTTCCCATCTTTAAAAGAGCCGGTTCGGTCAGCTTGGCAAACTTTTCGGGCAATACTGCAATGATTTCAGTCAGGTTTCGGTGGAGATCAATGAGTGCCTGACTTTTCTTCCTCATGGTCGGTTTACGTCCGATCCAGAGGGCGTAGACGAAAGGCAGGCCGGTGAACTTATACCAAAGGTGGCCTAAATCGTAGACTCGGAAACCGGGTGGCGGGTTATGGTAGAGCCCTAAAGCCTGATCACCGATGATCAAGGCAGCCTCCGGGGTTTGGTGTGGGGTAAATTCTTCTGTCGTAAAGTTGATTTTTTCCGGATTAAGCCCCTGAAAATGGAAGAGGATGATCTTTAAAAGAAAAATGGAGGTTAATGAATGACTGGTCAAAGAGATGTTGCAACCGTTGAGTTTAGATAAGGATCTGCGGCTCAAGAGGATTACACTGCGGACTTCTGTTAGTGAGGAGATGGCAATGTCGGGCATCACGAAATAATCATTTTTCGGGCTTACGGCCAGTAGTATTGAGGATGAGGGACTTATGTCGATCTCTCCGTTTTCGAGTTTCCGGTTGAGTTGGGCCGGATGGCCGGATTTTAAGGTGAAACGGTTGTCGTTTGGAGCTTCGTTTAGTTGGTTATATAGAGGCCAGCAGTTTAGATAGTCGATCTGGCCGAGGTTGAGCTGCGACCGCATCATTTGTGCTCCTTGGTTAAGCTTTCGTCTGGACCGGCGATCTCTTTCCTTTCAGTTTTTTTGAAAAGGCTGCCGTAGTCCAGCCCCCGGGCCTCGCTGTTGCGGTTTAAGCGGTTGCTCTGCCGGCTCCAGAAAGAGAAGTGTGAAGGTTTTGGCGTTACCTCTTGGGTGATGACAGCATAAAAGAAGAGGGCGGCGAAGAAATTTTCTCTTTTGAGTAGTTGATTGATGCGCTTGTCGCCGCGTCCCAGGCGGTAGAGCAGGGTAAAGATATTCTTGATGGCATGTCGTTGAAAACGGGGCAGACTGAAACGCAGACTTAAGGGCTTTAAATTTTCTTCAACTTTTTCCTGGATCACGTTGAGGCGAATACCATCGGCAAGTGGATAATTTTTGAGAATGCCGGGCAGAAGCAATGCAGTGAACGTCAATTTTTCGAGTTCATTGTCATTGTCAGAAAGTGGAAAAAACTTTTCAATTTGCTTTAAAATGGGAATCGCTTTGCGCGTATTATCGGCGATTGGGGCCGGCAGCCAATGGTGGTTTATCTGGTAATGATCACCAAGGGATATCAAGGCGGCGGTTACTCCTTTGCTATAGAGTCCCTTTAATTCTTCGCGTAAGCGACTGGCTGGTACAGTAGCCAGGCCGGGAGCTTCTGCCATAAGGCCTTTGCCGGTCTTATCTTCAATCGTAAACTTGAGACGACAGGCAAACTCAAGGGCTCGTAGAACCCGAACCGGGTCTTCGGCAAAACGTTTGTCCGGGTCGCCGATAATACGAATGATGCCATCTTTAAGATCCTGCAGGCCGTTGACATGGTCGATGACGGAAAAATCGGCAATATTGTAGAAGATGGCGTTGATGGTGAAATCTCGGCGTAGAGCATCTTCGTCCGGAGAACCGAAGAGGTTGTTGGCCAGTTCCGGCTGTTCCTTGATGCGTTCGAGGTCGTCATGTTCTGAGGTGACCTGTCGGCGAAAGGTGGCAGTCTCGAAAATTTGCGGGGTTGAACGGTTGTTCTCATGGAAAAAGATATGGACCAGGCGGAATCGACGGCCGATAATACGCGAGTTGCGGAAAAGCCTTTTAATCTGTTTGGGGGTGGCATCGGTAACAATGTCGAAGTCAACGGGTGTTTGCCCCAAAAGCAGGTCTCGTACGGCGCCGCCGGCAAGGTAAGCGGTAAAGCCACTATTTTTGAGTCGGTAGAGGATCTTTATTGCATTGCGGGCGATTTTTTTACGGGAGATCGGATGGCCTGAACGAGAGATAATAACCGGCTCAGGAGTTACTTTTTTTCGATTACTTATTGACGTGTTATTAGAGGTCATAAGGTGGGTTTCTGATAAATTATTCGCTAGGTCGTTTTTACGTGTTGAGTTTTTGTCTTCCTTACAGTATGAAAAGAGGTTTGGGGCTATAGCAGAGATAGGCTGTTCAGGTAAAGCCTTTTATAGAGTCCATTATTGAACCGAGCGGGATGGATTCGTCTCATGCAAAATGTATGAGTACTAGGGTCTTGGGTGATGACCGAAAAGAAATTCAAGCGGAGCCGGGCTCAATTAGAAAGAGAGCTGATTCAGGCACGTGAAGAGATTCGGGTCTTGAAGGAGCAGTTAAATAGTATACTCTCCGAACAGGGTGACCGCAGTGCTGCCGAAATTCTGCGGGAAGCGGCTTTTCAACAAGCTGTTTTGATCGCCGAACTGCGTGAGAAAGAGGAGATCTTAAGCAAACTGGTAATTACCGATGGTTTGACCGGTCTCTATAATCACCGTCACTTTCAGCAGCGTTTACGGGAGGAGTTCAACCGTATTCAACGCTATTCCGGAGCCCTCTCTCTGATTATGATCGATATTGATAATTTTAAGCACTATAATGATACCCATGGTCATCCAGCTGGTGACAAGGTGCTCTTGACGGTTGCAAATATTTTGTTGGACAACGCTCGGCACAGTGATATCGTAGCACGTTATGGAGGCGAAGAGTTTGCGGTTCTCTGCCATGGCGGGATTGAGGATGCGACCGGCGTAGCTGAACGCTTTCGGTTAGAGATTGAGAAAGCTGAGATTCCCGGTCAGCAGCAGCAGCCCTTGCTGGCCGGCCAGGTTGACGGATGTCTGACAATCTGTCTTGGAGTGGCAGCCTACGATGTTTCGATGGCAGAACCGGGAGTGCTGGTCGAGCGGGCTGATAAAAAACTCTATCAGGCCAAAAAAGAGGGGAGGAATCGGGTTGTTTTCTAATCTTTTCTCCCGTCTCAGGGTAACATTTTTTATAAAACTTCTGATCGTTTTGAATGTTGTTGCGGTCTTGGGGTTGCTCCTTTTTCCGGGGTCGGTTTCAGCTTCCGCCCTATCCCTGGCTCTCCATATTTTTCTGGCCGTTGCTCTCTTATGGTTTCTGATGAAAGTTGTCTGGCCGGTTCGGGATAATCTTGATAAACTCGTCTTTTTGATAGAAAATCATAAGGTCGATGGTAACCAGGAAAACCGGCAGATATCAGAAATACTTATGGGCAGTTACAGCGGCGTTCTGGATAGCACAAACAAGCTTTTGGAAGATCAGTACGAAGAGCTCCTCACTCGAAGTAGCCAACTGGAAAATTTTTCCCGGGTTCTGGAAAAGCAGAATCGCAAGATCAGCGAAAGCCGGTCACGGTATCGGCGCACTCTAGATGCTCTCGATGATGGTCTCTATCTGGTTGATGATAATTTTATTATTCAATCTATTAACCGGGCTGAGGCGGCCTACTACAAAGCCTCACCGAAAGAGTTGGTCGGTAAGTATTGCTATCAGGTTTTTCGAGATCGTAAAAGTCCGTGTCCCGATTGTGTGGTGCATGAATGTATGACGGATGGTAAAAGTCGTAACCTTATGAGAGTTGAAAGCCGCCGGGCCGGGCGTGAGTATGTCAATATTTTCTGCTATCCGATCTTTTATGAGGGCGAGAGCCAGAGCCGTGAGGCGGTGATCTATATCCAGGACACCAGTCCTTTGGTGATGATGGAGGATCAGGTAATAAGAACCGAAAAGATGGCCAGTATCGGTCAGATGGCTGCCGGGATTGCACATGATCTGAACAACTACTTGGCCGCTATCTATGGGGTTGTGCAGCTTTTGCAGATGCGTTTTGAGGCGGTCCCTGAAGGGCGTGAGAAGGAACAGAATCTGCTTAGCCGTCTAAAAGAGCAGGTTGAAGCTTTAAACTTGATGGCCGGTAATCTGATGGTTTTTTCTCATCCGGAAAGCAAAGAGATGTTTCCGCTCTCTTTGAACCAGGTGATTGAGGATGCTCTCTCCTTCAGCCGTTATGAATTGGAAAGAGAGCAGGTTAGTGTGGTCAGGGATTTTCAGGAAGGTTTGGCCTCGGTGCGGATGGAAAAAGGGCAGATTCAGCAGGTCTTGTTGAATTTGATGCTTAATGCCGCGCAGGCGATTCGAGAGCGTAAAGGTCGGCTTGAATCTGCAGAAGGTTATGACGGCCGGATAGTGGTGACCACCGGTCGGGAGAGTGAAAAGCAAGTTTATTTCTCGGTTAGTGATAATGGTGCCGGTATCAGTTCGGATTGCCAAAAATATCTATTTGATCCCTTCTTTTCGACCAAAGAAGTTAAAATCGAGGGCGGGGCGACCGGGCTTGGTCTGTTTACGGCCCAAACAATAGTTACTCAGCATCAAGGTGTGATTAGTTTTAGTAGTGAGATAGATAAAGGGAGCTGCTTCAAGGTTGTTCTCCCTCTGAGACAGGAATAGGATTTTAGGGCTTCGAAGTTCCATAAAAAAAACAATTTGGAAGCTGACGCTCCTCAAGGTGGAAACGGACTACGCCGATGAATATCGATATGATCAAAGAGTATAAGGCACTTTCGGTTTTTTTGTTAAAGGCCATGCAGGGGTCACAGTTGAGTGATCAGGGAGCGAGCAAGGCCTTAGGGTCACTGCTTGAGTCCTTGCAAGGTGCTGCTAATGCGAGTCAGATAAAGCGTATTCACAAGCAGGTTAAAGATCTGCTTGTCAAGGAGAAGCCGGTTGATGTTGATCTTCTTAAGGCGACCATGCAGCGGTTGAAGGATGATCTTTTAGCACAGTCTGGTGTTGAAACTGATCTGCGCAGCTTGATTGACGAGTTTAAATCGTTGGTAGGTATGGCGCTGCATCAGATTGAAGGTCTCTCGCTTCATGAAAAAAGTAGTCGGGAACTCTTTTTGCAATGTCGGGAAGAACTCAAAGAGGTCTCCACCCCGGCTGCCATGAGCAGCTATGTCAGCAAGTTTAAACGTCTCTTTTCGCTCAATAGTCTCATCGATGATGAGACCGGACGGGAGCGCGATGAACTGAAGAAGATTATCTCCATTCTGGCGGACTCGATCTCCGGTCTATTGCTCAGCAGTGGTGATTTTGACAGTGGCCTGGACGAGTGTGTTGAGCGCTTGCAGCGAGCGCAAAGCCTGCATGAGGTACAAGAGATTCGTGAGTTGCTGCTGCAGCAGACTAAAGGCTTGCAGGCTCGAACCCGGCAAATGGTAGAGGATGTGCAGCAGGCGCGGGAGCAGGTCGATGATGCCAACAAAAAGGTTGAAACGCTTAAAAAGCAGATGGAAAAGGTTAAACAGGAGATTATTATTGATCCCCTGACTCGAACCTATAACCGGCGAGCTTACGACGAAAAGCTCAAGCTGGAGATGATGGGATACCAGCGCTATGGTCGGCCGACGGCTTTAGTGATTATTGATATTGATCATTTCAAACAGGTTAATGACACCTATGGCCATCGAACCGGGGATGGGGTTTTGCGGATTTTAAGTGATGTGATGAAGAAAGAGATCCGCGAGATCGATGTTCTGGCTCGTTATGGTGGTGAGGAATTCGCCCTGATTTTACCGCATACCCCTTATCGGAACGCTCTGGATGTGGCGGAACGTATTCGGCAAAAGGTTGAAGTCAGCCGTTTTACCTATAAAGGAAAACCTTTTTCGGTGACCATCAGTCTCGGGGTGGGGAGCCTTAAGGAGGATGATACCCTGGAAGATTATGTTGAAAGGGTTGATAAAGCTCTCTATCGAGCTAAGAATGCCGGGCGTAATCGGGTGGTTGGGGAAGAAGACGGCCTTTAGTGTTCTGATAAGAGCACTAATTTGCGACCTTGGAAGTGCCCTTGGGTGCGGGCCGATAAAGCCTATTTGGGTTGCGGGATTTAGAGTGTTTTGATCATGGCGATCTCATCACAATCTGGAAATTTGACACATTTCAGACAGTCTCCCCAGACTTTATGAGGGAGTTGGCTTTTGTCGATAGTTTGATAGCCGAGGCCGGTAAAAAAACTCTCCTGATAGGTCAGGGTGAAGACCTTTTTCAAACCCAGTTCGGCGGCGTCCTTTTCGCAGTCGTTGACCAGTTGCCGACCGATTCCCTGTTTTGTATGGGGCGGCAGGACGGCGAGTGAGCGAATCTCCCCCAAATTCTCCCAACAGACATGCAGGGCGCTGACGCCGAAAACTTCTCCTTTTTTCTGGTAGAGGATAAAATCTCTAAGGTTATCATATAGGTCACTAAGGGAACGGGGCAACAGCAGGCCCTCTTTAGCGTAGTGTTCGAGAGCATTATGGATGGTCTTGACATCTTGTATGGTGGCTCGGCGAATCATCTGATCTTATCCTTTTTCAATGTCCGATTAATAAGTGGCTGTCGCGCTCAGTCTAAAAAATAGTTTTTTTGTGAAACTATTTTCCGGCTTCTTTGCGTAAGGCCCTGGCGTGCTCTTCGGCCTCTTTAGTGATCTCTTCGCCACTGCCCATGCGCGCCAGTTCACGGATTCTGTCCTGCTCTTTTTCCGGGGCAATTTTGATAAGTTGGATCTTGGTTTGCTCTTTATCCGGGCAACTTATTTTATCAATGATAAAGTGCTGGTCAGCATAAGCCGCAACCTGTGGTAGATGGGTTACGGTAAGAACCTGGCAGTTTTTTGCGATGTCGGCGATTTTGCGGCCTACAGCGGCAGCCGTGCCTCCGCCAAGACCGGTGTCGACTTCGTCAAAGATCATAGTCGGCAGCTGATAACGATGGGCTAGCGCGGTTTTTAGAGCCAGTAAAAGTCGGGAGAGTTCCCCACCGGAGGCGATGTTTCCAATTGGGGCCGGCGCTTCACCGGGGTTTGCACTAAAGCGAAAGGTGATGTGATCCTTGCCGGTGGCCGAGCAGGGGACATCTTCACTCTCTATGAGAAAACGGGCTTTGTCCAAGTTGAGATCGTGCAGGTGTTCGGTTACGGTTTGGGCCAGAATCTCTCCCTGTTCCAGGCGGGCCCGGCCAAGTTTTTCGGCCGCATTCAACATCTTCTCTCTTTTTTTCGCAAGTTCAAGGGTCAGGTTATCTTTTTCACTATCGCGATTCTCCCAGCCTTTGACCCTCTCTTCAAGTTCTTTATGCAACTCAATCAGGCCATCTATATCGGTAGCGAATTTTCGTTTGAGGCGTTCCAGAACGGCCAGTCGCTCTTCGGTCTCTTCGATAGTCTGTTCGTCGATCTCCAGGCGAGCCGTGTAGTTGCGGTTTTCTTTGCAGATCTCCTGGAGGCCGTCAATGATCCCGGTTAAGGTCTCTTCCGCCCGGGGTGCTTCGGCATCCCGGCTTGACAGTTCTGCGAAAATTTCAAGCAGACGATAACAGTTGTCAATTATGGAGCTGTCATTCGAGTAACTGATCTCTTCGGCTTCTCGGGTCAGCTCTTGAAGTTTGCCGATCTGCTGGTATTGCCGGCGCAGGGCCAGGAGTTCGTTTTCTTCCTGGGGATCAAGGCGGGCGTCGTTAAGCTCTGTGAATTGATGAGTGTAATAATCTATTTGCCGGGCTGCCTCGCTTAGTTTCTGTTGCCACTGCTCAAGCCTGCGTTCGTGCTCTTGGTATTCGCGAAAAAGATTACAGTACTCATTTTTTAAAGGTAGCAGGCTGCCATAAACGTCCAGCAGGCGCAGGGGCTCTCGGGGGTTGCGTAAGCTTTGCTGTTGGTGTTGGTCGACAAATTCAATCAGATGGGCGGCCAGAGAGGTGACCGTGTTGCCGGTTGTCGGCTGGTCGTTTAAGTAGATGCGGTTATTAATACCGCCGTGGCTTTTGCGGCTGATGTGGCGGCGCAGGATGATTTCATCATGGTCGCTGGCAAAGCCGAGATCGTTAAGCTGTGAATTGAAAGCCGGATTTTGCGGTATAGAGAAGATGGCGCTGATAATTACCGGCTGATTTACGTCGTGGAAAATGTCAGAGCCCGGCTTGCCCTCCAGAAGGGTAATCAGGGCACTCAAGATAATCGATTTCCCGGCCCCGGTTTCGCCGGTCAGAACAGTTAAGCCGGCATTGAAATCGCATTCGATGTGATCTATCAGTTTAAAATTACTGATGGTCAGGTGTTTAAGCATAGGGTATCGGAAAATTGATTCTGACGTCTAAATTGAGGACTTGTTTAGTTTCGGCTATGTCGGACTAGATGTTCAGGTTATGGTAGCGTTCGCCCCATTTGAGTTTGTTGCGTAGAACTTCAAAATAGGTCTTGCTCGGTGAGGCGATGAGGCTGATGTTGTAATTTGCTCTTGTGATAGTGACTTTATCGAGAGGTTGCATTGAAAAACCGACCTGACCATCAAGGGTTAAGAAAACATCATCGCTGTCAGTTGAGGTCAGGGTTGTTTCAATCGTGACCTCGGGGGGCACAATTAGGGGTCGATTGGTGAGTGTATGAGGGCATATCGGGGCGATCGTAATGCTGTTTAAGGTAGGGTAGACGATCGGGCCTCCAGCTGATAGAGAGTAGCCAGTGGAACCGGTCGGGGTCGAAAAGATCAAGCCGTCAGCTTTGAAGGTGTTGACGAGCTTGTCGTCGATAACCGTTTTCAGATCTATTATACGAGCCATCGCCCCTTTATTGATGACGACGTCATTGAGTACGTAATGGTTTGAGGCAGGTTTATCCTGGCGGTAGAGAGTTATTCTGAGGATCATGCGGGGGCTTAAGGAAAAATTACCGGACAGGACCTCCACGATGACTTTGAAAAGTTCATCCAGGGTGATGGCCGTCAAAAAACCCAGCCCTCCCAGGTTGACTCCGAGAACCGGCAGATCGCTGCGTTTTATGTGGCGGGCGAGGCTGAGCATGGTGCCGTCCCCACCCAGGACAACAATCAAGTCGGCTTGTTCAGAGAGCTCCGCCTTTGTGAGACTTTCGAGTTTTAACGGAGTCGCCAGCTCCTCTTCACAAAGTACGCAAAGTCCACGTTCAATAAGCCACTCACTTAGCTTGATCCCGGTTTTAAGCGCCCGCTGATTTTTGTGTTTGGTGATTATTCCGATGCTTTGCATGGTGGCTTTTTAACACAGGAGGGGGAGTGAGTAAAGCGTAAATGGAGGGCCTTCATCTTTACCTTGTGATGAACCTTGAACCTTGCAGCCAGTTTGCTTTCGGTATCGTCTGGCCAGGTTTATGACAATCGTTCAAAGGTGATAGTCTTGCTTGTTTTATCGAGAAAAAAATCGACCGGTCCACTGATGCTTCGTTCTACAACATAGGTTTCGAGGCCGATCTTGATTGTGGTTCCGGGATAGGTACACTGCTTGACGGTGAGCCTGGCTTTGAGTCCGGCTTCCACTTTTTCTTCAAGCGCACTCTTCTTCTCCTTTAAGCGGGCGACTTGTTCCTCTGTTTCAAGATATCTTTGGAGTGTCTTTTCCGCTTCGGGCCGTTTCTCTTCAGGGAGGGAAGAGGTGTCCTTTTTCATCAAGACCTGCAGGCCAAGTTCGTCCACCATGGCGATCGATTGAGTGATAAGAGGTTCCAGGTATTCATCAATTTTTTTGATTTTCTCCTTCAAATTGAGGGCACCGCCTATCTCGATCGTGGTTCGACTTCCCTGGTCGCTGCCCAGTTCTCCGCAAGTTACTCCATAAAAAGCGATAATCTTGCTGTCACCGGTAATCATCTCCTGGCAACTGACGGTTTTTCCGGAGATGACATGGCTGTTGATAATGTGCTTTGCCACGGTGACAGCTCCGCCGGTCTGGAGCCGGCTGACGGCCGAAATGTATTCACAATTAAGGTCACCCCCAATCGCAATTTTTTCAGTTTCGCTGCCAATGATCCCACCGTTTGAAGTTAGGTTGCCTTTGGTCTGGATCGAGCCACTGACGGTATTGCCGATAAAGATATCAGAATTAGAGGCGATGTGAAACTCGGCCAGTAGGTTGCCGCTGATCTCTACGGGACCCTCAAACTTGATATGGCCGGTTTCAAGATCGACATCACCATCCAGATGAAAAGTTTCCGAGATACTTAAGGTGTCGTCAATCAGCAGCGGTTGCCCGGTGGCAGTTGCTTTGTAGAGGAGCTCGGTGCCATCCTGTGCAAGGGTGACGCCGAGACCGGTTTTGTAGTTGACCAAAGGTTTTAGCGGCTCATTTTTTACAATGGTGCCGTCTATAAGCCGGCCGGGAGTGCCTTCATGGCCAAGTTTGATCTCAAGTAGAGTTTCTCCCGGCTTGAATGATTTGATCACCCCTTTATTCTTATAGTCAATCTGGTCAGCGCCCTGGAGTCGGCCGATATTTTTGTTGGTGGTAAAATTAAATATATAGCGGTGTTGGGATACCGGTTTTTTAGGCAGAGCACGGGCTATAATAGTGCTGAGAGTCTTGGTAGGTTGATGATTGAATTTATCGCGGATGGCAACCAGGTTCTTTTTGCTGATTCCCGTGACGACGTTATTTGCTTTGAGGGCCGCAATCAGTTGCTCAGTTGTAACTGTACTCGGGTTTTCCGGGTCGGGGCTTATCGAGAGCCGGGCTTCAGTTTGTTCCTGATTGATAGCAACGCTGATCATGGACGTTTTCCTGAAAGAAGTCTCGGGATGGCGTAATTTTAACTTAGCCATCAGTTGTTGGTGGTTTACATCTCTAATTCATCTTGTTTAACATATACAATCAGGTTTGACAAGATTACGAGGAAAAGCTAAAATATTGACAATCGGGCAACATTTTGCTATTTAGGATAGCCCGATTTAAAGGGGCTGTTATAACTATAAGAATAAACAGCATGAAGCCAATCATTGATTTAGAAAAACTTGATTGATGGATTTTTTTATGAAGTCGGAAAACTTGAGGATGGATTATCTTGATGAAGTCTAAAGATCGGTATACGCTGGTGCTTTTTAGAACCGGAAGTGGCGTGCATCGTAAATTGACCATGCCGGTAAAAGAGGCAAGAAGAGCCCTGTGGATGATTGCCCCTGGGCTTTGTGCCCTTTTCCTGGGGGCTCTGGTAGCCATCGCTCTATACCTGGTTAATTTAAATAATATCAATGATTACAGTCGCCTGGCAAAGAAGAATCGTGAACTTGAGAAGCAGATAAATTTTTTTTCGCAGCGTATGACTGATATCTCCGATCAGTTTACAAAGTTGAAAGAGAGTAATGCCCGGGTTAAGGTCATGGCCAACCTGGCGATTATGCCGGGGCAGGTGGAGACCCGGAGTGTCGGTGGGCCTGATCCCCTGGCTGCCGAATTGACAGTTTCCAGTATCGATGCCGAACGTAAACAGCAACTGTCTCGTATGCATCGGGAATTGCAACGTTTAGAGCTTGATATCGCCTGTGAAGAGGGCGAACTTGGGCATTTGAGCACTCACCTTAAAGAACAGCAGACGTTACTTAATTTCACTCCGTCGGTGTGGCCGGTGCGTGGTTGGATCAGCTCTCGTTTCGGCTATCGAGTATCCCCTTTTACTGGTCGTCGTGAACTCCATAAAGGAATTGATATTGTCAATCGGGCTGGTACCCCGGTCGTGGTATCTGCCGATGGCCAAGTTGTTTTTGCCGGCTATAAAGGCGGCTATGGGAAAATGGTGATCGTCGATCACGGTTTGGGCAAGGTGACCAAGTATGGACATCTTTCAAAGATAGATGTCCAAAATGGAGATTCGGTGATTCGTGGTCAGGAGCTGGGGCTTCTCGGCAACACTGGGCGCAGTACAGGTCCCCACCTTCATTACGAGGTTGTGTTAAACGGTAAAGCGGTAAATCCGGTTGACTATCTGTTGGATTGAGACATATTTAATAACCTTAAATTTTTTTTAAAGGCCGTCAGGCATGGAAATAATGGTCCTCGTGAAACGCCGTCTGGCGTAATTTTGCGGGGGCTTTTTGTTTTTTTAAAGAGGTTGTGGCTTAATGGTAAATATCCTGAAAAAAGTATTTGGCAGCAAAAATGATCGTGAAATAAAAGCTATGAAAGCCCTGGTCGATCAGGTGAATCGGGAAGAGGAGGGACTTAAAACTCTCTCGGATAGTCAGTTACAGGCTAAAACCCTGGAGTTTAAGGAACGCTTCAAAGAGGGTGAAACCCTCGATGAACTCTTGCCTGAAGCCTTTGCTGTGGTCCGTGAAGCCTCGGTGCGGACTTTGGGGATGCGGCATTTTGATTCTCAGATCATGGGTGGTATCGTTCTTCATGACGGAAAAATCGCCGAGATGAAAACCGGGGAGGGGAAAACCTTGGCTGCGACCATGCCGGTCTACCTGAATGCTTTGGCTGGTAAAGGGGTACATGTTGTAACTGTAAATGATTATCTGGCACGTCGTGATGCCGCCTGGATGGGAACGATTTATGAATTCCTGGGGCTTTCGGTTGGGGCTATTTTGCATGAGCTCGATGATCAGCAGCGCCAGACTGCTTATGGCGCTGACATTACCTATGGTACTAATAATGAGTTCGGTTTCGACTATCTGCGCGATAATATGAAGTTTTCTCTTGAAGATTATGCGCAGAGACCGCTCTATTACGCGATTGTCGATGAGGTCGACAGTATTCTTATTGATGAGGCGCGAACCCCGCTGATTATCTCCGGGCCTACCGATGACAGTACCGAAAAGTACTATGTTATTGATAAGGCGATGCGTAAATTGATACAGCGTAATCAGGCCCAGGCCGAAGCGACCGATTATGAACTTGATGAGAAGAGTCGCTCAGCGACCTTGACGGAGGCCGGTGTCGCACAAGTTGAAGCACTGCTCAAGGTCAATAATATCTATGAACCGGCCCAGATAGAAACCTTGCATCATGTCAATCAGGCCTTAAAGGCACATGTGCTTTTCAAGCGGGATGTTGATTATGTGGTCAAGGATGACAAAGTCGTTATTGTCGATGAGTTTACCGGGCGTTTGATGGACGGGCGTCGTTATAGCGATGGCCTGCATCAGGCTCTTGAAGCCAAGGAGGGGGTCAAGATCGAGCGTGAGAATCAGACTCTGGCGGGTGTTACCTTTCAGAACTATTTTCGCATGTATGAAAAATTGGCCGGGATGACCGGGACCGCCGATACCGAGGCCGTTGAATTTTCCCAGACCTATGGTCTTGCCGTGGTTGTCGTGCCCACTAACATGCCGATGATAAGGCAAGATAATCCTGATGTGATCTTCAAGACCGGAAAGGAAAAATATAATGCCGTCGTTGAAGAGATCGTTGCCTGTCATGAGGCGGGACAGCCGGCCCTGGTTGGAACGATTTCTATTGAAGACTCGGAACATTTAGGCAGGGTTCTCAAGCGCAAAGGTATCAAGCATGAAGTTTTGAATGCTAAATTTCATGAGAAAGAGGCCGAGATTATC
>JANTGZ010000007.1 GCA_024762675.1 Thermodesulfobacteriota bacterium | reverse complement strand
CGAGCCAATCACTCTTTTCATTATAATTGTCAAAATTGATATTGTCATCATACTCCCCTCGAAATTGGAGAGAGGGGTTGAAAGTAAAATCACCATCGGCCATCGCCGTGAAGGGGGATAGCCCTAAAGTCAATATTAGTACGATGTATGAGAGGCATTTCTTTTTTATATTCATGGTCTTAAGCTGCGCAGCCGGCTTTTTTAAATAAGTAGTCGATTTACTCTAATTATCTTCTTTTAGTGCCTTACAGGTTACTTTCTGTTCAAAAAAACAAGAAAATGTCCTGATAAGAGCACTTATTTGCGGGCCGATAGAGCTCGGCTGGGTTCGGGGAGTGCTTCCGCATTAGGGTGCAATGACGACATCACCGCGTCTTATTATAACGTTCTGAGTCAGATTTTTTCCCTTTTCAACTTCACGGTAATCAAAAGGAATTTTGATCAGTGTTCCGTTTTGATGGCGTAGGATATAGATCTTTCCAGCCGCAGCAAAAGGGTTGAGGCCGCCAGCCATAGCCAGAAGTTGCATGACTGTGGTATCTAGATCGACGGGGAATTGGCCTGGTTTGTTGACTTTGCCGATGACGTAGGCGCGTAGACTATTTATCTGGCGCAACATTACAGTGACTGTTGCTTCAGGAATAAAATCTTTCAGTCTTTTGGTGACTTCGGCACGCAGATCACTGACCGTCATCTCCTTAACCTCGATGTCACCAATAAGAGGAAAGGCGATGGTGAGATCTGGTGGGACGATAACCTCGCGACTTAAACTATCCTCTTTCCAGACCGAAATTTCAAGGATGTCGCCGGAACCAATACGGTAGCCGGTCCCCTCTTCAGCCCGGCCAGATACCGGAATGGAAATTAACAGGCAGAGGATCAGTAGCGAGATTAAGAGGGGAGATCTTTTGTGGAAATGGATCTCGGTCGGGTTGGACGGGCGGGTTAGTTTGGTCATAATCAAATCATCTTTTATTCAAGAGGGTTTAAAAAAATAGACCGCTGATATTCTATATTAGGAATTAGTATAACTACTCCACTATACCTTGAGATTTGAAAAACTACAACCATTTATTTGTTTGGAAAATTAACTGAATTTTAACATAAAAATATTTGCATGAGAGCTCGTTAATGTTGTATGTTAATAATGTAGTTTGTCTAATCATCGGTCAATTATGACCAATGGTTCTTTTATATTTTTATTGGGTTAAGGAGAAAAAATGATGAGAAAATTGCGGCAAAGAGGGCTTTTTCTGATAGTCCTGTGTTTTCTGGTGGTAGGTTTCGGCGTGACGCCTGTGATGGCCGATTCCGCTAAATGCATTAAGTGTCATCAGCGACACACACCCGGCCAGGTAGCGGATTGGAAAGTGAGTAAGCATGCCGGTGAGGATGTTGGCTGTGCTGACTGTCACGGCGAAAAACATACAAACTCCAAAAATTCCAATTTGGCTTTGTTGCCGGATGAGCATGTTTGTAAAGAGTGTCATGAGGAGCAATTTGAATCATTTGCCAAGGGTAAACATAATTTTGGCTGGACCTCTTTGAACGCTTTGCCGATTACTCATGTTGAGCCCGATGAATTGATGGAAGGTGGTCGAGGCTGTGGCGGTTGTCACAATATGGGCATCAAAACTGAAGCCCAGAAGAAAGAGCAGATTGCCAAAGGCTATCGTTATCAGAATAACTCTTGTGATGAGTGTCATACCCGGCATAGTTTTTCGAAAAAGGAAGCTTTAGATCCTAAGGCATGTCAACAGTGTCATATGGGTTACGATCACCCTCAATGGGAGATGTGGAGCAGTTCCAAGCACGGTAGTCGCTGGCGGGCTAAACAAGACGGCAATCTGCCCGAAGGTGCTCCGGCTCCGACCTGTCAGTTCTGCCATCTTCCCAATGGTACACATGAAAATCGTACGGCCTGGGGTTTTCTTGGTGTACGTCTGCCTTTACCCGAAGATAAACAGTGGGCCGCTGACCGAGTTACCATTCTCAAAGCTTTAGGGGTTTTGGACCCCAATACCGGAAAACCGACCGATCGTCTGGCTTTGGTAACTTCAGTCGATATGGTTCGGGCGACCCAGGAGGCCTGGCAGACAGAACGTGATAAAATGATTAAAACCTGCAGCCAATGTCATGCCGAGAGCTATGGCAAGGCCCAGCTTGAGATGGGCGATGCGATGCTGCAGAAGGCCGATCGCCTTCTGGCCCAGGGCATTGAGATCGTCGCCGATCTTTACAAAGATGGTATTCTGAAGAAACGTGGTGTGCAGACCTTTGCTTATCCAGATTTCCTCTATTTCTTGAGAACGGACTATAGTGCTGCCTCTGGAGACAGCTATAAGGATCTGCCGGCTGGAACCGAGTCTATAGAACAGACTCTTTTTGAGATGTATATGAAGCATCGGATGCGGACCTACCAGGGTCAGTTTCATGTCAATCCCGACTATGCCTACTGGTATGGCTGGGCGATGATGACCAAGGATCTTGGAAAAATTCAGTCTGAGGCTAAAAAGATGCGGGCCCTGTATGAGTTGACGAATAAGAAATAGCTCTTGCATAGTGGTTAGTTTATAAACTAAAAAGGGGCACTATTTTGGTGCCCCTTTTTAGTTGTGTTTTGATGCCATCGCATTAAGCCGGGATTCCGCCTAAATCGTCATTTAGGCGAAGGCCGGAATCCAGTGACTTTAGTATGAAACTTTTCGATACCCACTGCCATTTGACCGATTCCCCCTTAGCTCAAGATCTTGATGGTGTGCTTCAGCGTGCCTTAAGTTTTGGGGTTGAGAACTTTATGGTTCCCGGTTATGATCTTATTTCAAGTCGAACCGCTTGCCGTTTGGCTTCCGCTAACCCCTTAATCCATGCCGCTATCGGCCTTCATCCGGCCTGGCTGACTCCGGCGACCAATTTTTCCCCGGAACCTTTCCGCCAACTCGCCCGCTTGCGGGCCCCGGCCGCCATCGGAGAAATCGGGCTTGATTATGCTCTTAACGACTATTCGGCTGCGCAGCAGGCTGAAGTTTTAAGGGGTCAGCTCGAACTGGCAGCCATAATGTCGCTACCTGTCATTATTCACTGTCGTCGAGCTTTTGAACCTCTCTTACTCATTTTGAGGGAATTCCCCGGAGTTTTCGGGGTCCTGCACGCCTATGGTGGAGGCCCGCAGTTGGCTGAAAAATTTCTTTCTCTGGGCCATTACATCGGTTTTGGCGGAGGATTGACCCGTCCCCAGGCCCGAAAGGTTCGGGAAACAGCTTTAATGGTGCCGGTCGAACGTATCCTGCTGGAGACCGATGCTCCCTATATCGGCTCTCATTCGGTCGCTAAGGGAGAGTCGGAGCCTCAAGATGTTTTGGCCGTGTCCCAGTCTTTAGCCGACTTACGTGGATGGGGTCTTGCAGAAACGGCGGCTTTGACAACAGCTAATGCCTTTCGTCTTTTCAATTTGCCGGAAAGAATTTAGCGGAAAGAGTTTAGTAGTGACTTCGAATTTCTCCTCAGCGGCCTTTTCCCGGCTTGAACTGCTCTTTGGTGAAGCTGGTCTAAAGCGTCTTGCAGATGCCCATGTCGCAATTGTCGGCCTTGGTGCGGTTGGTTCATTTGCCGCAGAGGCCCTGGCTCGAACCGCCGTCGGCGGTCTCACCCTGATCGATTTTGATCTGGTTGGTGAAACCAATATCAACCGTCAGCTTTTAGCCCTGCATTCGACTACCGGCAAAGCTAAGGTCGAAGTGGCAGCGGCCCGGCTTTGTGATATTAATCCTGAGATAAAACTTATCTGCCGGCAGACCTTTTACCACCACGATACCGCAGCCGAGCTTTTAGATGGAAAAAACTTCGATTTTCTGATTGATGCGATCGATGGCGCAGCTCCGAAACTTGATCTTATCAGAAATTGTTTGAATCGTGATATTAACTTTATTTCAGCCATGGGGGCTGCCGGGCGAAGCCAGCCAGGCAAGGTTGAAATAGGGGATGTGATGATGACCAGTGGTTGCCCTCTGGCTCGGGTAATGCGTAAACAGCTACGTCGGGAAGGGGTCAAAAAAGGAGAGGTTACAGTTGTCTACTCGCCGGAACCGATTGTCGCTGAATCGTGTGATCCTGAATCCTATGAAGAGAAGGAGAGGGAAGAGTTTTTTCAACGCGGCCGGCGCCGGCGCATTCAGCCCAGCGCCATCTTTATGCCTGGGGTCTTCGGCCTGCTCGCAGCCCAGTATGCAGTCGATGAAATCTTAAAAAATTGATGTAAAATAAAATCATCCCAGAGCTTTAACCAATAAAAAGCCGCCGATCAGTAAGAAACCAACTCCCGCAGTAATTCGCAGGGTTTTTTCACTGATAAATTGTGAGAGCAGGTGACCGGCCAGAACCCCGATCGCGGTAGCCGCGATCAGGGCCAGGGAGGCCGCCAGAAAAATTGTTAGTTTGCTATTTTCTCGGTCGGTGGCAAAAAGCATTGTGGCGAGCTGGGTTTTGTCGCCGAGTTCAGCCAGGAAGACGGTGGTAAAAACCGCAAAAAATATTTTAGGGTTCATAGAAACTGAACTTTTGAAAAAATATTGTTCAAGCTATTCACTCTTTTTTACTCTTCCATTCTTTCCATCCAATAGACCCCACCACTTTTGGTAATCCCCGGATTTGTTTCCTTGATTCCTATAATAGCTCCGGTACTGGTTTGCACAAAAGCTTTGGAACCTTCAGCTTTACCGGTATGGATGTTAGGTGTGATTGTGAGCCCTAAACCGAGAGGTGCAATCTTTTTAACTTCACCGGTGATTGGTTTTGTACCGATGACCGATTCTTTATAAGCGCTTCCAGTTTTATAATAGAGTGCATAGAGGGAGCTGTACCCTTCAATTGTACAAGGGTCATCTGAAGGGTCGTAGGTAGTGAAAGTGAGGATGTCTCCCAGTAAAGCTGCCTGTCCCAGGTTTCTTTCCGTAGGTTCAACAAAATCAAGCAGCCATCCGTCTTTACCTTCAACGGCACTATTTAACTCCTTGAAGTCCGTGGCTGTAACGATTGAGTTGGTATCGAAAACCGTGGCTCCGCCGGCGATAACCCCGACTCCGGAAACATCCAGCAGGTCAGCCGGATCAATCGTACTCCAGTGCCAGGTGTATTGGTTGGTTGTGGAATTGTAAGTTCGGTCTTCCTTGATACCGTAAAATGATTGCTGGTCATAAGCAGTTGTTGTATTAGTGACATCAAGGCGATTGTAGAAACGGCCGGTGCCGAAAAATATCCACCGGTTAAGTTCATTGTCAACCGCTACAGCGGGAGCTGCGACAATTGGTTGGCCATTGTGTACGCTGCCAAGATCAATTAGTACAGAATCGCCCGTCCAGTGAGTTGGATCGTCATCGTTTTCAACTATTATGCGCCGCAGTTTTCCGCTCCAGCCATTGGTAAAATCTCCAGCAACCGTACCGAAGTAAAGAGAGTCGGCTTTGTAATCGAGGTCGTAATCGATAGTTACCGGGTCGGAAATAAATGAGTTACTGTCGAGGTCAGCGAAGGTCTGTATGCCAGCAGTTGCAACTCCAGAGGAGTTAAGCATTTTGATTTCACTATGTTCGACCAGCCATTTCAGATCCAGGACATAGATTTTCCCAGTCTGAGTGCTGATTGCTTCTGCCAGGGTGTTGGCTGCTGAATGGCCGACGGCCGGAGCCGGTCCGGAACCAAAAACCAGATACCAGTCGTTATTATCAGACGCAGTATCGGTATCCTTCATAGGGATAACCCCGGGATAACAGGTAGTGTAGCCGAGGTCTGGAAGGGTTATCTCCGCCAACACCTGAGGGGCAATCTCGGGGTTGGTGATATCCATTATAATGTAGGCTGAAGTAAAGCTTGGTTCATTGGCTGCAGAGTTGTCCCGGTCGGTATCAGCCGCAATAAGACCGCCGCCAAAACGCATACCGACCGCCATAACCGTGCCCCAGCCCTGAGGATGGTCAATGTCGGCAGCAAATATCTTGGCATCAAAAATTCTCGGTTTAAGGTCGACATAGGCGACATGGTAGTCGGCGTTGTAGTCGCTTTCCGTCAGCCAGCTTAAATGGGAGAGCAGATTGTAGGGGACATAGGCCCACATCTCGGCGCCTAAGGATATGCCTGTACTGTCGTTAAAGGTACTGGTGGCTAAATCATAGTCAAGCCAGAATTTATTGTTATCAGAGTCAAAAAAGCCACCGTTAAAGGCATGCAGCATACCGTCGTTGCCGCCGACATATAGCATTTGACGACGGTTCTGGTAGCGTAGTCTGAGTTCGGCATAACTTTCATCAGAGTAGAGCAGATCGAAACGTTCGGCCGGCCGGCCGACAACCGTCGGGGTGGAGAAAACAATATCTCCCAGGCGCCATGTGTCTAAGGTGGTGTCAGTGCTTGAGATCGGATAGTTAACTGTTCGACTGCGCATGGCCGGGATTGTGTAGCTGTGGCTGCTGTCTTCTCCCTGGTCCTGCCCCCGGATAAAACTTATCACCCGGCTGGCCTGGACGTCGGCAAAGTAGTTGTAGGCAGTGGCGTCAAGAACTACTCCATGCTCTATGATGCCAGCCAGGAAAGAGGGACTGTCGACCGCTTCAAAGGGAGCGGGGATGGCATGAATATAGGGATAAAGAGCACTTTGGGAAGGGATGAAACTTAAAAGTTCACCACTGTTGTCAATGGTCGTGTCATCTGCAACCATATCGCCATCAAGATCCAAAAAAGTGAAGATAAAACGTTGCTGGTTAGTGGCTGTATAACTTCTTTGAGTCAGGATGTTGGCATCGCTTATAGTGTTGAGCCAGTCACCGGCAGACCAGAGAAAGTTAATGCCGGTAATATCGGTTACGGTTGGGTTGGTCAGTTCGCTGCTGTCCAGCTGGCCGTTATTATTGCTGTCATCATATTTATAGACCGTGGTGCCATCAAATTTGATGATCATATCATTGTCATTTTCGAGTGTGCGATTGCCGTTACTGTCTTCCCGCATATTGCCGTAGGCATCGATAAAATAACTGTTTACATTTCCAACCCAGTTGACGGTATTACCTCCGTCACCTTTAAATTCCGGGTAGAAGATAGCCTGGTAGATGGCCCCCTCACCGGAACGAGAGCTGGAAATTACCGATGCCGCAGTTCCAGAAGCTGTACGGCGAAGAATGTCGGCAAAGGATTTGTTGAGCTGTTCCTCAAGTTTTAAAGGGTTGGTGACATAGAAATAGGTGTCGGGGACACCGTCAAGATCTTTGTCCCACTCATTGTCTACGTCTGGAAGGTTGTTCTCTTCACCTTCGGCTTCGTCGAAAGCACCCCATTTAGCGGCATACCAGAGGGGGTTATTTAAAAGTGAAGCACCAGTACTGGTGCCGGCAGAAAAAGTTCTGGAGGTTTGCAGTGGCAGGTCGGCGCCATCATTCCAGCCACCCCCGGGCAGCTGTCCGGGAGGTGTGTCAAGAAAATAGTCAGGATCACTACCTACGCCGGTATCGAAATCTCTTACTTCAAGGTAGGTGCCGTCAGCTGTGGTACCGGAGATGACGTAACCGCAATGTTGAATGATGCAGCCTGATGCATAGGTGGAGGTCAGGGTGATGGTTACGGTGTTGTCGGCATTGACTACGTATTCATATTTGACGATGGCGTCCATGTCGTGGTCGGCGCCCTGTTCAACGTCTTCGTAATTGATACGAAAAGTGCCTGAGTTTGATGTGATTTCTTCAACAAAAAAATCGACAATGGTGTTGGTCGGTTGAAAAACACCCTGGGTACCTACGACACCAAGGCAACCCCCGACTGATTTGGCAAAAGGAACCAGAGTTATGACCTGATCACCAATTGGTATTTCAATACGAGGTAGAGGTGATGCAAGTCCGACTGAATAGGTGATTATATTCTGATCGTTGTCAGCAGGATTGACATCCGTAGCTCGACCATAATAGGCTATGGAGGCCGAGTAGTAACTTCCCTCTTTGGTCGGCTCTTCCGGTGCCAGGCCCCGGATATCTCCTAAGCTGGTAACGGTTTTCGGGCTTGGTGAACCGTCGTAGGTACTTCCCGCCTGACCAATATAATACGAGCCGCTAATGCCCTCTTCATTGGCTATTGTATCCGCTTCATTACTGACATCGAGTCCGGGTACATCTCCGGTAAAAGTGCCGAAATTACTGTCTACACCGGGCAGTTGGTCTGAATCGTATGAGGGGTTTATGTCGCTTATGACCAGCATGAAGGGTTTGGCGCAGTGATCAAAGCCGGTTGTCAGGTCATAAGGGTCGTTCCAGGTCGGTAAAGGGAGACCCAAAGTCGAGTCGTCCGTTGTGCCGCTGTAGGTGAAAGCTGCTGTCGGTGCCGCTTTCCCGGAAAAATAACGCAGCCCTTCATACATCATTTCAGCGACCGGGTTACCCCACATCCGACATTGGCCTTCAGCAAGGGGATGGGTGGTGATCCAGCCGCAATTGCAGTTGTATGTATAACTTCCGTAATCAAAACAGACTGTGCGGAAGTTGTTGATGGTTTTGATGATGCCGTTTACGGCAGTAAATTCGCCGGTGCCAAGATCGATTTCATCCGTAAAAGAACTGATAT
Source organism: Thermodesulfobacteriota bacterium (assembly GCA_024762675.1). Classification (GTDB taxonomy): domain Bacteria; phylum Desulfobacterota; class Anaeroferrophillalia; order Anaeroferrophillales; family Tharpellaceae; genus Tharpella. The sequence continues at coordinate 44,667 of JANTGZ010000007.1, read as the reverse complement.
TTTTACGCAGTACGCCTCCGGATGTGTTCTTGGCGTATGATCCGGTTATTAAACCGAACATCATACGTTCTGATTCACCGTTGCGTTGCAGAAGGCCGATTGGTTTGAAAGCTCCGTTGGGATATTGTTTGCAGTTGCTTTCCAGTAAGCCGGAGACTCCGACCTGGACTCTAACCTTGTAATCAGTAATGGTTGAGTTTGGGGTTTGGACATCGTAGGTGGTTTGAATGAGGCCGCTGTAAGCGGAGTCCGGGACAATCTCCCATATGTTGCTGCTGTCCGGGCCGTTCCAGCGGAGATAGTAGTTGTCACCACCGGTTCTTTCCTGGTGTCTGAATTCAAGATCGTGTGGGCCGGCAGTGAGAGTGATTGTGCCATTGTATGTGGTGCAGTTACAGCTGCCATGCCCGCCGTACCAGCCCGCGACAACCGTGCCGTCGATAATAACTTCAACGGCGTCGTCGCCGTCAACCGCAAAAGTGTAGGTGCCGGGGTTGGATATATTGAGAATTCCTTCAAAAATAGTTAAATAGTAATCGTCACTGCCATAAGGATTGCCGGAACCATCGATTCGTCCATTTACTGGTGCCCCCGAGCCCTGCAGGTGAGAGGCGTTGGCGAACTTCAATACCAAATCTTCATAGGCATTGTGGTCACTTGGGTAGCTGTTATAATTGCCGCCAGTAGATTCCAGTGAATTGTCACAAACCGGTCGCTCTTTGGCTACCCATTCCCAGATACGATGAGTATTGTCGGGAAGAACCCGCAAAAGCGGGTCGCCATTGTCGGATAGGGTGGTTGAGGCGAAAAGATGCCTTAAGCCCGTACCCGGCAGGTTGAGAGGTGTATAATCTCTAATGTCAAAACCATCTCGGGCGATACTTTCATACTCTTTTCCCCAACTGTGAGCATCTTGAGGTATGTAAGTTCGTTGCAGAACAGTTGTTGTTGAGGTGTCGGTACTGCGATAGCCACCATACAGGACCTTGCGCAGGGCATCCATTCTCGACATGGTCAGATAATTTAAGAAGTCTCCGCTCCACTGGCCGGCGGCCAGAACCCTCTTGTCACTGGTGAAGGCTACAGGCTCAAAACGTTGGGTGGTGCTATTGTAGGTATAGACTTTATAAGAGTCAAAATAGCCGTAATAATCAATATCTGGATTGTAGCCGACATCCAGAATGCCGTCGTCATTGAGATCCGAAGCGTCGTTGTAGGCTTCGTAATAGAGTTTATGGTTGCGACCCATGACCAGCATGACTAGAGGGGGAACCCCGGCGGAAACAAACGGCGGAATCAGGGAGTAGTCAGCTTTACTGGCAGCGTTTGCCGCGGGCATTCGCAATGAAAGAAATGAAACTGAAATCAGGCTGATGAGCAGGAAAATAATTTTTCTGTTCATGATTGCTGCTCCAATACTAGTGAGAGACCGGTGGTTTGAGAAGTGTTTATTTCTGGATGATGAGTTGGTAAATTCGGTGTCCCTGAATTTTGATTAAAAGCTCTTGCCCCTCTCTAATCTGGAGCCAGTGCAGTTTTTTTTCGTTGAAGTCTCCACGACGGTTTTTCATGCGTAGGTGCAAGGTCGCGTCAGGCATGAAGGTGTAGAGCTTATTGTCGATCATGATATGGCGATATTGTTTCTGCCATGGGGCTTTGGTGACTGTTCCTTTGTGCCAATGGGTATGGGCTATGGCCGGGCTTGTCAGCAACAAAGTTGCCAGCAGTATCAGTATTGCAATACGGCCTCTTGTCATAAATCTTTTTTTGTTTTTCATTGAGGTTCTCCACGCATTTAATGTGGAACATAACGATAGTATATCTCTGTATTACTGGCAGTCCCACCCTGGTTATCGCTGCTCTGGCAGCGATAGTAGGCGTGATAGCCTCCGGATGCGGCACCTTTGCCGACCCCTTCATAGCCGGCGGCCATCTGAATCGCGCTTCCAGCCGCCAGGCGACCGGTTTTGCTGACGGCAACAGCTGTTTTAATTGGTAGGTTGGCATCACTTGTATCATCAGTACCAACAATGGTAATGCCGGGAGTAAGGATTGTCCCTTCACTTAGCGAGGCAAAGTTAGTTGTATGAACAGTGATAGTCGGGTCTGCGGAACTGTTGGAGTAGACGTACGGGCTACTGGGCCTTTGGTTGTCTAAGTTGTCTTCGATAATTTCCGGGGCGGCCATGGTCCCGGTATCGGCATTCTGAAATGAGACGGCCTTGTTTTTTTGATTGCCGGCGATTTTGATCTCTATCGTAGAATCAGTAGTTATCCCGATACCGATCATAGCAAGCACGACCATTATTAACAGGCAGGTTACCAGGGCCATGCCACTTTCGCTGTTTATTTTGTTTCCTGCCGGCATTGCCTACCTGCTTTTCAATAAGGTGAAGTTAAGGCTCTTGGTTTGAAGTCCCGTCTTGTTGTCTTTCAAAGTCCAGTTTGTATTGACAACAATAGTCTTAAGGTTGGTGGTGTTATCGCTGACGGTCCAGGTTGTGTTGTAGATGAAATTGCCGTATTTTGTACTCATCTGGCTGTCAACAGTGCCATCACTGGTGTCTTCAGCGGTAGAGGGGTGGGAGCCCACTGATAAAAGGCTGTCGCTGTAATCAAGGGTCAGTAGAGTTTCGCTGTAGTTCTGGGCGACAATCGTTGCCCGCCCCATTTCACGACCGGCCGTTCGGCCTTGGGCGGCTCGTCCCTGCATGAACATAAAGCCGAGAATGCCGAAAGCCATAACCGCCATTGCGATCATCAGCTCTATTATCGTGAAACCATGATTTTTGAATACTGTTTTCATATTATGAAAGGTTATGTCGCTTAAGGTTCAAAAGTTGAGGTTGCGGACCATTATAGTGGTTTGCAGTAGAGATCGATGGTAGCCATCATTAAATGGTCCGACAAAAACAGCTGTCGTTGAAGCAGTTGCTTCGTTGATTTTATATTTTTTTTTGTCACTATAGTCACGATCGGGGTTGCCCGAACGGGACAAAACAAAAATACGTACGGCCTTAATGTCAGCTTCGTTACCTGAGGGGTCGTTGCCCCATTCGTTATTATCAGTGGGATCAAAGCGACTATCGCCGTTTCGGTCCCAGCCATATTGAAATTGTAAGTTTTCAATATTTTCGGCCAGCTCCTGGTTGCCGCTTCCTGTATTATTGTTGATAGTCAGGTTGTTTCCGCTTAAAGCAAAGGTATAAGCTCGGACTGTGAAGACTTCAGCTCCCTCATCCACCCTGATTGCCTTAGAAATGGTAAAGCTTGTATCGGCTGTATCAACCGGGCTCTGAATGGAGAGGAAATCAGTGTTTTCACATGGGGCAAAGTAGACATACCTTTTTGAGGAGTTGTCAAAAAAACTGGTCAGGTTATATGATGAGTCATCAAGGTCGATTGGAATAACCGAGGTTGACAGGAAACTCTCACCAGCATTTACATCCTTATCGTCAACAATGCCAACTTTGCGGGTTGAGGTTACAACGGTTAAGGTGTCAGGCGTATTGCTGGCACCATCTGTTGCATTAATAACAGCTCCGAACCCATTCACCGGATTGGAAGTGTCGATGTTGCCATAACAACCGAAACCGCCCATTCTGACATAACGGCTAATGTAATTTATTGCTAAACGACCATTCATTTGTAGATCAATGATCGCTTCTTCACTATGGTAAGCCTTGTTTTGGCTTGTGACGACGCCGAGAACGCCGGTCATAACGACGCCCAGGATAGCAAGAACTACCATTAGCTCTACGAGGCTGAAGCCTTGTCGGTTCATTGTTCTCACCGCCATGCACCCCCATCTGTAGCGTAATAAGAGGAGTGCACTCTGCCGATATTGTTGGTACCTACGGCATGAGTCCCGGCGGATAAATTGTTGGGATAGGCCAGATAAAACCAGCCGGAAGTACTGCTTCCTTGAGGAGTGAAACGAGCTCGATCTCCACCGTAACTTACACCATCAGAGGGGAGGCCTGGATTTGATGGAGGAGGTCCCTGGGCCGGACCTCCGTCACCATTGCCGACAACTCCGGCTGAAACACCGGATGGCAATGCTGTCTCTTCAATAAATTCAAATGAGGCTGATTTATCGGTAACCGAGTTGCCTGCTTCATCCTTCATTAAAAAAAGTCCATTACCATCCAAATCACGCCATGTGGTGTAGTGGAGGTTTATAGTTCCGTCGCTGCTGCCGTCGCTATCCAGATCGAAATCGACATATACGGGACAGCTCTCTTTTACTGCCAGGAGGCGGGCTTTCTGCATGTTGGCTTTCAGGGTTCGGGCCGCGGCTTTTAATTTATAACTACTGGAATTTAGTTCGGCAAAGGTGAAGCCGGCAATCAAAGCGATTATAGCCACGGTTACCATTAATTCGACTAGGGTAAAACCTGAAGATGAATATATTTTTTTTATAGGCATTTTCGCTAATTATTTTGTTATTTCTCGCAGACTTGATTACAAAAACGTTATTTAAAGGCTTCCAGCTGAAACCCGCGAGCGCCACTTTTTTGCTCTTTGTTTACTGTGCGGCAGTATGAAATTCCTTTAAAACTAAAGGAATTCATGTCTCCTATTCTAACATAAGCAAGAGATGACTGCAAACAATACTACAAAAGTAAAGCAATTTGTATTCCTGAACTTGTAGGGGGAAATTCTGATGAGCTCCAGTTTAGTTGAGAAGAGCGGTATAGTCGAGAAGATTTCCCTTGACTAAGCCGGGCAATTTGTTTATTGCGGCGGATTCGTTGTCCCCTTTTCAGGGCTTTACAGGGTAATTTTTGTGTGTTTCTCTGCTCCCTTGGAGATGAAAGCAGGTTGCAAATGGTCCGACATGAGCCTTTGGATTACTGGTTGGCGCTGACCTTGGTGCCCGGGCTTGGGGCTTTGGGGATTGCTCGCGCCTGGCGGGGTTTGGGGTCTGCCGAAGCGGTTTTTAAGGTACCGGCGACGACTTTGTTATCATTCGGAATTCGGTCGGCGGCAGCAAAAGCTGTATCCGCTTTTTCTGATTGGTCACAAGTTGCCACTCTAAGGCGGCAGGTTTGCGATATTGGTGGTGAGATTATCTCTTTGGAGGATCCACGCTACCCTGAAAACCTGGCTCTTATTGCCGATCCCCCTTCAGTTTTGTTTATTAAAGGTTCGGTGGAGCATTTGCAGCTTCCGGCGATTTCTGTGGTCGGTGCCCGGCGGGCTTCAGAACTGGGTCGGCGTTTTGCTTACTCCTTAGGTTCTCGACTTGCAGGCCAGGGCTTGGCCGTGATCAGCGGTTTGGCTCTAGGGGTTGATGGGGCAGCCCATGAGGGCAGTTTGCGGGGCGGTGGCCCTACGGTAGCCGTGCTCGGAACCGGGCTTGATGTCGTCTATCCGGCGGCGCATCGTCATTTGAGCGAAAGAATTGTTGAGAATGGCACTTTATTGACCGAATTTCCTCCCGGAACCGGACCTGATAAGGCCCATTTCCCGAGGCGTAACCGTCTTGTCAGTGGTCTTTCTCAAGGGGTAGTTGTGGTTGAGGCTGGAGAACGCAGCGGGTCTTTGATTACTGCACGCTTGGCCTTGGAACAGGGGCGCGAAGTTTTTGCCGTACCCGGACCGCCGGGTCTGCCGGGTAGCCGAGGTGTGAACCGGTTGTTAAAAGATGGAGCTCAGCTCCTGGAATCGGCTGAGGATATCTTTTCTGCCCTGCCTTGGCTGTGTGCTGATGTTAAAGGGGTGGCGGCATCCGGAAATGGGGCCAGTGGTTTGCCTAAACGTCCCGTATTAAGTCCGGAACAGGCTTGTCTGGTTGCGGCTTTAGGGCCGGATGAGATAATCTTTGACGATCTACTCGAAAAATTATCTTGGGAAAGCGGGCTTTTGAGTCAGGTTTTACTGGAGTTGGAATTAAGTGGCATGCTTATTAAGGGTGCCGGAAATATCTTTCGCATAGCTCCTGAATATGTTTAAATCGATTTAACCTCTTTTAATTGGAGTTGCCCTGATGTATCAACGGGTTATGGCTATAATTGGGATAATCTCGGACTATCTGGCCGATGAGATAGACCTCTATGAACAGGAAGAGGAGATCGTTGATGATCTTGTCTCTCTGGGTTTCGACTTTCCTGAAATTGAGACGGCTTTCAGTTGGATAGCCAACCTGTCGCAAGGCAAGGATCTCAATCTCCAGCTTCTTGATCTGGATTCGGAAAGTGGTTTTCAACGGCATTTTACGTTGGAGGAGCGACAAATTTTCACCAACGGGGTTCGGGCCTGGCTCTCTAAATTGCGGCAGATGGATGTTCTTGATCAGGCTACGGTTGAAGATATTATCGACCAGGCACTTTTTCTGGGAGGTTTCCGGGTCGGTCTTGAAGAGATCAAGGTGATCGCTACAATGGTCGTTGTTGTCGGGCGGCCGGATAGAGATGTCAGGGATCGTTTTTTGAGTTTTCTGGAAAATGATCAGGATATAGTCTTTCACTGAGAAGAGTATAAATCAGGCACGAATTTAAAGCTTTCATGCAAATGCCTTCAGAGGGCCCTTTCGAACTGGCTCCTGTTTGCCATCCATTTTTGGATCTTAATATATGTCTCAAACATTACTGATTGTTGAATCACCGACCAAAGCCAAAACTATAGGCAAATATCTGGGCTCTGAATATATTGTTAAAGCTTCAGTCGGCCATGTGCGGGATCTGCCGGCGAATGAGTTAGGCATAGAAATAGAGGGAGATCATTTTGAACCTTGCTATGTGCCTCTGAAAGGCAAAGGCAAGATTATTGCCGAGCTCAAGAAGGCCGCTCGTAAAGCCGACCAGATCCTTCTCGCCCCTGACCCCGACCGGGAAGGTGAGGCGATCGCCTGGCATATCGCCCATGAGTTGGGAGAAAAAAAGCCCATCCATCGGGTGCTTTTTCACGAAGTGACCAAATCGGCAATTGCCAGGGCTCTGCAAGAGCCCCTGGCAATTGACATAAATAAAGTAAACGCCCAGCAGTCGCGTCGTATTCTTGACCGTATGGTGGGCTATAAAATCAGCCCCTTGTTGTGGAAGACGGTACGGCGGGGTTTGAGTGCCGGGCGGGTTCAGTCTGTTGCCGTCCGTATGGTTTGCGATCGGGAAGCCGAGATCAAGGCTTTTATTCCGGTTGAATACTGGAGTATTACAACGACCCTTGAAGGCTCAGTGCCGCCTCCTTTTGAAGCCCGCTTGCACCAAATCGACGGTGAGAAAGCCGAGGTTAGCGATCAGCAGACGGCAGATCAAATTGTTTCCGATCTACAAAGTTCAAGCTGTAAAATCAGCAAAATTGAGCAGAAAGAGCGCCAGCGACGGCCGACACCACCATTTATTACCAGTAAGTTACAGCAGGAGGCCGCCCGTAAACTTGGTTTCAGTGCCAAAAAGACGATGATGGTGTCTCAGCAGCTTTATGAGGGGATAGAACTCGGTTCATCGGGCCCGGTTGGTTTGATAACCTACATGCGTACCGACTCGGTGCGGGTTGCTGACTCGGCTGTTGCCGAGTGCCGCGACTGCATCGCAACTCAGTTTGGTAAAGATTATCTGCCTGTCAAACCACAATCGTACCGTAACAAGAACGCCTCGCAGGACGCCCATGAAGCAATTCGCCCGACCTCGGTGGGGCATATTCCGCAAGAGATTGAAAGCTATCTCAATCGTGACCAGTTTCGTCTCTACAGTCTGATCTGGAAGCGTTTTGTTGCCAGCCAGATGAATCCGGCCCGTTACTACCAGACCACGGTCTCGATTATGGCGGGTGATCGCTATCAATTGCGGGCGGTTGGTCGCCGCCAGCTCTTTGACGGATTTCTTGTTGTCTATGAGGAGGGGCGTGATAATAATGGTGATGATAAGGCCGAAGAAACTGAATTGCCGGCTTTAAACGAAGGCGAGATTCTTCGTTTAAATGAGATTCTTCCCAAGCAGCATTTTACCCAGCCGCCGCCGCGGTTTACCGAAAGTACTCTGGTTAAGGAGCTTGAGGAAAAGGGCATCGGCCGCCCTTCAACCTACGCCTCAATCATGTCGACGATTCAGGATCGCGGCTATGTTGAACTCCAGGAGAAACGTTTCTACCCGACGGATCTGGGTGAGTTGGTTACCGATCTTCTGAAAAAGACTTTTCCCGATATCCTTAATGTCTCTTTTACGGCCCGAATGGAGGCCGACCTTGATAAGGTTGAAGAGGGAGGGCGTGATTGGCAGGCTCTACTGGCAGATTTCTATAGGCCTTTTGCGGCACTACTCGATACCGCTCTGGTAACCATGCGAGACGCCAAAAAGGCGGGTGAGGAGGTTACCGATGAAATCTGTGAGAAGTGCGGCGCCAATATGGTGGTTAAATGGGGCCGTAACGGACGTTTTATCGCCTGCCCCAACTATCCGGAGTGTAAAAACACGAAAGACCTCGGGGCTAACGGCGATGAAAATGGTGGCGTGGAGCTGCCGGCCGATGCCGGAAAATGTCCCGAATGCGACAGCCCGTTGAAATTGAGAAACGGCCGCTATGGCCGTTTTATCTCCTGTTCCAACTATCCTGAATGTAAATATACCAGTTCCGTAGGTACCGGTGTCGCTTGCCCCCAGGAGGGTTGTGGCGGAGAGCTGGTTGAGAAAAAGTCTCGTAAGGGAAAAACTTTTTACGCTTGCAATCGCTATCCCAAATGTAATTACGCAACCTGGGATAAGCCTTATCCCCTCTCATGTCCCAGCTGTGAGTTCCCCTTTCTCGTTGAAAAGAAACGCCGGGGAGAGGGCGATAAAGTCTTGCGTTGCCCCCAAAAAGGTTGTAATTATGAAACCAAAGTCCCGGAGATAGCGGGGAAGAAAATAGACTTATAAAACCATTTTCCTTACGCGCCAGTAGCTCAGCTGGATAGAGCAACGGACTTCTAATCCGTAGGCCGGGGGTTCAAGTCCTCCCTGGCGCGCCAATAAAATCAAGCACTTATCGAGTTTCTCGGTAGGTGCTTTTTCTTTGTGTAGTAAACTTGTAGCACTGAAGTTTTCTGTAACCGCGCGCGATAAGTTTGAAAATACGGTCAGGGAGTTCTCTTCAAATCTTGTAAAGTTGCATTCGGTAGTGTAAGATGCTTATGTCGATTTTTATGCTGGAGTTGTGAATTGTTCGGGCGTTGGCAAGCTTGATTTTAACCATTTCCGGCGGAAAGCTTCGGTCTCAGATATAGTTGTCAAAGACTTTGTTTTTGATGGCTGAAGTTTAGGGGCTTGTCGGAGGGCAGGGTGAGAGCTTATGAGTGAACAGGAAAAGCAGCCTAAGAGGCGTTTGTCGGGTTGGCGGAAAATTCTGGTATTTGTTCTTTTAGCACTTGGTCTCTATAGCGTAAGCGGTTTTTTTCTTCTGCCTTGGCTACTTAAGACTCAGGCTGAAAAACGCTTGCCGGAGCTTCTCAAGCGTCAGGCGACAATTGATCAGGTGCTGTTTAATCCCTTCACTTTGCGTCTTCAGGTTGATGGTTTTGTAGTTCAGGGCCGTGAGGGTCGGGCGCCATTGTTAAAGGTTGACTCTCTACTCGCTGATTGCGCTGGTGTTCTCTCGCTCAGTAATCGTGCCCTGGTGTTGGAAAAGATCGATATTCAGGGGCCTTATCTCAAGATTGTCAAAAATGATGGCGCAAATTATAATTTTTCTGATTTACTACCCACTGCGCCAGATACAGACGATAAACCTGAGGCAGAGGGGCGGGGTTTTCGTTTTTCACTCAATAATATTAAAATTGCCGGGGGAATTGTCGAATTCGTCGACCAGTCCCGGGGTGTTTTTCATTGGCTCAATGATATAACCGTTGGGCTGCCCCGGATATCAAACCTGGCGCACCTTGTTGAGACCCATGTCCAACCCTCCTTTGTTGCGGTTGTCAACGGTACACCACTGGTTGTTGCCGGTAAAACCAAGCCTTTTGCCAAATCTCTGGAGACCCGTTTCCATATCGATCTCGACGAGCTTGACCTCGCCTATTATCTCTCCTATTTACCGGATGGGCGAAACTTTACAGTTACTGATGGCTCTTTAACAACTCGTCTCGATCTGGTCTATCTGCAACCGGAAAACGAAGCCCCCCGTTTGACCCTGTCCGGCACCGCGGCTTTAAGTGATCTCCTGATCAGCGGGCAGGGGGCAGAGAAAAATCACCGTTTTGTTTCTCTGCCCGATCTGTCGGCTACTTTCGGTCCGGGTAATCTCCTTAATGGAGAGCTTTTTCTTAGTGAAATTGTTTGCCGAAAACCGGAGGTCAATCTTCTTTTCAAACCAGATGGGATCTTTTACTTACCGAAGTTGATTGCTGCGGCGACTGAGAACTCCGGCAAAGTCGAATCCGGGCCGGGGGCAAAAATAGAAGCCGAAGAGGCCGCAAAGTTCACTTTTAAACTGGACCGACTGCGCCTGGAAGAGGGCGTTGTCAATCTTCGTGACGAACGCGTGACGCCGATTTTTTCGTCTCGCCTGGCCCCGGTTGACCTCGAACTTGATGACTTTAGTACGGATCGGGCGCATCAGTCCCATTACGTTTTGAAGCTCAAGAGTGATGCCGGAGAGACCTTGGCCGGGAATGGTGATTTCTCGGTTGATCCGGTCGCCCTGAAGAGCAGTTTCGCACTGGATAATCTGCCTCTGCCGCGCTATCTGGCCTATTATAAGGACTATTTTGCTGGTCAGTTGGATGGCCGTCTGCGGTTTGCGGGGGAGCTTCTGTTTTCCCAATCTGACGAGGGTGGAATTGACCTGCAGTTGCAAGATCTGGGGTGTGGTCTTGTCGACTTTAAAATTAACTCTCCTGACGGAAAGCCGGTTTTTGATCTGCCGCAGTTGGATTTGGCGCATAGCCAAATTGATGTTGGCAAACGGGAGTGCGTGATTGGTTCTCTGGAAGGGCAAGAAGGAAGCTTAACTATTATTAGGCGGTCTGATGATGCTATCAATCTGTTGGATTTATTGCCGCCGTCATTAGGAAAAGAGAGTTCGAAAAAAGATGTTTCTACAGAGACTGCAACAGCGAATAAATCCTGGCATCTGCTTCTGGATAAAGGTCGTTTGCGGGATTTCCGGGTTACTTTCAATGATCTTGTGCCGGCGGCAAAGGCTGAGATTGAGGTTGATAAGATAAATCTGGCAATCGATAAATTGGGAACCGGCAAAGGGGAATCGGGTATTTGTAAACTTGATCTGCGTTTGGCCGAACGGGGACGGCTTTTACTGAATGGTCCGGTGGTGCTCAACCCGCCTCAGGCAGACTTTGACATCGATCTGCAGAAAATGCCGCTGAAAACTTTTCAGGCCTATCTCAATGAACATCTTGATCTGGTGCTGGTTAAGGGCGCGGCGGCCGTTTCCGGGCGTCTCGCTTTCCGGCAGGAGTCACCATCCGGACCCAACCTCACATTCACCGGTAAGGCCGCAATTGAGAATTTAAAGACAGTCGAAGGCTTAAGAGCCGAAGCTCTCTTAAATCTGCGGCTCTTAAGCCTTGATGGAATCTCTTTTAGCAATCAGCCGTCGGCTTTCTCTTTGCAGAAGGTTGCCGCCAAAGGTTTGCAAGTCAATTTTGTTAAAGGGAGCGATGGTTGCAGCAATTTTGAGAGGATGCTGCGTGAAAAGGTTAGCGTTCCTGAAAATCCGGCACCTTTACCCGAAGGTGACCCCACAAAAGTTGCAAAAGATTCGCCGACCATGGCTTTGGAGTTTAAAAAGTTACAGCTTTCAAAGAGCACTATAACCTTTATTGATCATTCCATATCGCCCTCCTTTAAGATGTCCTTAAGCGAACTCGAAGGTGAGGTCGAAGGACTCTCTTCGATGGGCAAAAAACCGGCCGAGGTCAAACTTGTCGGTCAGCTGAACGGTCAGGCGCCGGTGTCGGTTTCGGGTTTTGTCGATCCCCTGGCGGAAGATATTTATGTCGATTTAAAAATAGATGGTCAGGGGATCGGGATGACGGATCTGACCCCTTACAGCGGGAAATTTGTCGGTTATGCCATCGGTAAGGGAAAAATCTCTCTTGATCTCTCCTGTAAGGTTGAAAAGCAGAAGCTTACGTCAACTAATGCTATCTTCCTCGATCAGTTTGATTTTGGTTCTGCGATCGAGAGTCCTGATGCTCTTAATCTGCCGGTCAAACTGGCAGTTTCTCTTTTACGTGATCGACAGGGGGAGATCCATCTTAACCTGCCCGTTAGTGGTGAGCTGGATGATCCCGAGTTCAGTCTGGGTGGGATTGTTGTCAAAGTTTTTATTAATCTTATAACGAAGGCGATCACTTCCCCTTTCGCTTTGATTAGTTCCCTGGCCGGTGGGAGCGAAGAGCTCAATTTGGTAACTTTTGCTGCTGGTCAGGTTAAGCTTGATGATGTAGCCCAAGACCGACTGGAGAAACTGGCCAAGGTTCTCTACGACCGGCCCGGCCTGAAAGTTGAAATTGCCGGCCGGGCTGACGCTATCAGTGATCGCCAGGCTCTGCATGAGGATCACTTTAAAAAACTTTTACAGGTGCAAAAATTTAAGGAAGTGGTAGGTAAGAAAAAAGATCTGCAGGCACCCGATGAAGTGGTCGTTGGAGCTGATGAGTTTGAACGTTATCTCTGGCGGGCCTACAAGGCCGCTCCTTTTGCCAAAGAGAAAAATGTGCTACGCATGGTTAAAAAGATAGAGCCGGCAGAACAGGAACGTTTATTGAAAGATTTTATTAAAGTCAGTGACGATGAACTTGTTTTGTTGGCTCGTAATCGGGCGCGTCAAGTTATGGCGTACCTAAGTGCCAAAGGTCCGGTAGAGGCTCAGCGTCTATTTTTAGTCGACCCGCAACTTGTACAGGATGATCCAGTGGCGGCTGAAAAAGCCCGCCAGGTCGAGATGAAGATTAAGTGAATTAAGGAGAAAAGAAAGCAATATGAACATTCTTGAAGAGTATCAAAGGGCCGCCGAACAGCGGCAGGCACAAGCTATTCCCCCCATGCCATTGAGTGCCGCCGAGGTCTCGGCGGTAATTGACAGGTTGCCGCTAAGTCAGGGGGAAGAGCGTCAAAGCCTTCTCTATCTGCTGCGTGAACGGGTCAATCCCGGAGTCGATGAGGCGGCCGGGATTAAGGCTGATTTTTTGGCTGAGGTGATCAGTGGCCGGGCGGCCGAGTCAGGGCTTTCAGCCCTGACTGCAGTTTCGTGGCTGGGGGCTATGCGCGGAGGCTACAATCTTACTCCGTTGCTCGAAACCATGGATGATAAAAGGCCAGAAGTTGCTGCGGCAGCAATTTATGCCCTAAAGCATACATTGCTGGTCTACGATGCTTTTGCATGGGTTGTTGAAGAGTTTAAAAAAGGGCATCAGGGGGCGCGCTTACTGCTTGAATCATGGGCTCAGGCGGAGTGGTTTACGGCTCGTCCTCAGTTGCCTAAGGAGTTGTTGCTGACGGTTTTTAAAGTGCCGGGAGAGACCAATACAGATGATCTCTCTCCGGCATCGGAAGCGGCGAGTCGTAGTGATATCCCTTTGCATGCGCAAGCGATGCTCGCAGCCCGGATTGAAAATCCTTTACAGCAACTTGAAAAATTACGCACTTTGGGGCATCCGATTGCCTATGTCGGTGATGTTGTTGGTACCGGCAGTAGTCGTAAATCGGCGATCAACTCTCTGCAGTGGCACTTAGGTTGCGATTTGCCCGGGGTGCCTAATAAGCGTGGTGGCGGGGTTGTTATCGGTGGTATTATTGCACCGATCTTTTTTAATACGGCCCAGGATTCCGGAGCCCTGCCCCTGGAAGCTCCGGTTGAAGATCTTGAGACCGGTGATCTAATAACTTTAAGACCTTATGTTGGGGAGATCGAAAAAGAGGGCCGTGTCGTTAGTCGTTTTAATCTGCAGCCCAACACTTTGGTTGACGAGTATCGGGCCGGGGGGAGAATCCCGCTTTTGATTGGCCGGGAGTTGACCGGTCGGGCTCGTCGCGTTTTGGGACTTGATGAAGGAAATTTTTTTGTGCGACCGATTCAGCCAGAAGGGTCCGTCGGAGGTTACTCCCTGGCCCAGAAGATTGTCGGTCGGGCCTGTGGTCGGGAAGGAGTTCGGCCGGGGATGTATGTCGAACCTATGGTGACGACTGTCGGCAGTCAGGACACGACCGGGCCGATGACCAGGGATGAGATTAAGGAACTTGCGGCTTTAAATTTTTCCGCCGATCTGGTGATGCAGTCTTTCTGTCATACGGCGGCCTATCCGCAGCCGGTTGATGTCAAGATGCATCGTCACCTGCCTGGTTTTATCAAGGATCGTTCGGGGGTTTCATTGAAGCCCGGTGATGGCGTAATTCACTCTTGGTTGAATCGTCTGCTGCTGCCTGACACTCTGGGTACCGGGGCCGATTCGCATACTCGTTTTCCGCTCGGGATCTCTTTTCCGGCAGGTTCCGGCCTGGTCGCTTTTGCGGCGGTTTCAGGTCTCATGCCGCTTGATATGCCGGAGAGTGTTCTGGTTCGTTTTTCTGGTAAGTTGCAACCTGGTATCACGCTGCGTGATCTGGTTAACGCGATTCCTCTGCAAGCGATTGAGAAGGGTTTGTTGACGGTTGCTAAAGAGGGTAAAAAGAATGTTTTTGCGGGCCGGATTCTTGAGATCCAGGGTCTTGAAGAGCTTACTTGTGAGCAGGCTTTTGAACTCTCCGACGCTTCGGCTGAACGTAGTGCCGCAGCTTGTGCTATCCAGCTTGGAGTTGAGCCGGTAAAGGAGTTTCTGGCCTCAAATGCTGCTTTTATAGATAAACTTGTTGCTACCGGTTACGAGGATGCTGAAACTTTAAAGCGTCGGGCTCGGGCGATGCGAGCCTGGCTCGCCGAACCTGAACTTTTAAGGGCCGACAACGATGCCGCCTATGCTGCAGTACTTGAGATCGACATGAATCTCATAAATGAGCCGATTCTTGCCTGCCCCAATGATCCTGATGACGTTGCTGTGTTGAGTGATATTCTTGCTGATGACCGGCGCCGGCAAAAGATCGATGAGGTTTTTGTCGGCAGTTGTATGACTAATATTGGTCATTTTCGTGCACTGGGTGAGATCTTGCGTGATGAAGGCCAGGTTCCGGTGCGGCTCTGGGTGGCGCCGCCGACGAGAATGGATTCGGAGCAGCTCAAAAGTGAGGGCTACTTTTCAATATTTGGCAAGGCTGGAGCCCGTATAGAGATTCCCGGCTGTAGTCTTTGTATGGGAAATCAAGCTCGAGTTGCCGACGAGGCGGTGGTTTTTTCGACCTCAACCCGTAATTTTGATAATCGTCTGGGTTCTGGGGCGAAAGTCTATCTCGGTTCTGCCGAATTGGCTGGTGTTGCAGCACTTTTGGGGCGTCTGCCGACGGTTGGCGAGTATCTGGAAATAATCAGTTGCAAGCTCCCGGTCGAGAAATATTCCAGGGTTTTTAAATATCTCAATTTTGCTCGAACGCCTGCATAAAACTTGACAATAGCGTTCGGAAAATGATAATATTTGCGTTTCGCCGATTAGCGATTGAATAGTTTTTTGGAGGTGCAATTATGGCTGATCGTTTCAAAAAAGTTCTACTGGCAATCGATTTTTCCGCCTCAACTGATGACGTGATTGCGGTTGGTGTAAAATTTGCCCGCAATTATGATGCTCAAGTGATGTTGCTTAATGTTATTGAAGAGGGTTTCGCCTTCTCCGGTCTTGACGGTATCAGCTTGCCGGTTGAGGATCTTGCCAGTATTCAAAACTATACCGCATCACGGCGGGCTGCCCTGCAGGAAAAGATGGACAAGCTGGTGGAGTCTTTGAAAAAAACCGGGCTTGAAGTTGAGGGTCGGGTGGTCGAGGGCCACCCCTCATCAATGGTTGTCGATGAAGCTGAACGCGGAGCTTTTGATGCCATTTTTATGGGTTCACACGGCTGGTCCGGGATCAAGAAGTTTCTCATGGGAAGTGTGGCTGACAATGTTGTAAAGAGTTCACGCTGCTCCGTGATGGTAGTGCGAAGTGTGGCTGAAAGTTGATTGCTTCTTTTATCTTAAAATATTTGTGGAATAAACGATTATGATTGAACGTTACTCACGTCCGGCTATGAGTCAGGTCTGGAGTGAAGAGAATAAATTTAAGAGTTGGCTCAAGGTTGAGTTGGCAGTTTGTGAAGTTTTTGCCGAGCGTGGAGAAATTCCCGCTGATGAGTGGCTTGAGATTAAAGAAAAAGCCTCTTTCGATGTTGCCCGAATCAATCAGATTGAAGCTGAAGTACGCCATGATGTGATCGCATTTTTGACCTCTGTGGCCGAATATGTCGGTCCCGCGTCTCGCTATATCCATCTCGGCATGACCTCTTCAGATGTCCTTGATACGGCCCTGGCTCTGCAGCTAAAAGAGTCCGGTCAGATGTTGATGCAGGGTTTGGATCGGGTTCTTTCCGGGCTCAAACGTCGGGCGTTTGAACTTAGAGACTGTCCGATGATCGGGCGCTCCCACGGTATTCATGCCGAACCGATAACTGTGGGCCTCAAGTTAGCCATCTGGTACGATGAGATGGTACGTCAGAAAAAGCGTCTCGAGGCAGCGATTACAGATATTTCAGTTGGTCAGATCTCAGGCGCGGTCGGTACCTTTGCCAATATTGAGCCTGAAATTGAGGAGGCAGTCTGTCAACGTCTCGGTTTGCAGCCGGCTCCGGCATCGAGCCAAATTGTGCAGCGTGACCGGCACGCCTTTTTCTTTACGACATTGGCCCTGATCGCTGCCTCGATTGAGAAATTCTCTACTGAAATCAGACATCTGCAGAGAACCGAAGTAGGTGAGGCGGAAGAGTTTTTTCATGCCGGCCAAAAAGGTTCCTCGGCGATGCCGCATAAACGTAATCCGGTGCTTTCGGAGAACCTTTGCGGTCTTGCCCGCCTGGTTCGTTCTCATGCTCTGGCGGCGATGGAGAATGTGGCCTTGTGGCATGAACGCGATATCAGTCACTCATCGGTGGAACGGGTGATTGCTCCGGATGCGACTATTTTACTTGATTTCATGCTCCATCGTTTTGCCGGGATGATGGAAAAACTGGTCTTTTATCCAGAACGGATGCTGGAAAATATCGATTTAACTGGTGGTACAATCTATTCACAGGGTGTTCTCTTGGCCCTGGCCCGGGCCGGGGTTTCACGCGAGGATGCATACCACTGGGTTCAACGGAATGCCATGCAGGCATTTAATGATGGCGGCTCATTCAAAGAGTACTTGATTAAGGATGAGGATGTGGCAAAATATCTCTCGGCTTCAGAGATCGAAGAGAAGTTCAGCCTTGAACACCATATGCGTCAGGTGCCGGTGATTTTTACTCGGGTTTTCGGGGATTAACATACCGAATTTTCAGCTATTTTATTAAATAATAATCTTACATAAAGGTGATTGAAAAATGGAACGTCGAGAAAAACTTTACGAGGGTAAGGCCAAGATTGTCTACGCAACCGATGATCCAGATAAAAATATCCTCTATTTCAAGGATGATGCAACTGCTTTCAACGGTGCCAAAAAGGGCAGCATCCAGGATAAAGGAGTTATCAATAACCGGGTTTCGGCCAAGCTGTTTCAGATGTTGGCGGACAATGGAATTGAGAGTCATTTTGTTGAGCTTCTCTCAGATCGCGAAATGCTGGCTAAAAAAGTCGATATTATGCTGGTCGAGGTTGTTGTCCGAAACTATATCGCCGGTAGTCTTTCCAAGCGTATGGGGCGCAGTGAGGGTGAAAAACTTTCACGAGCAATCGTTGAGTATTACTATAAGGACGATGCCCTTAATGATCCGATGATTAATCGCGATCATGTGCTGGTTTTCGAGTTGGGAACCGCGGAGCAGATTGATGCGGTTCGGGAAACGGCTCTCAAAGTCAACCAGGTATTGAGTGACTACCTTTTCGAACGTGATATCCTGCTGGTTGATTTCAAACTTGAATTTGGGGCCTATCATGGTCGGATGTTGCTGGCTGACGAGATCTGTCCCGACACTTGTCGCCTCTGGGACCGTCACACTCTGGAAAAACTTGATAAAGATCGTTTTCGTCGAGAGCTGGGTAATGTTGAAGAGGCCTATCTTGAGATTTGTCGTCGGGTTTGCGGTGAACTGTAGAGCATGACCTCTCATAAATTGACCGTTTCACTTGGATCGCGGAGTTACTCGATCTATATCGGATCCGGGTTGATCAAAGCCGGGGGCGACGGCCTGTTATTGCCCCGTTTGCGTGGCGATAAAGGGGTTGTGGTAACCAATACAACGATTGCCCCTCTCCATCTGAGACGGGTGCAGGAGTGGCTGGCAACGGCCGGTTATGAAAGTACTGCAATCATTCTGCCGGACGGTGAAGAGTATAAAAATCATGAGGTTTTACAGCGGCTCTATCAGGAGATCTTTAAGGCTGGACTTCAGCGCAATGGTTTTATCTGTGCATTGGGTGGTGGAGTGGTCGGAGACCTCGCCGGTTTTGCTGCAGCGACCTATATGCGGGGCATCGACCTGATTCAGTTGCCAACTACCATTTTAGCTCAGGTTGACAGCGCTATCGGTGGTAAAAACGGGGTCAACCTGGAGGTCGGAAAAAATCTTATCGGGACAACTTATCAGCCTCGGGTGGTGATCTCCGATGTTGATTTCATCGCTACTTTGCCGGAGCGTGAGTGCCTTTGCGGGCTTGGTGAAGTGGTCAAATACGGACTTTTAGCCGGTGATGATTTTATCTCTTTTCTGGAGTTGAATCAGGCCGACATAATGAAGCGCAACCCACGTAGCCTGGCGATTATGGCGCACTCCTGTAGTCGTATTAAAGCTGATTATGTGGTTCGTGATGAGTATGATCTACTAGGGGTCAGGGCTGTTCTTAATCTTGGCCATACGATGGGTCACGCTTTAGAAAAAATGTATGCCTATCAAAATCTAGCCCATGGTGAAGCCGTAGCCATCGGCCTTACCTGTGCTCTGTCACTCTCCTTCTCTATGAAATTGTTGTCTGAGAACGGTTTTCAGAGAGCCTTACAGCTTCTCCAGCTATATAGTTTACCGATGCTGGTTCCGGTAGAGGCGGATCCCGATGAACTTATCGATTTGATGCGTCGTGACAAGAAGGCTGGTCGCGGTTTGTCGATGATCCTGTTACGTGCTCTTGGTGACCCTTATCTCGAAGAAAATGTCGATGTTGAGCTCCTGCGGGAGACTTTGAAAAGATGTAAAAAACCTTTAATTATTTCGTGAAATTATTATTATTATGGAATCTTCTACTTCTCAGATATCGTTGTTAATCGCTTTTACGGCCGGGGTATTCTCTTTTATTTCGCCTTGCGTTCTGCCGCTTATTCCTTCATATCTGACCTATATTACCGGTATCTCCTTTGATGAACTGGTTGAAAGTCAGAGTCGTTCGGTGCGGCGACGTACTCTTTTTCACTCCCTCTTTTTTATTCTTGGGTTTACATTGGTTTTTGTGGCTCTTGGTGCTTCTGCGACCTATGTCGGTAATTTCTTTCAGGAGAATCAAGCTCTGATTCGTCGAGTCGGTGGTGTTATAGTCATTCTTCTCGGTATTCATATTACCGGATTGGTGAAGCTCAATCTTTTGGAGCGGGAAAAACGTTTCGAATTCAATGATAAGCCCTTAGGATACTTCGGTTCGGTGCTTGTCGGAATTGCCTTTGCGGCAGGTTGGACACCCTGTATTGGGCCGATCCTGGCAAGTATTCTGCTTTACGCCAGCACCTCGGAAAATGTCGGTGGCGGAATTCTTCTTCTGATTGCTTACTCTTTGGGTCTGGGGTTGCCATTTCTGGTTTCAGCCTTGGCATTTAATACTTTTCTCTCTTACTTTTCACGTTTTAATCGCTATTTGCGGATTGTCAGTATCGTCAGTGGCATCTTCCTGGTTATTGTCGGTTTTATGTTGATTTTTGATTATCTTTCCATTTTTGCCCAATATCTTAATATGTTCCTTCCACAAACGGGCTGATGGATCAACCGGTCGAGCATGACTACTAATTTTTACTAAGGCATATGAGCAGATGAATAAAATTTTTATTCCAATACTGGAAGTTCTTGGCTTTTTCCTGGCAGTCTGCGGTATTGCCATGTGGTTGATGCATGACCTCTATGTTATTGCATCTCTGGTGATTGGCTTAGGTGGCGTGATGGTTTTGGCCGGCATGTGGATTGAGCGAAAATATGTTGGATACTATGATGACTGAATGGTTATTAGTGAAGCCAGTTTAGAAAGAGGCATTTAATGGCTAAGATTAAAGCGGCTGCTTTCATATCGGAAATAAAAAATAATATTGCTGAGAAGGATGCAGTCAAGGCGAACATCGTACTTTCTTATATTGCCGAGATGGATCTTGCCGTACAGAAAGAGGCCCTCGATCTTTTTTGGCAGAGTCCCCCTGAATTTGCAATCCCTCTGCTGGCGTCAGTCCTCGATAAATTCCCCTATTTAAGTAACTCATTTCCCGACTTGAAAGAGCGTCTGGTGGCCCGAATTCTCGAAGCTCCAGCTGTTTACATGGAGCTTTTGCAGGATGCAAAGTCCGATAGTCGTGAATATCTCATTGAGTTGGCAGGAGAGATTGGTCTCGATGATGCCTATCATATTCTGATGGCAATCCTGATTAATGAAGAAGATCATGATCTTTTGGAAAAAGTGGTAATCGCTTTAGGAGATATTGGTGATTCTGGGGCTGCGGCCAATATTGCTGAACTCCTCTATACTGATAATGATGACCTGGCAGCGGCTGCAGTCAAGGCTTTGGGACAACTAGGGTCAGCGACAGCGATTCATCGGCTCTCTGAAAAACTGGGCCATAAGCCTGAACTCGATCTTGCCATACTTGATGTATTCTTTAAAGTTCAGTCGCAGGAAGCGATCAAAAAACTAAATAATACACTGACTTCGAACCATGCCCATATCCGTTCTGCGGGCAAGGAAAAACTGGTATCCTTAGGGAGTAAAGCCTTGCCGATGTTGGCTGACAACCTTTTGCAAGGTGATCCTGACCTGTTGATCCATACGCTTAATGTTATGGGAGATATGGGGGATGAGGGGGCAATTCCGGCGGTAAAAAAACTTATCCATAATCAGCCGCGAGACGGGAATGTTCGTTTTGCCGCATATGAAACCCTGGGTCGTTTGCCACTGACCAAAGGAGCCTATGTGCTTGCTGCCGGACTGCATGACTCAGTTGACAATGTTCGCTCCGCAGCCGCAGCCGCAATCGACAGTAACTACAATGAGATTCTGGCTGCTGGACTCAAAAATATGGTGCGGGTTGGGGATGATGAGGCTCTTGAGCTGGTGTCGACAATTATCTCGACCCAGAGCGGGACCATTTTTCTTGATCTTCTGGAGATCGATTTTTTTCGCCAACACGCTTTCGATTATTTGGCTGAGAGGGCGCATGCTGAGGTTCGCGACTATTTCATCTCTTTGCTTAAGGAGAATGGTTTCGAAAAAGCAGCATCTCAGATAGAAGGTGACAAAAAAGAGAGTGCTGAGGTTGTAGAAAAGGCGAAGAAGAGGGTTGTAGCTATTGATGACTCAAAAATGATTCTTGGTATTTTCAGGAGTATGCTGCATGCGCTGGGCTTAGAACCCTTTATCTTTATTGAGCCCGAAGCCGCTGTTGAAGAGGTGCTTAAACTGAAACCGGATGCAGTTTTGACCGATCTTAATATGCCGGGGATAACTGGTATCGAAGTGACCCGGAGGATCCGCCAGAAGTACAGTAAAGAGGAGATGCCGGTGATTATGGTGACCACGCAAAATGAAAATCAGGATAATGAATCGGCAAAAGCCGCCGGAGTTAACGAAATTATCAATAAACCATTCACTAAAGAAGAGATCGGTGCAGCTCTAGCTCGTTATTTGGGGTGACTGTCAAGGTGTTCTCGAAGTAGTATAACAAAAAAAGAGGTGCCGGAATAAACTCCGGCACCTCTTTTTTGTTGATGATATTATAGCCTTTCCATGTTTCCTTTTCTGACCTTTGAACTTTGACCTTTGACCTTTGACCTTTGAACTGTATTGTTTTTTTACCCTTTCAGGCTATAAAATATTGATCGCATATAGCGTTGGGGTTCAAAAATGTCGGTGATCCCGGTCAAACTCTCTTGGGCGCCGATTATCAGATAGCCATCTGAAGCCAGGGTTCCGCCAATTTTTTCGTAGAGTTTGATCTTGTCGGGTTGAGAGAAATAGATCGCAACATTACGGCAGAAAATGATGTCGAAACGGCCCAGGGCGGCAAATGATTGAAAGAGGTTTAGTTTACGGAAAGATACCATAGAACGTAATTCATCTTTGATGCGCCAGCCTTTATCGGCCTGGTCAAAATAGAGCCTTAATTTGTTGGGAGGGAGCCCTCTTTCAACTTCAAACTGGTTGTAGAGGCCGTAACTTGAACGGGCGATGGCCTCATCTGAGATGTCGGTGCCGACTATAGATATACGGTAGTTGTGGATGTCGTTACCCAGGAGTTCTTTGAGAGTGATGGCAATACTGTAGACCTCCTGGCCGAACGAGCAGGCGGCACTCCAGATTTTGATCGTGGTTGGAAGGCCGGATCTGGTTGGACGTTTGTCGATCAAGTCGGGAAGGATTTTATGCTGGAGCAGGTCAAAGGGGGATTTATCACGAAAAAAATAGGTTTCGTTGGTCGTGATTGCATCTATGATCTCTTGTTCAAGTTTCTTCAGTCGGTCGGCTTTACTTTTGTTGTAGAGCTCGCTGAAGTTGCTGCAAGCTTGATTCTTTATGATCGGCGCCAGCCGGTTTTCAATTAGATAAGCCTGATTGGGGGCCAGAGTAATGCCGCAGATGTCGTAGACATATTTGCAGTAGGTTTGGTACTCCTGAGGAGTAATTTTTATCATGTAGGCTCCGGTATTTCCGGGTAACTTCTTGTGTTTAGATATTATGGCTATGGGTTTTTTACGGTTTTAATAATCTCGGCTGCAATTTGGTCGAGTGTTACTGAGATGTCAACAACACCGGCATTGACAGCCTCTTTCGGCATGCCGTAAACAACACAACTCTTTTCATCCTGAGCGATTACCGGGGATCCGTGACGTTTGATCAAGCGCAAGCCTTTAGTTCCGTCATTGCCCATGCCGGTCATTATGACTGCAGTTGCTCTCTCCTTGTAGAGGCTGGCAACGGAACGAAAAAGATAGTCGGCGGAGGGCTTGCAGTTGTTTTCCGGAGCATCATCGGTAATTTTTACTTTGCCGTGACTGCCGATGTTGGCAACTATTTTCATCTGTTTGCCACCTGGGGCAATGTAGACGACGTCATTTTTCAGGGTCTCTCCATCTTCAGCTTCCTTGACAGTCAGAGAACATTTATTATTCAGGCTGTCGGCCAGAGATTTTGTAAAAAGCGGCGGCATATGCTGGACGAGGACAATCGGGACGCCGATGGGAGCCGTCAGCATCGGCAACATGCGCGTCAAAGCATTGGGGCCGCCGGTGGAGATGCCTATAGTAATAATTGTCGAAGGATTGTGGCGTCGTTTTACCGGTGTAGTTTTTACAGTTGCAGTGGCTGCTGTCCTGGTGGCGGGAGGTTCGATTTTGCCGGGTGTTGCTAGAGGCCGACCTTTTAATAAGCCTTTGATAGCGTGGCGTCGGGCATAGGCTTTGACCTTGCTGATCAGGTCTTTTTTGATGAAAGCCTGGTTTTCGGCCATACTTCCGCCTTCCGGTTTGGGGATGAAATCGAAAGCCCCGAGATTAAGGGCTTTTATGGTCATATCTCCACCTTTGCGGGTCAGGCTACTGAGCATGATAGCGCCGATTTGGGGATGGTTGTGGCGCAGGTACTCCAATACCTCTAGTCCATTGCAGACCGGCATCTCGATATCGAGGGTTAGCAGGTCAGGTTGTAAAGAGCTGATACGCGAGATCGCTATCTTCCCATTGTTGGCTGTGCCGACTACTTCTATATCATTATCGCTTTTCAGAATATCGCCAATAACTTTCCGGTAGAGGATCGTGTCATCGACGACCAGGACTTTTATAGCCATAAAAACTCCACTATCTAATCAGCTTTTTTCTCTGTCTGGTTGACGATTTCTTCGAGGTTAAGGATCGCAATCAGGTGTTCTTCATTACGAAAAACACCTGAAATGAAACGGCCCTGGGTGGCGCGGAGATTGGCAGGTGATGGGTCTATTTCATCACCGTCAATATGAATGACATCATTTATATGATCAACCATCAGGCCAAAGGGCTCGTTGTCTGATTCGACGATAATAATGCGCCGGTTTTTAGTTTCAACTTCAGTTGGTAAGTCAAGTTTTATGGCCAGATCAATTATCGTAACAATCTTGCCGCGCAGATTGATAATGCCGGTGATCTCCTCTGGAGCCTGGTATACCTTGGTGATTTCGGGCACCTTGATGATCTCTTGGACCAACATGGTGTCGAGCCCGAAAAGAGCATCGGCCAATTGAAATGAACATAGTTGCAGAGTGCTGTCAGCCATGGTCTGGTTTCTCCGGAATTTTGTTGGTCATCAGCAGTCAGTTGCCGGTTTTTTTCTGACTACTGGCGACTGCTAACTTAGTTATTGGATGTGCTCATCGATGCTGGCAAGAAGTTTCTCTTTGTCAAGTTTGATCTGATAGTCATCAATGCCGACTGTTTTGCCTTTGGCAATGTGTTCATCAGAGGCCAGCGAAGTGACGGCGATGATTTTCAAGTAATCAAAACGGTTATCGTTCCTGATCCGGCGGCAGAGTTCAAATCCATCCATGTTTGGCATCTCAATATCGGTGATAATCAGGGAAAGTTCATCCGGGTGCTCCTGGAGCCAGTTCCAGGCTATCAAACCATCCTCTGCCTGCACACATTGACGTTCATCATCATCGATATATTTTTTTAGTTGAGAGCGGAAAAAATCCGAATCTTCAACCAGTAGGATCTTCTTTTTCTCCGGCGGAATGTAGGTTCCGCTGCCAGCATTTATGCGTTGCGCCTCTTTCAGGCGCTCATCTTTTTTCTGCAACCGCTTGAACCAGTCCGGTTTGAGGGTTTCGACGAGTTCGTAGATATCAATTATTAGAGTGGTCTGCTCCTTGATAATGGCAGACCCCATGATGCCGGTGCCCCGCAGGGTGTCGTGATCGATAACTGCTTTTATCTCGATGGTGTCAACTGGTTGTGAGGCCAAAAGACCGATTTCACGGTCGCCAACCGTGAAGACAATTACAATCAGTTCCTGTTCCTGATCTAGCTCGGTAACTTCGGAGACATCAGCCAGGGCAAAGAGGGGCAGGCTGCCACCGCGGTATTTGATAACTTTTTGACCGCTCTTGATCTCAATATCTTCATATTTGACCTGTTCAACCCGCTCAACGATGTCTAGAGGCACGGCGCAAGGCTCTTCGGGGCTGTTGCCAAAGAGGAGCAGGGCTTGGCGATCTTTGTCGCGGTTCTCTTCACTGCTCTCGGCCAGATCCTGGGCTCGCCGACTGCCGGCCATGGAGATCAGGTTAGCGAGTTTGGCGATGCCGGCAACATCGAGAATCAGTGCGACCCGGCCATCACCCATGATTGTGGCGCCGGCATAGCTGAAGAGATGTTTAAGGTGGCGACCCAGTGGTTTGACGACAATTTCCACCGAATCGTGAAGGTCGTCAACTACCAATCCATATTTGAATGAACCGGCAGAAACGACAACGATGTTGAGGTCGCTACTCGCCATGTAACGGCGGTCGTGGCCGGATCGTGCCTGAGTTTCAGGCTTTTCTTCGGGAACTTGTTGGAGTGATTCATCAATTGCCGTGGTTGGTGAGCGGCGATCGGCAATCATCTGCCGCCGATCATCTATCTTTTCACCAGTTTCAGGGTTGGCCAGGGTTGATTTGATGCCGAGAATCGAGTCCAGGCGGATTAGAGGTATCAACTCACCGCGTAGAGGCATTACCTCTGAATCACCGACCCTTTCAACCCTCTCTTTGACCTGGGCCGCCCCGATGCGGACGAGTTCACTGACGTTGACCTGGGGAACCGCAAAACGTTCTCCGCCGACGGTGACCAGAAGGCTGGGGATGATGGCCAAAGTCAGAGGCAGTTTAATCTTGATGGTTGTGCCCCGGCCAATTTCGGAGTCAATTTCAATCTGGCCGCCAAGCTGATCAATATTCGATTTGACGACATCCATACCGACCCCGCGGCCCGAAACATCGGTCACCTTTTCTGCCGTTGAAAGGCTCGGCAACAAGATCAGGGCCATTTTTTCCTTTTGGGACATGGCTTTATGCTGGTCGCTTGTGATCATCCCTTTTTCGAGGGCCTTATCAGCTATTTTTTCAGCATCAAGACCGTTGCCGTCATCAGTTATTTCGATATTAACTTGACCGGCTTCATGATAGGCTTTGAGATCTATCTTACCGGCTCGGGGTTTGCCGGCGGCAACTCTGGGTTCGGGCTTTTCAATGCCATGGTCGGCTGAGTTTCTGATGAGATGCGTCAAGGGGTCGTTAAGCCCTTCAACAATGGTTTTGTCGAGTTCAACGTCCTTGCCGGTGATGACCAGGTTGATCTCTTTATCGAGCTTTTGCGACATATCCCGAACGACCCGGGGGAACTTGTTGAAAACACTGCCGATCGGTTGCATGCGGGTCAGCATGATGGCCTCTTGCAACTCTGAAGTGACAAGGTCAATCCGTTGTCCGGAGAGCTTGATACTGTGTTGATCTTGTTGGCTGATCGCCTGTAGCAGCTGGTTTCGCGAAAGGACCATCTCACCAGCCAGAGTCATCAGGCTTTCAAGCAGGTTTACACTGACTCTTAAGCTCGACGGAGCTTCACTTTTACTGGACTCTTTTGGAGAGTCAGTTTTCTCAGTCTTGGGAGCTGGAGTTGGTTTCTCTGGAGCCTGGGGTGGGGCAGCTTTCTGGGCTGGCTTCCCTTTGAGTTCTGGAGTTTGGGGTTCCGGTTCCGGGTCTGTCGCTACCGGTGGGGTTTCCGTTACTGGAGTAGTTTCCTGGATGCTTTCAGGAGTTTCCTGGGTTTGTTCAGGTTCCTGGGGGCCGCCATGTTGCTGACCGTCGTAACTTATGAGTAGAACTTTTTCCTCAGGGAGGTCGAGGAAATCCGGGGCGACGACTGGTTCGATAATCGAACTTATCAGCATATAGAAGGGGATTGAGTTGATCGGGGCATCATCCAGAGTGCCGACCCTTTCGATATCAACCAGGCTCTCTATAATAGTGCCTAGATCCATGACATTTTTGATGATCTCCATAGGGGTTTTACCGTGTTGGTAAACATCATGGATAAGGTCATATTCCAGGAGGTAGAGGTTCTGGGCGCTCTTTTTAGCTTGGTCCAGATCAATCTCCGGGACTTCAAAGATGATAGTGCCGTTGTTTTTGGTGATCGGAACCAGGTTTGACACGCTCTCTTGTTCGGTCGGAGCAAGGTGAGCCGTAGTCAGGCCTACCAGGGCGACGATGAATTCATCAACATCTACCTCATTGCTTGTGGCTGAGTTGTTTATCAAATCACGCAGTTTATCAAATGAGTTCAGGAGAATGTTTATGATTTCGGGGTTTGGGACAATCTCTCGGTTGCGCATCATGTCGAGAACATTTTCGATCTTATGGGCGAGCTCCTTAATCGTATCAAGGGCCAGAAAACCGGCCCCACCCTTGAGTGAATGGGCGGCCCGAAAGACACGGTTGACGACCTCTTCATCAATTTCAGCCCCACCTTCTTCAATAGTTAACAGATCCTGCTCGATGTCGGCAAGGTGCTCAAGGCTTTCGCTGATATATTCCTGTAAAGTTTCGTCGTCGATAAAGGATGACATGGACATGACGTACCTCAAGGTTCGGTTTTTTGTTGGTTGTGTGTTGGTCGATGGTTATTTCTGCATTCAGACTATTGTCAGAATACGATCAAGGCGCATGACCTGAAAAACATCCTTGAGGTTTTCCGGGACATTACTGAGCTGCATTGCTCCACCCTTCTGTTTTAAGGAGTTGTAAGTGGCCACCAGACAACCTATGCCCATTGAATCAATAACTACTGTATCCTTGAAATCAATTGTAAATGAGGTGTTGCCGGCATCGATCTCCTGTTGTACCGACGACCTGAAGTCGTTTAAGAGATCGCTGGTTAAATCGCCTCCCAGGTTAACGGTAATCTGACCCTCATTATTAGTGACATTCATCTTCTATCTCCAGGTTTGATTTGGTTGGTAATGACTGTGGGCTTATTCGATAACGATATTGGAGTGTTTTTATTACAATATTTCAATGACGATTACAAGTAGATTGCTGGTCTTGTGAAAGTTTTCCAATGGTTTGATGGAAAGTATCATTCATGTGCAAAAGGAAGCATAATTTTTTTATTATGCAAAAGAAAGCGGTTGACCGAATCATTCGGTTTGCCGCTTTCCATGCAAGCAGATGTGATAAATCTATTTCACTTATCGGTATTTTAAGCAAAAGGTTTAGCATTATTTTTTTTACGAAAGCACCATTTTGGGGCTGAGAAAAGTTACTCTGGTAGGATAATGCTTACCGGTTTTTGCGGTCGACGGAGCTTTGCTGAAAAGGTTGGAGCGATAGGATGCTATACAAAATGTAAAACGGGTGATTTATTCGAATGCCGAATGTTGAAGAGGATAGATTAAAATCAACCTGACTAAAGGCTTGACAATTGGGAGCGATTTACAGTAGGAATTTAGGCTGTCGACTTTGTTTTAAGTCACAATAGTTGTTTGTAGTTATCAACCCCAACCAGTTTTAAGGTAAGGAAATAGTGGAATGAAGCCATATACAAGCGAAAATTTAAGAAACGTTGCAATCATTGCACACGGTGGAGCCGGTAAAACCTCTTTAGCGGAAGCAATGCTTTTTAATGGTGGCAGTACAGCTCGGTTGGGGAGTGTTGATAACGGCACCTCGGTACTTGACTCTGAGCCTGAGGAGATAAAGCGCAAAATTACCTTGAGCAGTGCGATCCATCATCTTGACTGGCAGGGAAAACATATTAATATTATTGATACCCCGGGATATGCCAATTTTATTGTTGATACAAAGGCCTGTTTGCGGGTGGCCGGTGGGGCTGTCGTTATTGTCAGCGCCATTTCCGGAGTTAAGGTCCAGACCGAGGCGGTCTGGAAGTATGCCGATGATTTTGAAATTCCTCGGGTTGTTTTTATCAGTAAGCTGGATCGGGAACGAGCTGATTTTGAACGAGCCGTGGCGGAGATAGAGGCGACTTTCAAGTGTTTTCCTTTAGTTATTCAGTTGCCGATTGGTAAAGAGGAGGATTTTGTCGGGGTCGTCGACCTGATCACTATGAAAGCTATGCGCTATGGTAATGATCAGAGTGGCAAATTTAGTGTTGAAGAGATCCCCGGCCATCTCCAGGCTAAGGCTGAAGAGGCCCGGGAAGCGATGATTGAACGAGTGGTCGAAGCTGATGACGATTTGATGGAAAAGTATCTTAGCGGCGAAGAGATTACGATCGAAGAGATCTACCAAGCGACCCATGAGGGTAGTATGACTGGTAAATTTGTGCCGGTCGTTTGTGGTTCAGCTATGAAAAATATCGGTATCCAGCCGTTAATGGATCTGGTCTGTAGCTGCCTGCCTTCACCTTTGGAGCGGCCTTCACAGATTGCGGAAATCCTGGCTGAGGGTGAAGAACAAGAACTTATTCCCGATGCTGATGCACCTTTTTCAGCGATTGTCTTTAAGACTATTTCCGATCCCTTCACCGGCCAACTTTCACTGTTTCGTGTCTACAGCGGGACCTTGACTTCGGATTCAAGCTGTTTCAACAGTAGTAAGGATCGTAAAGAACGAATTGGCCAGCTTCTGAAATTAGAGGGCAATAAACAGATTCCGATTGATAAATGTGGGCCTGGAGATATAGTTGCCGTTGCCAAACTCAAGGAGACGGTTACCTGGGATACGCTTTGCAGTGAAAAAGCACCAGTCCGTCTTAAGGGGCTCGAACTTCCCGCCCCGGTCATCTCTTTCTCTTTGCGGCCTAAGAGTAAGGGTGATGAGGAGAAGTTGGGTGGTGCCCTGTCTCGGTTGATGGCCGAAGATCCGACCATCAGCATCGATCGTAATGAGCAGACCAAGGAACTTGTTATTTCCGGTATGGGGCAGGTACATATCGAGGTGACGGTTGATCGTATTAAACGCAAATTTGGTGTTGATGTTGAACTGGATGCCCCAAAAGTACCTTATAAAGAGACGATCAGGGGCACGGTTTCGGTTCAGGGTCGTCACAAAAAACAGTCCGGTGGGCGGGGTCAGTTTGGTGATGTATGGATTAAAATAGAACCTCTTCCCAAAGGCAGCGGTTTTGAGTTTGAGAACAAAATTGTTGGTGGAGTTGTGCCGCGTCAATATATTCCGGCAGTTGAAAAAGGGATACAGGAGGCTATGATCGGCGGGGTTCTGGCAGGATATCCGGTTGTTGATTTCAAGGTCTCTCTATATGATGGTTCCTATCACACGGTTGACTCTTCCGAAATGGCCTTCAAAATCGCCGGATCAATGGCTTTCAAGAAGGGGGTTGTCGATGCCAAGCCGGTTCTTTTAGAGCCCATAATGTTGATGGAAATTAATGTCCCCAATGACTATATGGGTGATATTATCGGCGATCTCAATAGCCGTCGCGGTAAGGTCAACGGGGTTGAGCCGATGGCCAATAGCCAGCTTATCAAGGCTCAGGTGCCAATGTCAGAGGTCTTGAAATATGCTCCGGATCTGCGTTCGATGACCGGTGGCCGCGGGATGTTTACGATGGAATTTTCCCATTACGAAGAGGTGCCCAGCCATTTGACCGCCAAAATTGTCGCTGCGTCCAAGTTGGAAAAGGAAGAGAGTTAAGGCTGGTTCATCAATGGCAACTGTGAAGAAAAAACCTAAGGTCAAAAAGGCGCAAGATGGTTGGCTTGAAAACCTTTTGCGTTTTGAGATTGTGGTTCTCCTCTTTGGGCTGATAGGTTTTTATTATTTTCTCTCTTTTTCACCGATCCGGATGCCGAAGGAGCCGATTGCCAGTCCGCGTGTAAGTCTGGCTCCTTTGCCGCCTGCTTGCGAACCCGATGTCCCGGCCCTGGAAGAGAGCACAAGCTTAGTAGATGATGCTGAAATTTCCGCACCTCCCGTAGAGGTTGCAGCCTCTACGGGGAAAGAGCTTGATTCCGGATCCCGGCAAGATGAGATTGAGGGTACCTCGATAATTGCGGCTGGCGAGAAAGTGGTTGCTGAAGTAAAATCCAGAGATAAAGTCGATGATAAGTTAACGCCCCCAGTCGCGTCGCAAGGAGCTGCGCCATCAAATATTGTAAAGCCTGAGTCGGTTGAGACCGAGTTACTAGATTCATCAACCTCGCCCGGGGCGGTTGCGGTGACAGCTCGAACTGATCCAGCACCAGCCTTTCCACCGGTAAATCGGGTGGTTGAGGTGGGAAGCTATCTCCTGCAATCTGATCTGCAGAAATTCCGTTCTCAAATTGAAGCTTTGGGTTTTACTGTGAAAACTGAAAGCCGAAAACGCCCGACCCCAATGTCTCGGGTCTTCTTAGGACCTTATTCGAGTCGGCAAAAAGCTAAAAAAATGATGGCAGTGGCTCGCGGTATGGGGGATAAACCTTTTTTGCGAAGAGGGGATGCCGGTTATATTGTAATCATAGGGTCATGCTATTTAGATGCCAGTGTCGTAGCTTGGGTAAATATGTACCGTGCAGCCGGGCTTGACCCAAAGATTGAGAAAGAGAATTTGCTGATGCTGCACACTCTACTCTTGATTGACGGGCCCAAGGTGGCCCGGAACCCGGAAGAGGTTTTAGCCCAGGTACAAGCTGCTGGATTTCCTCAAGCCTTTCTCAGAAAAAAATCACCAACCAGCGCTAAATGATATAAGTTGTCTGAATGATCAGAGCGAATGACATTATTGAAAAGGTTGCCGATTACTATCCGGCGGCAGATTTTGATACCATTCGTAAAGCTTACGCGTACAGCGCTTACGCCCACCGTAATCAGGTTCGCCTCTCCGGTGAACCTTACATGATCCATCCGATCGAAGTCGCCAATATGCTGGCTGAGATGAAAATGGATGTGGCCAGTATCGCTGCCGGCCTCCTCCATGATACCCTAGAAGATGATCCGATGACTTCAATCGAGGATTTAAGTCTTCGTTTCGGCGATGAGATTACCGCTTTGGTTGAAGGTCTGACCAAAATCAGCAAAATAAAATTCAAGAGTTCCCGCGAACACCAGGCAGAGAATTATCGTAAAATGATTCTCGCAATGGTTAAGGATATCAGGGTTCTGGTTATCAAGTTGGTTGACCGTATGCACAATATGCGGACTCTCGATTTCCAGAAACCTGCACGCCAGGAGGCGATTGCCCAAGAGACTTTGGATATCTATGCGCCTTTGGCCAACCGTCTGGGGATCTCATGGATGAAACAGGAGTTTGAGGATAGTTCTTTGCGTTACCTGCAGCCGACTATCTATCACGAATTGGAGGATAAAGTTGCCCGCAAAGAGCTTGAAAGCCGCGAATTTATCGACAAGGTTATCAAGCTGGTGTTACGCAATCTGGATCATCACGGTATCAGCGGTGAAGTGGCCGGGCGTCTTAAGCACTTCTACAGTATCTATCGCAAAATGGTGCGGCGCAATATTGCTTTTGAACAAATCTACGATATCATTGCCTTTCGAATACTGGTTTCCGATAAGGCGGAATGTTATAATGTACTTGGCATTATTCATGCCCTCTGGCGGCCGGTGCCGAGCCGCTTCAAGGATTTTATCAGTATTCCCAAGGCCAATATGTATCAATCACTACATACTTCGGTGATTGGTCCGGATGGTCGCCATGTCGAATTTCAGATTCGTACCCGGGAGATGCATCAGATCGCCGAGAAAGGGATTGCCGCTCACTGGCACTATAAGGAGGGCTATCAGCTCGATGACCATGACCGCAAACAGATGGGTTGGTTGCGGCAGATGATCGAGTGGCAGCAGGATGTAAATAATCCCGGTGAATTCCTTGATTCGGTCAAGATAGACCTCTTCTCCGAGGCGGTCTATGTCTTTACTCCGGCCGGAGAGGTTAAGGAGTTGCCGAGTGGTTCAACGCCGATCGATATGGCCTATGTTATCCACTCTAATGTTGGTGATCATTGTAGCGGGGCCAAGGTTAATGGCAAGCTTGTGCCATTGCGTTATCAGCTCAAGAATGGCGAGATGGTTGAGATCATCACCTCCAAACGTCAGCACCCCAATAAGGATTGGCTTGCCTTTGTAAAAACCAGCAAGGCCCGGAGCAAAATTCGTCAATGGGTTAAAAAAGAGGAGGAGAAACGTAGTATTGAACTTGGCCGTGAATTTTGTGAAAAGGCTTTTACACGCTTAAAACTCTCTTTCAACCAGGCCTTAAAGAGCGGCAAAGTACATGAGGCTGCAATTGGATTCTCCCTCAATCATGCCGAAGCTCTGCTGGCCGCTATTGGTCGCGGAAAACTTTCGGCGCAGCAGCTTATTAATCGTATCTATCCGGAACTGCGTGAACAGCGTAAGGGTAAAGGGACGAAAGAGGAGGGTAAGCCGGCTCGTAAAAAACCGGCCCGGGACGGCATTTCAATCAAAGATATTGATGACGTTATGGTGCGTTTTGCCAAATGTTGTAATCCACTGCCGGGTGATGATGTCGTCGGGTTTATAACTCGAGGACGTGGCTTGACGATCCATCGGCGTAATTGCCGGCATGTTCATCAAGGAGATTCGGAGCGTTATATGGATGTCGAGTGGAACCTTGAGTGCTCGACACCGCACTCAGTTAAAATTCGCATCATGTGTGAAGATGTCAAGGGGATGTTAGTTGCTTTGGGGACTGCAATCAGTAGTCAGGAGGCCAATATCTCAAGTGGTTCGGTTAAAACCAGTATCGATCACAAAGCAATCTGTTTTTTCGAGATCCAGGTTAAAGACCTTGAGCATCTCAAAAGGGTAAAACAGGCCTTGCGGGCGGTTAAGGGGGTCTATCAGGTAACCCGCATGAGTTAGAAAGCTATTTTCAAATAGCGTGGCATTCCAGGAAATAAACAAGAAAACCCGGTATCAGCTATATACTAATACCGGGTAAGCGGGAATTGAAACGATCGAGTCAGTCTATTTTGTGATGGCACCTGACCGTATACAGCGGGTGCAGACTTTTACCTTGCGGCGCTGGCCGTTAACCACCGTGTTGACTTCCTGCAGGTTGGGCCGCGAGACCTTTTTAGTTTTATTGTTTGCATGACTTACATTGTTGCCGACAAGCGGTTTTTTTCCGCAAATATCACAAACCCTGGCCATCGTATTACTCCATGGGGAATTTAGGTGTTGCAAGAGACTTTCATACTAACCTTAACAAGGGTGAGCTGTTTATCACAGCTGGCAGGTAAAAATCAAGCAGGTTTTTAAGCGAGGTGACACCATGGCAACCGGTGCAAAGAGCCGCTTTATGTTTTTGGGTGGGATTCCGGTTTTTGACTACATGATAGCTCTCTCCCTTGAGGAGGTCTGTCGGGTGGTTGAGAATGATCTTATCATGATCGATGACAAAATCCTGCTCCCTTTGGGGACGGTGTTTGTCTGTCGAATCGAGGGTCAGGATGAACCGATATATGTCAATCCGATGGCTGCTTGCGACGTGCAGAAAGTTAATGAAAAATATTACTATACTATGACATTCGGCGGTAAACACAGTGAGTCGATGCCCTTGAGCCTGCGCTCTGTTGAACTGTCAAAGATGATTGAAGAACTCAACCAGGCTTATCCTGAAATAATCAAGGGTGAGAAAGATCTTAAGCTGGTTTTGGTTGAGAATCCTGTCCAGATTCAGTTGGGCGGCAATAATCGAAATCTCATAGAGGCGATAAGTTCCCTGTACGACTCTCCTGAGCTGCAAGCGGAGAGTGATGAAATTGAGTGCGAACATCTCTTCTTTTTCGATGTCAAAAATCCCAAGTTTAAATTGGTTAAAAAGTTCTATCAGGACTATCGAGTGACAATCGGTGATATTCCCGAGATGCACATAGATAATCTTGTTCCTCGTACCAGTTATGTGCTGACGATAAAAGATGATTCAGCTAACAATCTTGACCGAATTGTTTTGTCGAATCAGACTAATGAGGAGATCATTCCGGTCCAACGTCTGGCCCAGCGTTATTTCGATCTTGAATACAAACTGCGGAAAGATAGTGACTTTGTCAGTACTAATCTGATCATTAACTCACTCACTAATCCGGAGGAGTTGCGTCTTATTTGCCGCTTGCTGCATACCGCCTACGCAAGTGCCGTGAGGACTTTCCTCTGTCCGACGAAAACTTTTTTTCAGTGTATTGATGCTCTGGTTGAATCGCGCTACTACACCTCCAGGAAAGAGCGGTTTTTCAGTAACCGGGAAGAGCTTCTCTACGATGCCATCATTCCGTTTATTCAATATTTGATCTTAAATACTGAAGAGCTGCTGCTTCTGGACGGGGTAGCGCGGCGCAAGGGTATAGATCTGACCAGTAGTCAACTGGTGCGGCATATGAATCAAGGGAAAAAGGGAGAGAACAACAAAGGTGGGCGACTGCTTTTGACCGATGGCAGCAAGGGGGTGCGTTATACTGAGCGCCTGACTCCGGCCCGAGCTCTGCTCTACTGGAAAAAGGCTCGTATGCCCGAGGAAGCAATTTTCAGGATGCGTTATGCTGATCGGCGTATTATTTGCGGGGATGATTTCATCGATGAGCTATCTTCAACCCTCGGAGCGGGCGATACCTTTGCCGGCATTTTTATTGCCTTGAAGGCTTCTGGTTGGGATAGCGGACATGCTTTGCGCGGGGCAACTCTGGGGGCGCAATACTTTATCAGGACGCGGCAAAGGCCACAGATAAAAGATCTGGTTACAACCGATGAACGCCATATCATGATGGGGACCGAAACTGAGTTGCGCGATATTATTTCGCACCATCTCCAGGAGAGCGGCGACCCGACCCGCTATGGGACGATTACCGATACAATAATCACCATCAACACGACCCAAGTCCACCACCCATTTCGTGAAATTCTAAAGCTGGCGCAAAAAATTGTTGCCGATAAGAGAATGAGGTCATAAAAAAGCGGAGGCAGATTTGTAATCTACCCCCGCTTTTGGAAGACATTTTTTACTGTCATTAAACTGGTTTAGCTTTTCAGTTTCCAGGGTTCCAAGTTATTGTCAGCAAATTTCTTCGGTAGTTTAAAATCGCCGGCTGCAGCCGCGACCTTTATCAGGCGGGCACTTTCGGCCATGCCGAGCTCGTTCATTAAAGCCAGAGGGCCTTTGGGCCAGGCCAGTGAAGTGATAATGCCGAGTTCAAGATCGTCGGGGCTGACCACCTGATGTTCGATAAGGTGGGTTGAGATCGCAAAAATTGCCCCTAAAAGGCGCTCTTTAACTTCAGTGCGGAGAGCTTGGTTTTCGGTGACAGGTCCACCTTCAAGGTCCCAGAGTTGACCACTTTCAAATTGTTCCTTTAACTGGTTACACATTGCCGGATATCCGGTATCGTCTTCCCTTAAGTACTCAGCCATTGAGACACCGGCATGGTAGCAGGTACCAAGGCCGGCACCATTTTGCACCCACATGATACCGAACTTAAGCCCCAGTGCCTCCTGGGAGATACTTTCCAGGCTGGCTGCATTGAGTTTATCCCCGTAGAAACTGTCGAGGACGACATAACTGGCGATAAAGACCGGGTTGACAGCAAAACCCGGAAAGTCTTTCACTGTAATTGCTACCTTGCGATTTTTCTTGGCAAACTCCATGAGCGCTGTATAGGTGTCATCAGAGGTCTCTTTCTGTCTGATGACTTCAACCAGGCGGTTGATGTTGGCCGGAAAGAAGTAGTGTAAGCCGGCAGTACGGCTCGGGTTTTCAACCTTGGCCATGAGTTTTTCGATGAGAAAGGTCGAGGTGTTGCTGACCAGAATAGCGTCTTTGCGGCAGGCCTTTGAAAGTTCAGCGAAAACCTCTATTTTAAGATCCATTTTCTCGATTGCAGCTTCGATAACCAGGTCACAATCTTTGAGTCCGGAATAGAGGCTGGTGCCGTTTATGCGGCCGCTCAATTCATCCATGTCAGCCTGGCTGATCTTGCCTTTCGCGACTCTTTTACTGAGCGGCTTTGTCACCCAGCGTTCAAACATGCTGGCCACGAGTTCGTCGTTAAGTTCTTTGTAGATAACGTTATAGCCGGCACCAGCTGCATTCAAGGCAATGGCGGCGCCCATGACGCCGAAACCGACTACGCCAACGGTTTTAATTTCACTCATTTTTTTAATCTCTCCTTAACAAACATTGTTACTTATTTGCCCCGGGAGACTGCTGCAAGCCTTTTGCTTTCAGAGGTCAAGTAATGCTGAGACGGGGCTTGTTGATGATTTTAATGTCGGAGGCCTTAACAGAATGCAAAAAAAAACACAATATTAATTTCGGAAATTTTTTTTCCGACTTGATTATCGAAGGAAAAAGTCGTATGTTTAAAAATTAATAAAAAATAGATAATTGTTATTAAGAGGAGAAGCAAATGGCAGGTGTAAATAAGGTTATACTGGTTGGCCATCTGGGTGGTGATCCCGAGATGAAATATGGTAGCAGTGGTGCCGCTTTTACGACTTTTACGATGGCTACCAGTGACAGCTGGGTCAAGGATGGACAGCGTGAGGAGCGCACCGAATGGCACCGGATTATCGCTTTCGGGAAGTTGGCTGAGATCTGTGCCAAATGGCTCCATAAGGGAAAACAGATATATCTGGAAGGTCGCATCCAGACCCGTTCCTGGGAGCAGGATGGAATCAAGCGCTATACGACTGAAATTGTTGCCGGAACCATGCAGATGCTGGGCAGTAAAGACAGTAATTATCAAGGTGGTGGTTCTGGTGGTGGCCAAGGTGGTTTTGGCGGCGGTGGTCAGAGTGGTGGTTTCTCTGCCGGTGGACAGGGCGGCGGTTTCAGCGGTGGTGGCAGCGCGGGCGGTTCCGGTTTTGGGGGCGGCAATAATCAGGCGAGTGCCGAGAATGCGGCCCCTTACGGTCAGGCTTCAGCCCCTGATTCAGGTCCGGATGATATCCCTTTTTAGCATCTTAAGAATTGTCGTAAAAAGGGCGGTGAAGGGTTTCTCTTTCAGGAAGAGGTGCAATGATGAATATTGAGCTCAGTTGGGGATCTTTGGACGAGATCAATCTTGCTGACGTTGAACCCGACCAGGCTTTCAGTCGAACCCGTCGTTTTCTGGCTGCCTTGAGTTTGGATCGCCGAGATAAACTTTTCGATCTCTACCTTTGCGCTGACCAACGAAACGCGGCAATTCGTAACCTGCTCGATCAACTCGGTAATGTCAGGGTTTTCTCTTCGGCTGGGAATGTGGTGTTCAGTCCGAGCCGGCGTCCCGCTGTTATCCTGGCGCATGGACCGCATTGTGGGGCGGTTGATTACGTCAAAAATTTGAGTATGGATAATTCGGGCTCACCGCCTCAACTTCCCAGTCTGGTAGAGTTTGTGGCGGATGGGATTTTAGGTAATGCCCGTCGGCAACTGGCTCAGATAGCTCCTGAAGCGCGAGGCGGGATTATCTATTTCGATCATGAGCAAGGGCGTCTTGAGCTCTACAGTAACGATGAAGAGAGTCGCCCCTACGCCCAGCACCATGTTGCGGAATTTATCTATCAGGAGCTTGCATTAAGTCTTAAAGGACGCTTTCCGGCAGCCCAATTGGCAGCTCATGCCCGGGAACAAAACCCGGCCTTTACACTTGTTTGCCCGCCACAGATACGCCCTCACGGTTATAACTATTTCGAGGTTAACTTCCAAAATGGTTATGATTTTCATGGTGTAGTAAGGGATTCGATTGCTTATGCGGTAAGTCACGCTCTGGTCGGGCCCGACCAGAGTTTTTCGGAAACCAGCGGGGTTGTGATCGCTTTTACCGATGAATTACGTGATAATCCGGAGGCTCTTTCAGGTATTCTCGAGGATGAACGTGAATATCTTCTTGAATACCTGCAAAGAGGTGGTGCTGTCTATTGTGTTGCAGTTGGTCACCTGCCTTCAGGCAAATGCATATATCGCCTGCAAAGAAAAGGTAACTGTTAAGTTGAAGTGTTTTGCTTGCAGTGTCTAAATGATTCCGGTTACGGGATATTTTTAGTTGACCGTGAGTCTCTGAAGTTCTTTTTTCTAACCACTGACTTAGCCTAAAGCGTCGATGATTTCCCCCAAGAGTTCATCGGCAGTTTGAGCGGCTCTAAGGTTGGCCTTAATGGCTTGAGTTGATTCCATGGTCTTGACATATTCGGTAGCCAGATCAACGTTGGACATCTCAATTTCAACAAGATCTCCCTCCTGATTTAATTCTGTTCGAGTGGGGCCGGGACTTTTGTCTGTGCTGCTGGTTGTCGTTGTCGTTCCGGTTGGCCCTTCACTAACAGTTATTCGCTGACCTTTGTAGCCGTCGGTATTAAGATTGGCAATGTTGTCGGCGCTGGCATGCAACCTTTTAAAGTGGCTTTGTATGGCGTTTAAAGATGCATCAAGACTGTTGATCATGGTAATTTCTCCTTTTTAAGAAGTCGTCAAAAAATCCACTTGACAAAGTACTGCCCTTTAAGATATCTAGGCCCTCGCTTGGTTAGCCGAGGTAGCTCAGTCGGTAGAGCAGGGGACTGAAAATCCCCGTGTCGGCGGTTCGATTCCGTCCCTCGGCACCAGCATTAGCAAGCGTTAAGGCGTCCCTTTGGGGGCGCCTTTTTTGTTTTTACTATTTCCAGATATCCTCTTTTCGACTAAATTTCAAAAAAATTCAGAGATATTTTAATTTCTTAGCCTTGCCTTTGTCTGTTTATGGTGGTATCTGCTGGTCGACATGTTACTGTACAGTTTCGGGATCGTCAAGTTTTACTGGGTTTTTTATGGGGAGAGAGTGAGCAAGGCGGTCTCTAATTTGGTTTTGCGAGACCTTTAAAAGCTCTTATCGGCAAGGTGTTTTTTATGCAAAAAAAGAAAAAGATTTATGTGGCTGGTCATCGTGGTTTGGTGGGATCGGCAATTGTTCGCCGTTTGCAGAAAGCGGGCTATGAAAACCTTCTGCTGCGTTCTCGATCTGAACTTGATTTGACTGAAAAAGGGGCGGTTGACGGTTTTTTTGCGGACCAGAAGCCGGACTATGTTTTTCTCGCTGCGGCCAAGGTCGGCGGTATCCATGCCAATGATACTCAGCCGGCTGATTTTATTTATGAAAATCTGATGATCCAGAACAATATCATGAGAGCGGCCTGTGAGTTTCGGGTGCAGAAACTCCTTTTTCTTGGAAGCTCCTGTATCTATCCTCGGTTGGCGTTACAACCGATGCGGGAGGAGTACCTGCTTTCGGGTCCTTTAGAGCCGACCAACTCGGCCTATGCCGTAGCCAAGATTGCCGGTATTGAGATGTGTCACGCCTTTAACCGCCAATATCAGACCAGTTTTGTGCCGGTGATGCCGACCAATCTCTACGGTCCTTTTGATAACTATGATCTTTTGAGCTCCCATGCTATGCCGGCAATGATTCGTAAATTTCACCTGGCCAAACTGGCGGCTGTTGGTGATGATGCGGCTTTGGCCGCGGATGCTCGATCATACGGTTTGATTCCGAGCGATTTTTACACTAACCTTATGCGGATTGCAGCCTCTCACGGTTTCAGTTTAAATGGTGCTGGAGCGGCCGGCGAACAGCTGCCGGTTCTAAGTGAAACTTCTGCAACCGTTGATCTCTGGGGCACAGGTACTCCTAAAAGGGAGTTTCTCTATGTCGACGATCTGGCTGACGCCCTGTTTTTTGTTATGTTCAATTGCCAATCTACGCAACTGCTCAATATCGGTACTGGAGTTGATAAAACTATTCGTGAATTGGCTGAAATTGTTCGGAACGTTGTTGGTTACTCCGGCGCGATCGATTTTGATAGTACCAAACCCGACGGTATGCCGCGGAAACTGCTCGATGTTTCACGGCTCACAGCACTGGGCTGGAAAGCGAAAATTACTCTGGAAGATGGTATCCGGTCAGCCTACGCAAGCTATCTGGATGGAGGACTTGCTTAATGACTGAAAGAACTGTTTCAACTGCCTGCTTCAAGGCTTATGATATTCGCGGCCGAGTGCCTGATGAACTCAATGAAGAGTTGGCTTATCGTGTGGGTCGGGCTTTTGCCGCTTTTTTAAAGCCAAAAAAGGTTGCTGTTGGTCAAGATGTGCGACCTTCAAGCCGGGCCCTGGCTGCAGCCCTCTCCCGCGGCCTCAATGAGGGTGGCGTTGAGGTTTTTGATCTTGGTCTCTGTGGTACCGAAGAGGTATATTTTGCGACTTTTCACTACCAACTAGACGGCGGTATTATGGTGACTGCCAGTCATAATCCAGGCGACTATAACGGAATGAAGCTGGTACGGCATGAATCCCGCCCTTTGAGTGGTGATTTTGGTCTCCCGCAGATTGAAGAGCTGGTGAAATCGGGTCAATTCCCCGACTCTTCAAGCTGTGCTAAGATTACTCCTCTCGATTTTCGTCCCGCCTACATCGAGCATCTTCTGGGCTATATCGACCAGGCTGGGCTCAAACCCTTAAGGATCGTGGTTAATGCCGGAAACGGTTGCGCCGGGGTCGTGCTGGATGCGCTTGAAGCCCATCTCCCTTTTACTATGATTAAACTTCTAAATGAGCCCGATGGCAGCTTTCCTCAAGGTATCCCCAATCCTTTGCTGCTTGAAAATCGCTCTTTAACGAGCCGGGCCGTTGTCGAACATCAGGCTGCTGTCGGTCTGGCCTGGGATGGAGATTTCGACCGTTGTTTCTTCTTTGATGAGAATGGCCGCTTTATTGAGGGTTATTATATTGTCGGGCTCTTGGCTGAAAACCTGCTCTCTCACCATCCTCGATCGTCGATTGTCCATGATCCGCGACTTACCTGGAATACGATTGAGCTGGTTTCTGAAAACCGGGGCGAGCCTCATGTTTCGAAAACCGGTCACGCCTTCATCAAGGATAAGATGCGTGAGCTTAATGCTCTTTACGGCGGTGAGATGAGCGCCCATCACTACTTTCGTGATTTCTCCTATTGTGATTCCGGCATGATTCCCTGGCTTTTAGTACTGGAATTGATTTCTAAAAGCGGCCGTCCTCTCTCTAAGTTGGTTGATGAACGAATCAGACGTTTTCCGGTCAGCGGCGAAATTAATCGGCGTCTGGGTGATCCGCAAGCGGCAATCGCCAAGGTTGAAAAATATTTCAGAGAGCGGGAAGAGGTCAAAGAGTGTCATCAGATTGATGGTTTGAGTCTAGAATTTGCCGACTGGCGTTTTAATATACGCTCATCAAACACCGAGCCTCTGTTGCGTCTCAATGTCGAGAGTCGGGGCGATCAGGAGTTGATGGAGAGTAAAACCCATGAGATTCTTGCTCTGTTAAAGGGTTTGGAAAAATAAATCTCCGGCTTGACCGACGGCTCTATAAAGGTTATAAGCAACCTCATTGCCAAAAAACTATTGGCCCATTGGAGTCAGTCTGAACATTGAAATCAGTGTTCATTTGTGTGTATCTGTGGTTCTCTTCGGTGTTCTTTTTTACCACAGATGAACACCAGTAAACGCAGATAATTTTAGCAATAGATTTTCAGGAGAGCGCTTGTGAGTGACGAAAAAATTGAAAAAAAAGTAGAAAGTGGCGGCCCCGTTCCAGAAAAGAAAAATGAAAAAAAGCGGAGCGCCGGCATTTTTTCATATGTTGCAATAATTGTTGCATGTCTGCTGGTATTGGCTGTGATCTCAGTTTTTCTCAACAATCAGAAACTGCATAAGCAGATTGTCGAACTTGATCGAAAAGTAGCAACTCTGCAAGAGGGAGATAAGGAGCTTGGTAATCGGGTTCTGATTTTAGAAGACGAGCTGGTTGTCTTGAGTCTCAAGGGGCGTTTGGCCAAGGTTCGTAATTCAGTTAAGGATCTTCTTAACCTGCAGGGTCTGATGTCAGAAAACCAGAAGTTGGTAAGCACAGTTCAAGGGCTTGTCGATGAG
This sequence comes from Thermodesulfobacteriota bacterium, assembly GCA_024762675.1. Lineage (GTDB taxonomy): Bacteria > Desulfobacterota > Anaeroferrophillalia > Anaeroferrophillales > Tharpellaceae > Tharpella. The sequence goes on along the minus strand of JANTGZ010000007.1, from coordinate 1,529 downwards.
CTTGGCGGTGAAGAGAAAAAACTAGAGCAGGAGATTGCCGGTACTGCGCCAAAAGTTTTTCAGCCTAGCCGTTCTTGCCGGCAGTCCTGTTATCAGAGCTGTCCCGAACAAGTTGTTATTATGCATCCGCCGATTCCTCAGCCAAAAGCGGTACCGACGGGGTTGGCTAAAGCTGCAGAAGCGCACACAGCTGCCCATGGCGGCCACGCGGCGCCGAAAACTGGAACTTCGGCACCCACGGAAAATCCCGGTACCTGGTGGTCAAAATTTATTAGATTACGTCTCTTTGGAAATTGATCAGATACTGATTTATCTGGGAGAGCCGAGTGGAGATTGTTGAAAAGGGCGAGAATCTGGTTTGTGGGATTAATGCTGTTGATGAGCTTTTGCGTCGCCAGCAGCGTCGGATTCAGACCCTTTATTGTATTGAGAATCCCGCCCGGCGGGTAAAAGAGCTTGTGGAACGCGCCCGCAGAGATGGGGTGACAATAAAGCCTGTTCCTGTTTCAGCTCTTGATCGTTATGCCGGGGATGTTCGGCATCAGGGTGTAGCCGTTGCGGTTGCGCCCTTTGTTTTTACGCCATTGCCTAAGCTTTTGCACTCGCTCAAACAGGCTTCAGCCGGGAATATTCTGGTGGCTCTTGATGGGGTTACCGATCCGCGTAATCTCGGGGCTATTATACGTACGGCAAGCGCTGCCGGAGTGGCTGGTTTACTCCTGCCCGAGAGACGCAGTGCAGCAATTACGGCAACTGTTGCCAAAACTGCGGCCGGGGCTCTGGAAAACCTGCCGATCAGCCGGGTTGTTAATCTGGTCGATGCCTTGCGTCGTTGTCAGGAAGCCGGTTTCTGGACTTATGGTGCGGCGGCCGCCGGTGGGGAAGACCTTTATAATGTTGAATGGTCTGATTCTCTGGTTCTGGTATTAGGATCAGAAGATAAAGGTCTCAGGCCACTTGTCGCCAAAGCCTGTGATTTTCAGGTGACGATTCCTCTGGCTGGCAGTAGTGAATCACTCAATGTCGGGATCGCAGCAGCGGTCACCCTCTTCGAGATCAATCGGAGTTGCCGCCAAACCAGAAATGGTTCCTCTTCCAAGTAAGTTCCATACCGTGAAAGGGGCACTTAACGGTGATCTCGTCGTCATTGACGGCAATCACGTCCCAATCCTCAAGTTTACCTTTGCGGCGTCGCAAAATTCTCTCGCCAACCTCAAATTGGTAGGGTTCAAATATAGTCGGTTTTTTACTCATTTATGACTCCTGTTATTCAGTTCAGAGTTCAGAGTTCAAAGTTCAAAGTTGTTTTTTTGTGGTGTTATTGAATCTGAGCTGTTTCTTTTGCTACTTTTACGGTAACTATTCAGTCAGCCTTAAACTTTAGGGTGTTCAGGTGGTTTTTTGTAACGTCTCGCGAAATTTCGTCGTTTTTCCCAGCGAAAAGAGCCCATTAAAATTGCTGTTGTTTGAGCGCCTTAGCGCGAGTTAGCAATTTGGGCGGAATGAGCGCTGGAAAAACAGAAATTGAG
>JANTGZ010000006.1 GCA_024762675.1 Thermodesulfobacteriota bacterium | reverse complement strand
CGGGCTCGGGGTCGGCAGCTCACAGTTAAAACCCTTGGTGATTGTCAGGGTGAAAGTTCCATCAGGGTGGGTTTCCCTGGAAACCATAAAACTCTGGCTTTCGGCGAAACGGGTAACATTGGCACAGGCTGCCTGGTTGTCGAGTTGCACCGTTATAATAGCCTCTTCAGAGTTTTTGTCGAGACTCAAAAAGGCTTTTCTGGTCTCGACTACCGGCAGAGGGCAGGCCTTTCCCTTGAGGTCGAGATCGATAAGTGTTGGGTTGCTCATCTTGCTTTTTCTCCAGATTTTTAATGGGAAACCACCCTGTTTTCTATAGTTTTTGTTGCGCTTTTGCAAATAGTTTTTCCCGATATTCACATGGTTTTGCATAACTTTTATGTATAGTCAAACTCTTGCTCAAGATTTTCGGGCAGTTGCGCCGGTTTGAGTCCTGAATGGCGTTGACTTTGAGGTTGAGAATTGTTATAGACCCGATTCCCGCTGACGGGTAATGGTAATTTCTCTTTGGAAGTGTCTCTGTCACTGGTGGGCAGCCTGGACTTCAAATCCAGTGTTTTCGGCTGATACCCGGAAAGGTGGGTTCGATTCCCATACACTTCCGCCAATTTCTGATTTGGCGGCCGTAGTAAATGATTGATTTTAATGTAAGATGTAAAAAATTAGTGTGTCCTGAATTTTATAATATTTGGTCGTAGTATTCAGACGGCAATAGTCAGTAGTTAGTTAAATAAAACTGAAGACCGACGACTGACTGCTGATAACTACTTTACCCCCGGCGGTAGCCGGATCAGGGAGTGGATATGTTTGGTATTGGTATTCCTGAACTTGTTATCATTCTGGTTATTATTTTGATTATTTTCGGTACCGGAAAGCTGCCCGAGATTGGCGGAGCTTTGGGTAAGGGGATTCGCAATTTCAAGAAGGCTTCTCATGATAAGCCTGAAGAGATTGATGTGACTCCTGAGGACGGAGCTGACTCGGCAACTGACAGCCAGGATCCAACCTCCAAGACAGCCAGCTGAAATTGGTAATGTCTGAACGCGAAGTCTTTATTGGGTTCGGCAGTAATCTCGGTGATCGTTGCTTTTTAATCAATCAGGCTCTGCAGGCACTCTCTGATCTGCCAACGATATCCTTAAAAAAGCTCTCATCTCTCTACGAAACGGCACCGGTCGGGTATCTTGAGCAGGGGGTTTTTCTTAACGGTGTGGTGCTTGTTAAGGTTTCCCTGTCCGCTTTCGAATTACTTGAGCGCTTGCTTTGTATCGAGAACTCATTGGGGCGGGTCCGGAAAGAGCGTTGGGGGCCACGAACTATCGATCTTGATATCCTTTTCTATGGAGATCAAAAGATTGATGAAGTGGATCTGATAGTACCTCACCCTGAACTTGCTAAACGAATATTTGTCCTTGAACCGCTTAATGAGATTGCACCAGCTTGGTTGCATCCCGGGTTTGGCGGAACAATTTCTGAATTATTGAATCAATATAAACTCAAACATCCCGAAGAGGAGCCTTGTAGGATTGTGGCTGCATCTCCCGGGGTTGCTCTAAATGAGGTAAAGGATGGAATTTTTTATCGATACGGCTAACCTTGATGAGATCAAAGAGGCTATGAATTATGGTCTCGTTGATGGGGTGACTACCAATCCTTCGTTGGTTGCTAAAGAAGGGCTCGATTTTTTTCCGGGGATTCGTGAAATAGCTGAGTTGGTTCCGGGACCGGTTAGCGCAGAAGTGATCTCTTTAGAGGCCTCAGGCATGGTAAAAGAGGCGCTTGAGCTGGTGGCTCTCGGCGATAATGTCGTGATCAAGATTCCGATGTTACCCGAGGGTTTGAGAGCCGTCAAGGAACTTACCGGGATGGGTATTAAAACCAATGTGACCCTGATTTTCTCCCCTTTGCAGGCACTGTTGGCAGCCAAAGCCGGGGCTACCTATGTAAGCCCTTTTGTAGGTCGACTTGATGATATCGGTACCGAAGGTATGGAACTGGTACGCCAAATTGCTGATATCTACGATAATTATGGCTATTTGACGAAAATAATTGTTGCCAGTATCAGGCACCCTCAACATGTTTTAGCGGCGGCCGAGCTTGGTGCCGATGTCTGTACGATTCCGCTTAAGGTGATGATGCAGTTGGCACAGCATCCGTTAACTGATATCGGAGTCGAGCGTTTTCTTGATGATTGGCGTAAACTGGAGGGAGATAAGTAGTCGAAATGGGTTTCTCGGCCTGGCGGATAATTTTTCTTGCATTTTTACCGGTTCTTTTCTTGGTTGCAGGTTGCAAGGTTCCTCTTGATGAACGTCAGGCCGTGGCGGAGTTGAATAAAAAAGTAGCTATGCTGGAACAGGAGCTCGAATCAGGAGCCCGCCGGCAGCAGGCCTTACAAAAGGATATTGAGGCTTTGCAGATACGTTTTGACGAAGCCCGGGATCAATTGCTTAAGCAGTCGGAGGAGCTACAGACTTTAACCAGGGCCCAGATCGATATAAAAAAGCGGGTTACTCCGAAGATTACAAAAGATGGTAAAAAGACACCTGTAGAAGTTCAAGAATCGGTCCCCTCCTTCAGTAAAGCCGAGGAGCAGGTCTTTGAAAAACTCTATAGTGATTCTCTGGCAGCCTACCATAACGGTGACTATGAGAATGCGGTTAAACTGTTTGCCGCCTACCTCAGGGATTTTCCGACCACAGTAAAGGCTGCCAACGCCCGCTATTGGTTGGGCGAGAGTTATTACTCCCTGGCCCAGTATGCTCAGGCAATTACTGAGTTCAAAAGAGTGCAGAAAGATTTTCCCGCAAGCACCAAAGTTCCCGATGCTTTGCTGAAAACGGCGATGTCGTATGAAGCAATTGGGGGGCGTGGACCGGCGATCGCGGCTTATAGTGAGTTACTGCGAAAGTATCCTGCCGGTTTGAGTGCGCAGCGGGCTGAAAAAGCCCTGGCACGACTCGAATAGATCTTGACAAACTGAGACTGATTGATTATATAGCGCATCCGTTTCTGGGGTACGTCGGCGGCTTTTGCCGGATTCCAGTAGGCGGTAGAGAACTTTTTGTTTATTATGGAGGAGTTACGGATAATGTATGCCGTTTTACGTACCGGAGGAAAGCAGTATCGTGTTGCATCCGGAGAAGTGATTGATGTTGAGAGAATCGTCGGCGAAGCGGGCGATATTGTTGATTTTCCAGAAGTCCTGAGCCTTGTCGATGAAGATGAAGTAAAGGTCGGAACCCCCCTGTTGGAAGGCGTTTCAGTGAAGGGTGAAATTGTGGCCCAGAAACGAGGCGAGAAAATCCTGGTTTTTAAATCAAAACGTCGTAAAGGTTATCGTAAACGCCAGGGGCACCGTCAGGAACTGACGCAGCTTAGAATTACTGAAATCAGTTGTTAATGTAAGGAGATAGGCGACTATGGCTCATAAGAAAGGTGGCGGCAGTACCAGTAATGGCCGTGACAGTGAAAGTAAAAGGCTTGGAGTAAAACGTTACGGTGGTGAAACGGTTGTTGCGGGCAATATAATTGTTCGCCAGCGGGGAACCAAAATTCATCCCGGTAACAATGTCGGTCGCGGCAAAGATGATACTCTTTTTGCCAAAAGTGATGGAATAGTCACGTTTGAACGCCTCGATAAACTACGCAAAAAAGTTAGTGTCTATCCTTTGGCAGTCTGATTTTGCATTTAAAAACCGGCTTTACCGGTTTGTCGTGATACCTTGAAAGGTCTTTGACTGGCCTTATGAAAAAGCCCTTTTTAAAAAGGGCTTTTTTTGTGCTTGCAAAAAAACCGGTAGTGGATTTGAGTTGTTCTGAATATGCGATTTATTGATGAAGCAAAGATAGATGTGGAAGCTGGTAATGGCGGCAATGGTTGCGTTAGTTTCCGTAGGGAAAAATATATACCCAAAGGGGGGCCCGACGGCGGCGATGGCGGCAAAGGGGGGGATATTATCCTTTGTGGAGACAGCCAGAAAAACACCTTGCTCGATCTGCGTTACCAGCGCCTCTACCGGGCTCGTAAAGGAGCTAACGGTTCTGGTAAAAACCGTACCGGCGCAGCTTCCGAAAATGTTGAGATCAAAGTACCGTTGGGCACCGAGGTTTGGTTTCTGCCTCCCGAAGGGGAGCCGGGTGAGGGGTTTCTGGGTGGTGAAATTCTTGAGCATAGAGAATCCCTGGTGGTCGCCAGAGGAGGTCGTGGTGGCAAGGGTAATGCTCACTTTACATCTTCCACGAATCGGGCTCCACGATTCGCTCAGCCGGGAGAGGAGGGTGAAAGCGGTCGTTTCAAGCTGGTCTTGAAACTGATTGCTCAGGTCGCCTTGATCGGTTTGCCAAATGCCGGAAAATCAACTCTGATTTCAAGTGTTTCGGCAGCCCGTCCCAAAGTCGCGGCCTACCCTTTTACGACCCTGCAACCAAATCTTGGGATTATGTCGGTTGGTGATTTTCACCAGATTGTGATTGCTGATATTCCGGGACTGGTGACTGATGCTCATATGGGAACCGGTCTCGGGACCCGTTTTTTACGTCATATTGAGCGGGCTGAAATGCTTGTCCATCTCCTTTCCGTTGCTGAACATCATGATTGTCAGGAGTTGATCAAGGCTTATGAAGTCGTGGCTCGTGAACTGGCTCTCTATCGGGAGGATCTTGTCGACCGCGAGAAATTGGTTGTTTTGACCCAGATTGATACGATTTCCGAGGAGAGATTAGAAGAGTTACTGTGTGAATTAAGACAACACCCTTTAATGGCTGAACGCAAGGTGATGGCTCTGTCAGCTGTTACCGGGTCCGGAATTAAGGAGTTTAAAGATGAGCTTGCCTTGTGCATGGCTGGTTAAGATAATGCCTGCTATAGACTATTTTGGTTCCAGTTAAGTCCGGTTTAACGGTTAAAAATTTGGTTCACTATGGCATTGATTCCTTTGTACGGGGTAATTGGTAACCCCATCGCCCACTCATTGAGTCCGGTCATGCACAATGCGGCCTTTTCAGCGACCGGTTATGCGGCTCATTTCAATGCCTTTCAGGTCGAGGACCTTGAGTCTGCTATGGCCGGAGTGAAGGCTCTGGGGGTTGCCGGCCTGAGTGTGACCTTACCCCATAAAACCAAGGTCATGGAATATCTCGACTGGATTGATGATCAGGCTTTAAAAATCTCTGCGGTTAATACCGTTGTCAATCGTCAGGGCCGTTTATGTGGATATAATACCGATGTGGCCGGGGCTCTAACCGCTTTACAGGGGAGAATTGAGCTTGCCGGGCGTCGGGTACTGATTCTTGGTGCCGGAGGCGCGGCTCGGGCTCTGGTCTATGGGGTTGTTAAGGCCGGGGGCCGGGTTGCAATTGTTAATCGCAATATTGAGCGTGGTGCTGCCCTGGCCAAAGAGTTCGATGCACAAGGTCTGGCCTTTTCCGATATCGAAAACTTTCAGGCCGAGGTTCTGGTCAATACCACTTCACTGGGAATGGCTCCGGAGAGTAAGCTGATTCCTCTATCCCCAACTCTTCTCAAACCGTCAATGGTGGTCATGGACATTGTCTATAACCCTCTTAAGACCAGGTTGTTAGAAGAGGCTGAAAGGTGTGGGGCGGTGACTATTGACGGTCTTGAAATGTTTGTTGGTCAGGGAGCTCTGCAGTTTGAAATGTGGACTGGGCAAAAGGCTCCTCTACAGGTGATGCGCCAAGCCGTTCTTGATCAGTTATAAGTGTTAAGTGGTCAGTCGTCAGTAAAAAACTGACGACTGACGATCATTTTGGTTCCGGCTAGGAGGCTGTCCGAGAATAGAAATTTTTTTTCAGATCGAGGCATTATTTTCAAAAAATAACGAAGGACTGAAGAACATTCTCGGACAGCCTCCTAGGATGGGATGGGAGATATAAAGTGTTGGAGATCAAGCCACAAACAGTAACCAGATCCGAGGTTCGGGTTCCCGGGTCAAAAAGTTATACGCACAGGGTTCTGATTGCCGCCGCCCTGGCTGGGGGTCAAAGTTTAATTGATGGTGCTCTTTTCAGCCGTGACACAGAATTGACGGCTGCCGCCCTGACTCAAATGGGGGCACAGGTAAACGCGGATGAAAAACATAAGCATTTTGAGGTTAATGGCACCGGCGGTCGCTTAAGTTCCAGCAGTCGAGAGATCTTTCTTGAAAATTCCGGAACCTCTATGCGTTTGCTGGCTGCCATTGCGGCCCTGGGGCAGGGTGATTATATACTGGACGGCAGTCCGCGGATGCGGCAGCGACCGATTGCCGAGCTCCTGACAGCTCTACAGCAGCTAAATATTCCGGCCGAATCCCTGCAAGACAATGGTTGTCCGCCGATTCGTATTGGTGGTGGCCTGGTTGAGGGTGGCCCGGTGCAGATCGATTGCGGGGTCAGCAGCCAATATCTTTCGGCTTTGCTCTTGATGGGACCTTTGACCAGAAGAGGTCTGGAGATTGAAGTTATAAAAGGCCCGGTTTCACGGCCATATGTTGATCTGACGTTGGCGGTAATGCAACGTTTCGGGATTGAGGTTGAGCCGTATGGATACGAGAGATTTAAGGTTTTCGGGGGGCAGTGTTATCAAGCCGGGCACTATCAGGTTGAACCGGATTGTTCACAGGCGGGATACTTCTGGGCGGCGGCGGCTATTAGTGGTGGTGAGATCAAAGTTCATGGTATTAAGCCGGACTCTGCCCAGGGTGACCTTGGTTTTGTCCGCGTTTTGGAGAAGATGGGTTGTCAGCTTCGTTTTGAAGATGACGGCATAACCGTGATTGGTGGTCCCTTGCAGGCTCTTGAAATCGATATGGGTGATATGCCGGATCTGGTGCCGACTCTGGCGGTGGTTGCGGCATTTGCTAACGGGACGACGGTGATGACAAATGTTGCCCATCTACGCGCCAAGGAAAGCGATCGCCTGGCGGCGGTGGCGACCGAGCTTAAGAAAATGGGAATTACGGCAAACTGTGGTGAAGACTTTATTGCCGTAACTGGCGGCCAGCCAAAGGGGGCTGTGATCAAAACCTATGATGATCATCGTATCGCCATGAGTTTTTCCCTGGCTGGACTAATGGTTGCCGGAGTTCAAATTGAAGATGAAGACTGTGTCGGTAAATCTTTCCCCAACTATTGGTCAGTTTTTTCCACCCTGACCTGAGCTTTTGATGCAAAATATCAATCTGATCGGTTATCGGGGTTGTGGAAAAACTTCGGTCGGGTGTAAGCTGGCCGAAGTTTTGCGGCGGCCTTTTGTTGACAGTGATGCAATTATTGTCGAGCGGGCTACGGTTTCCATAGTGGAATTTGTTGCAAAGTGGGGTTGGGAGCGCTTTCGTCAGCTTGAGAAGGAAGTCATCAGAGATTGCTGTCGACAAGATAAAATTGTCCTGGCGACCGGCGGCGGGGTTGTTCTGGAGCATGAGAATCGTCGTCTGTTGCAAGAAAATGGCGTTACTTTCTGGTTGCAGGCAAACCTTGAAACCACGCTTGAACGTCTTAATAGTGATCCTCAAAGCTCGTTTTTAAGACCTCCCTTGAGTAATCTTGACAGGTATGATGAAATTCAGACCGGGCTCAAAGAGCGGGAACCGTTCTATCTGGAACTGGCTGATTTTATTGTTTCGGTAGACCAGCGCAATATGAATGAGATAGTTCAGCAGATTGTTAAAATTCTGGACACCGTTAAAAGGTAGATTATGAGCAGTACTTTTGGCACTCTTTTTAAAGTGACAACCTTTGGCGAGTCCCACGGTCGGGGTGTTGGTGTGGTGGTTGACGGCTGTCCGGCTGGGGTAGAGATCTCTTTAAGTACAATTCAAACCCAGTTAGATCGCCGCCGGCCGGGTCAGAGTCGTCTGACAACCCCTCGGCAAGAGGGTGACCAGGTTGAACTTTTATCCGGGCTCGAAAATGGAAAAACATTGGGTACACCGATTTCTATGTTGGTTCGTAACCGCAATCAGCGGCCGAGCGATTACGGCGCCATGGCAAATATTCCGCGGCCCTCGCATGCAGATTATACCTACAGAATGAAATATGGGGCGACTTCACAAAGCGGCGGCGGTCGGGCCAGTGCGCGGGAGACCTTGGCGCGGGTTGCCGCCGGGAGTGTGGCGGAGCAAATTCTTAAGGCTCTTTTCGGGGTTGAAATTGTCGCCTGGGTCAGTCAGGCAGGTAAAATAAAGGCATCTACTATCGATGCCGCACACTTGTCTCGGGAGATTGTTGATAATGAGGCGGTGCGTTGTCCCGACCCGCAAGCGGCAGCCTCCATGACTGCAGCTATCGAAAAGGCGGCAACTGAGCAGGACTCTTTGGGTGGAGTTGTCAGTTGCGTCTGTCGCGGGGTTCCGGCCGGTTGGGGCGAGCCGGTTTTTGATAAACTTGATGCCCTTCTCGCACAAGCGATGCTCTCCATTCCGGCGGTCAAAGGTTTTGCCATCGGTTCCGGTTTTTCCTGTGCGTCCATGTCCGGATCCGAACATAATGACCTGTTTGTTGCCAGCGGTTCGCAGATTGGTACGAAAACAAATTACAGTGGTGGGGTCCAGGGCGGGATCAGCAATGGTCAGTTTATCAATTTTGAAGTGGCCTTCAAACCTGCACCAACGATCGGAAAAGCTCAGAAAACAGTCGATTATGAAGGTCGGGAGGTAGTTCTTGAGGGCAAGGGACGGCATGACCCCTGTGTCCTGCCCCGCGCCGTATCCGTGGTTGAAGCGATGGCCGCCCTGGTGCTGGCTGACCTGGCCCTGCGTCAAGCCGCTCGTTGCCAATGATATGCTGATAAAGCTTAATTCTTATCAAATATTTTAGTTGACAGCAGTTAGCAAACCATACAGCTTAGCCCACTGCCCACTGCCCACTGCCCACTGCCCACTGCCCACTGCCCACTGCCCACTGCCCACTGACTACTGACTACTCCTCAGCGGCAATCTCATCCTTGATAATTTCACTTAAAATTTCATACTCCATCTCCATAGTTTCCAAGCTTTCATCAACCAGCGATCGGTCCTGTTGTTTGGCTGATTTCTCGAGTTCATGGGCTGCGGTCTGCATTTGGTGAGCTTCAATACTTCCGGATGATCCTTTGATGGAGTGGGCGGCAACTCTTATCTTTTCAAAATCTTCCTCTTTGATCCCCGTTTCAATCTCCTCCAGGTAGCTGTCGGCACTCTGGAGAAAATCGTCCAGCAGTTCCTTGTACAATTCGATGTCATCGTCAAGCTTTTCTAAAAAAGCACCGCGGTCAAAGAGTTTTGTGTCGCGGACCGGGCTGCTTCCTCCATCCTCCTGGGAAAAGTCCTCGGATTCTATATCTTCTTCACCGAAAAAACTTTCCTCCATGGGGTAATCTGATTTGAGGGATTGCTTTTTAAGGGTATCTATGGCGCGAGTCAAAACTTCATTGAGTTCGTCAAGTCTTACCGGTTTAGTGAGAAAATCATTCATGCCGGCGGCAAGGCAGCGATCCTTGTCGCTCTTTAAGGCATGGGCTGTCATTGCGACAATTATTACCTTGGGGTTGATCGTTGTGGTTGTCCGGCTGCGAATCTGTCTTGTAGCTTCATAGCCGTCCATCTCCGGCATCTGGATATCCATGAAAACAAGGTCGTAATGAGCCGCGCCCAAGGCCGCCAGGGCTTCAACTCCAGTGCCGGCAGTAGTGCAGGTTACGCCCAGTTTGGAAAGCATCTTGGAGCCTACTTTGATGTTGACCTTGTTGTCATCAACCAGCAGGATGCGGAGCTGTTTCCGTTTTTCGTTCAGCTCCTGTTGCGATTCAGCTCTCTCATCAATTTTGTCATCAGGTAGCTTCTTACCCATGCAGCGAGCCAGCTGTTCGTAGAGCAGTGATCTTTTAATAGGTAAAGGAATGACCGAATCAAAATCAACCGCTGCAGAATCTTTCTGGTGAGGAGCAAGGGCGATTGTAAAGGGGGGCAGTAGAATGTCCGGGAGACTATTTTTCAGGTTGCACGATTCAATTTGTTGCGAGAGGTCGGCAATGATCATGCTGTAAGGTTTTTTATCTTTTTGGGCTATATACAGCTGTTCTTGAAGGGTCTGAAACGAGTTGGCCGTGTCAATTTCACAGCCTAAGGCCAGAAGGTGCTGTTCGACGACCTGGCCTGCCGGTTGCAGATTATGCAGGAGGTTTTTGCCGTTGGGCGGGGTAAAAATGAGAAAGCGGTGTCCCTGGAAAAGTTTTGCCTGGGCCGCTTGAGTCGACTCCGGATCACGACGTAGAGTTACCGTAAACCAGAAGGTCGAACCGCTTCCCAACTGGCTTTTAATGCCGATTTCACCGCCCATCAATTCGGCCAGCTGTTTTGAGATTGCCAGCCCTAAGCCGGTCCCGCCAAACTCCCTGGTAGTCGAGGAGTCAACCTGTGAAAATGATTGGAAGAGTCGGTCGATGCGGTTTTCAGGAATACCGATACCGGTATCGGTAACCTGAAAAAGCAGTTTAACCTGTTCCGGTTCTTCATTTTCCAGTGAAATCCTGACAATAATGCCGCCTTTTTCAGTGAATTTTATGGCATTGTTAGCCAGGTTGATCAGGATCTGGCGCAATCGAACCGGATCTCCCTGTAGCTGTTCAGGGATGCGATGGTCAACAATGCAGTGGAAAAAGAGCCCTTTTTCAGCCGTTTTGAGAGAGAGGAGACCAAGCAGGTCATCGGTCGTCTCGCGAATCTGAAAAGGGATCTCTTCAAGTTCCAGTTTGTTGGCTTCAATTTTGGAGTAATCGAGGATGTCGTTAATGATATGGAGCAGGCCTTCGCCGTTTTTGATGATGATATTCAGGTAGTCACGCTGGTCGAAATCAAGTGGGGTGTCGAGCAGTAGAGAAGAGAAGCCGATGATGGCATTCATCGGGGTCCTGATCTCATGACTCATGTTGGCGAGGAACTCACTCTTAGACGCATCGGCAAGTTCAGCATCAAGAGCCATACGGTTCGCCCGTTGGATTGCAATCTCAAGTTGTTCATTGATTTCATCAGCTTCCTCAGTTGCCCGGCGAATAGCAGTGCGGTCGTGCAGGGTGGCGGAAAAGAATTGTTCTTTACGGCCATCTTTTTCGTGGGCAATAATAATGAGATGGCAGATCAAGTTGGCAAAAGAGGTAACAACCTCGATTTCACCTTGCCATTGCCCACTTTTGACGGTCATAGGTAACGCCTCATGCTCTATAAAGAGACGATCTTTTTCCGGAAATAAATGAAAAAAGGAGAAGGATGAGAGATTCTCATTCTCATCTGTGATGCCGAAATAATGTCGACCTGCCGGATTGAGGTAGGTTATGGACCCGTTTATCGCAAAAATGGCGACGGGATTTGGTGATATGTTAATAATTTCAAGAAGGTGGTTTTGCTCTTCCTGTAAGCGTAAGAGCTCTGAGCCTGAACCGGATTGGTTCTGCTTATTGGCGATAATTAACCGTTTTTGAAGACTCTTGATTTCATCTTCTATCTGCGCAATATTCAGGTTTTTGTTTTCTGTCATCAGCTTACGCCTCTTCTCAAGAGATCAGCCAACAGGCTTATCGGATGTTGGGCCTGCCATTTGCTGTCAGCGACCACTGCTCCTTCAGTCAGCTGCAGAAGGCATCCGGGGCAGCCGCTGGTGACAATCTCGGCCCCGGTGGCATCGGTGTCGTGAGCTTTTTCCGCTAGAATTTCTCGGGAGATCTCTTTGTGGGAGAGGCCAAAGGTGCCGCCGGCACCACAGCAACGTTCAGGATGTCTCATCTCAATAAAATTTTCTCCGGCGATCAATTTAAGCAGCCAACGCGGCTGACTGGTAATACCCTGTCCTTTACGGAGGTGGCAGGGGTCGTGATAGGTGATCTTTTTGTCGAGTTGCTTTGCTCCCACCAGTTGTTCCAACTTTTCCCGGTGGCGAAAGAGAAATTCGCTGATATCTAAGATTTCACACTCTTTGGGGAGATCTTCATACTCTTTCAGGGCGTGACCGCAAGAGGCACACCCGGTTACGATATCCTTAATATCTGAGTGTTTCCGGAAAGTTTCGAGGTTACGTTCTTTCAGCTCTTGGTTCGATTTCTGGTCACCGGACCCCCAGGTCACCATACCGCAACAGTTAAGCTCTTCAGGAACAACCCCTTTAAAACCAAGACGTTCAAGGACATAGAGCAGGTCGAGCCCCATTTGGGGATAGAGATAACGGGTTGCACAACCGGGGAAATAGAGAACCGGTTTCAGTCCGGATGCTGTTTGTTTTTTCTTTAAATAGTCATCAAGATGGCGCCTTGGCAGGGACGGGATTACAGTTTTCTCATCAAGGCCGGGTAGTGGCAGACGGCGGACGAGTCCGCTGTGACGCGGCAGTCGGCGCCACAAAAGCCACTGCAAAAATGAACCAGCCTTAAGAAACCTCGGCAGGGAGAGAAAACGGTTCTTTAAGAGGGAGAAGGCACTCTTTTTGATTGGGTTTAGGCCTAGCTGTTCGGTCTGACGGTGTCGGGCATCGGCGATGATCTCGGTGATTTTAACCCCTTTGGAGCAGTTCTCTTCACAGGAGCAGCAGAGCAGGCAGTTATCTATTGCGTCAATCCAGCCGGGCGGCAGTTCGTTTTTATCGTTGAGCCTCTCAATCAGATTAAGTTTTCCGCGGGCGACCATCTCTTCACGTCCGGTTTGTCGATAGATCGGGCAGACGGCCATGCAGGCGCCGCATTTAACGCATTTTTTGAGTTCCTGTTGCCAGAGGGAGCTTGTCATTGTTGTTGTTCCTGTGAATTTGCTGATGACTCTTTTGTGGGATTGAAAACAAGCTCAATTTTTTTCTGCAGGTCAGCTTTTTGAATGGGTTTGACAAGATAGCCGTTAATTCCCAAGGTTAAAGCGGTTTTTATATATTGAAGTCCGTTTTCAGAGGAGATAACAAGAACCTTGAGCTCTTTTAAAGAGGCCGTGTTACGGATGGTTTTGAGCAGGGTCAGGCCGCTGACGACCGGCATGTGGATATCAGTCAGTAAAAGGTCAATTCTGTTTTGCCTTAGAAAGCTCAACGCCTCGGTTGCATTGCCGGCGAAAAACACCTCTTCAAAACCCATGTCATCAAGATATTTACTTAAAATTTTGCGTACCAGTTTGTTGTCATCGACGATCAGGATAGATTTATCTTTATAACGGCTTAATGGCATTAGTGGTTCTCCTGAGTTGGAAAAATTTTACCGGGATTGAGGCAGTTATCCGGGTCGAAAGCCTTTTTTATGGCCCGCATAGCGGCAATGGTGGGAGGGCTCCACTCTTTGTCGAAATAGGCTGATTTAGTATTGCCGATACCATGCTCGCCTGAAAGGGTGCCGCCCAGTTCAAGGGTGATGGCAAAAATTTCATCGATAGCCTGGTGACCTCTTCGGGCCTGATCCGGATCATCTTTGTTGAGCATGACATTGACATGGATGTTACCGTCACCGGCATGACCGAAACAGACGATCGGCAAGGCGATCTTTTCCGACAATTTTTCGAGGCGGGCGATAACGGCTGGGATCGCAGAGCGGGGTACCGCGATATCTTCATTGATCTTGTGGGGTGCAAGGTTGGCTATCGCTGGTGAAAGGCGGCGCCGGGCGCTCCAGAGCTGTTCTCTTTCACTCTCATTTTTGGCCTCTATCAAGAGTAGTGCGTCATCTTTAAAAAGTTCTTTAAGTTTCTGACTCTGAGAAAGTACTCCGGGGGCTGTGCCATCGATTTCAACTAAAAGCACAGTGTCGGCTTCTTCGGGTAGAGAGAAGGGTAGGCCTTCACGTACCGCATTGACTGAGTGGCGATCAAGAAACTCGATAGTTGAAGGGTCGATCTGGTTCTTGAACATGGCGGTGATAGCCAGGGCTGCGGCGGTCATTGAGGGGAAAGCCAGGAGAGAGGTTTTGACAGCTTCGGGGGCCGGTAACAGTTTCAGTAGTATTTTAGTGATGACCGCCAGGGTCCCTTCCGAGCCGACTAACAGCGAAGTGAGATCATAGCCTGAGACCGATTTGACACATTTGTTGCCGCTTTTAATCTTTTCACCATTGATAAGAACCGCTTCCAGGCCCATGACATAATCGGCAGTAACGCCATATTTAACGGCTCGCGGGCCGCCGGCATTTTCGGCGACATTGCCGCCGATGGTCGAAAAGGCGAGACTGGCGGGATCGGGCGGATAAAAAAGTCCTAAGCGGCTGACCTCCTCCTGGAGTTCGCCGGTTATCACTCCCGGTTCAACCGTAGCGATCATATTTTCCTGGTCGATCTCGAGTATCCGTTTCATTCTGGTTAATGAGAGGATGATGCCATCGTCGCTCGGGATCGAACCACCCGACATGCCGCTGGCAGCACCGCGGGGGAATATTTTCAGTTCTTTTTTCGCAGCCAGCCGCATCGCGGATTCCACTTGCTCCCCGTTATCGGGCAGCAGCACCAGCATCGGATCGGCGCTCTGACGGGTCGCGTCATAACCGTAACAGGCCCGCGACTCATCTGCGACCACAATCTGTTTTTCAGTAAAACCAGATTGTTTCAGCTCATCAATAAACTGGTTACGAATTGGGTTGACGGGTTCAGTCATGATTTTCTATCCTTTTGCTCCGGCAGGTATTGGGTTGACTCTCAGAGTTTGGTGAGGGCCGGCCAATAGAACCTGACCGGGCCGGCCCCCTTTAGGTTTGCGCAGATGTTTTACTTGAATCATGGTCACCTCGACCTGGTTTTCATCTTTGGCTCTGGAGTTGGCTGCAGCCAGGGTGGCGGCCTGGAGCTGCTCTTTTTCACTGTTTGTCGAACCGGGCGCCGTTTTTAAGAGAATGTGAGCGCCGGGCCGGTTACGGGTGTGAAACCAGAGGTCGTCGGGAGCACTTAAGCGCCGGTAGATATTTTCGTTGCCCAAGGCATTAAGGCCTACATAGATGATACCGCCATCAACGCCGGTTTTACGTTCTACCCCCTGGTGACGTGACTTTACAGGATTCGCCTCTCTTCTTTTTCTTTTCCGGCCCTTTTCAGGGGGTTGCTGCCGGCTTTTTCTCTCCGCCAGATCAGAGGCCAGTTCAAGGAGCTCCTGCTCCTCATCTGAAGCCTTTTGTTTTCGATTGTTTATTAACTCTTCGAATTGGAAGAGGAGTTCTTCAGTATAATCTTCTTCTTGCCTGGTTTCGATCAGGCGTTTCTCAATCATCTTCAGGCCGCGCTTGGCTTTTTTGGCATTTTTATAGTATTTTTCGAGGTTGGCCAGTGGCCCCAAAGCCGGATTCAGCGCGATCTCCACCTCTTCCAGGGATGGTGACCAGTAGTTGATCACTTTTATCGATTGAGCACCTCTTTTAACCTGATGGAGGACTCCTTTGAGGAGATCGCCAAGATGACTGTCATTTATGTGATTCTCTTTCTCGTTACTCTCTTCAATAAGACGTTTTCTTCTTTTTTGCAAGCGCCGTCGATGTTGTTTCAAACTCTTTTCCAGGCGTTTGATCTCCCGGCTGCCGTAATGGTTCTGATAGCGAGGGAAAAACCAATCGTCGTAGCGTTGCTGCAACTCTTCGCTTGAAAGAACGGCCACTTGTTCAAGGCCGATGATTCCAGCCAGAAGAGAAGAAGAGTTTTTCGCAGTAACAGCTCCGGCAGCTTCCGGTCGGTGATATTCAGTGCCTGGTTTAAGCCGCTGGTCAGCTGGCGAGTCAAACAATCGGGCACCGATCTGCATCCCGGTCCCCTGGCATAAAATTGCATTACTCCGTTTACCGGTAAGCTCAATTATCAGAAATTTTTCTTCATTCCGCCGCATTGCCTTAATTATAACAATACGATCGTTATCTATCTTCTCAACCGTCGTAATTCTTGCACCTTGCAGGTGGTGGCGAAGATAGGCGCAAAAGCGTAGAGGGCGGGGGGGGTTGAGATATCGCCGGCTGGTTAAGTGAAGGCCGGGCTCCAGCGGGGCGATTGAGATTATTAAGCGCAACTCTCCACTATGACCGCCCCCGCGCAGGCGCAAGAGCAGGTGGTAAGGGGTCATCTGGTGAACCTTGGTGATGAAGGTTCCAGGCAGAAGCTTACCTAAGGCTGCGGCCAATATCTCTAAACTCTGCTCATCCAAATCCTGATACTCTACTCAATCATCTTTAAAGCGAATAGTGCTGCCCCATAGGCACCCATGAGTTGGGGGTGTTCCGGGAGGAATACTTTTTCTTTGGTCTCCTCCTCAATTACTTTACGAATAGCGGGGTTTTTAACAACCCCACCGGAAAGCAATAATGGCGGCACTAATCCGACACTGCGGACCATAGCTACTACACGTCTGATTAGGGATCGGTGCAGCCCCATCAAAATGGGTTCCACCGCAACGCCGTGGGCAATCATGGAGATGATTTCAGATTCGGCGAACACCGTGCAAGTACTTGAAATGGCCACTTCTTCCTTCGCCGAGAGGGCCACCGAACCCATCTCGGCTATCGGAACCTGCATGCGGGCGGCACTATGCTCAAGAAAGCGGCCGGTACCCGCCGCGCACTTGTCATTCATGGCAAAATCTATCACTTGTCCTTGATCTCCGATGACAATCGCCTTACTGTCCTGGCCGCCGATATCTACCAGTGTGCCGCCACGGCCTAATTGATGATAGACACCTTTAGCGTGGCAAGTGATCTCTGTAACTTTCTTAACTGCCTGATGTACCAAATTACGGCCGTATCCGGTCGCTATCAGCGGGATGTCTTTCAGGGAGTCGACATCATCTTGCAACTTATTAAGGAAAGAGTCCACCTGTTTTTCCACCCGAGGATCAACCGTTTCCAGGTGGTGCCAGAGCATTTCACCTGCAGCATTTACAGCCGTCATCTTTACCGTGGTCGAGCCCACATCAATTCCCAGAGCCGCGATTTTCATTAAATATATCTCCAAAGTAAGTTTTAATCGTCTAACATTTCTACAAATGAGGCCAGGCGCGAGGCCACCTGCTCTTCCGAGTAGGCCCTGGGATCGTCGTGATCCGCCTCCAGGAGCAGGGCCGGAATTCCATATTCCTGAATGAGTTTATTGCGTTGGTCAATCTGGCCGATAGAGTAGGGTTTGCAGGAGCGATCCGAATGCAGGATGACACCATCCAGTTGGAACTCCTCTACCATCCGCTTCATGGTGTCGAGTTTGTATTTTGTACCTTGATTGAGAATTGGGTAAATGTAGGTCCGGGCCATCGATTCCAGCGGTTTTTCCTGATTCATTAGTGGTGCCAGCTCTCCCCAGGCATTGGTATAGGTTGAAGCTACCACAGAAATACCGTGTTCGCCCAGATTCTCGGCGAGATAGCGGAGTCTGTACCAGATGGGCAGGTTATCCCACAGCAGGCGCTTACGTTCGTTGCGCACCGCACCGATTCCCCGGCTGATATTCTCATCCAGCTCTTTGAGCAAAGCTGCATAAAAGTCAACGGTCTCTTTTTTTCCCCGCATCTCAACAATCGGAGCCATGTGGATAAATTGATCAAAAACCGAAATAGGTGCCGGGCGATGTCGCCCTCGGCCGATTATTTCGAGCCATAATTCAGCCGCATCTTTGCTTAATTTTATCACCTCTTTTAAGCGGCGATAATCAAGAGTGCGAGCGGCTACACGTTCACAAATAGGGATCGAGTTTTCCAACTGTTTTTTTACATATTTCAGGGCGTGATCGGAGGCTTTTGTGTAGACAAATGGGGTGTCGATTAAAATCAACGGTACCTTGAAATGTCGGGCCAACACTCGATACCAGTGGAGTACAGTCTGACAGATATTGGTGCAAGCCAGTAGTAAATCCGGCTTGGGCAATCGTCCTACCGGGGTTTTGCCGGAGAGCACTGAACCAATATCAGTACGAGCGTAAGAGCAGATATCAATGGAATATCCGGAATTTTCAGCTTCGCTGGAGATATCGATAACGGCTCTTCTGGCGCCACAAAGGGCCCCGTGATTTTCGGGGTAGAGGACATAAAATCCAAGTGCCTGTAAGATCTCTACCGGTCCGCCTGAGGTGACCCAGGCCACGGGGCGATGTCCACTGGCATAGCGTCCTTCAAGGTAGTGACGGGAGACGAGCTCTTTGGTTCGGGCCCCAATTCGTAATGGCGGTGATAAAATATCGGTGCGCCATCGGGAGGAGACTTTGGGGTTACGTTCAGCCTGCCGGCGTTGCCAATGTAAAAAGGGTTGTCCCATAGCTTTTACATTCCAGTAATATTTTAACGAATCAGTTAATCCCATATCTGTAAACCTCACGTATCTCTAACTATCCAGCATCTCTAAGAAAGCACCAATGCGTGTAGCCACCTGATGAGGAAGGGGATTATTGATGTTCACTTCGACGTTGATGGAAGCCAGGCCCACTTCTTTGAGAGCGTTTCTAAGCTCGGGCAGGTCGAAGAGCTCAGGTTCGCAAAATTTAACGTCATAAAAAATAATCCCTTTAGCACCAGTGTTCTGCGCCATCCCAGTCAAATATTTAACACGTTCTTCAATCGAGTTGCCTCGGGTGGGATCGGGCGGGGCATAGATAATGCGTTCGGCCATGCGGCGGAAGGGATCAGTGCCTGTTCCCGGCTCATAGAGACGCCGGCCGCAACAGGCCAAATCATCAGCTACTACCTCTCCGTTCATTTCATCAATTGTGCTTAAAACTTCCATTGGCTCAGGCACAATTCCCGAAAGGATTATCGGGATGCCCTGTATCGGCTCACCGGAAGTTTGCAGAGCTTCATCAGCCAGATCGGAAAATTGCTCGGCCGGCAGATATTCTCGCGAGCGTATCAATCGATAAAAATCTATATTGTTAATACCCATCAGTTGTTTTTTTTTGTATAGTTTGGCCATGAGAAGATCACTCATCTCTTCACGCTTGATGGCTGCAAGCAAATCTTCATCTGAGGGGTGCTTGCCGGTGAAGTCTGATAATTGTGCGTAGAGAGAGTGTAACTCATCAGCCAGAAAAGTCAGATCATCTTCACGTTGTCCGCGAGGCAGATAGAGGGGAAATATCGCCTGTTCAGGCTTGATCAAGTCAATGAGGATGCTGGCTAAGCCCTGAAGCGAATCACAAGTATGTGGAATCAGGAGCAGATCTGCTACATTAAGTGCACCCATTTTTAAAAACGAAAGGGCGTTGTGGACAATGGAACAGACATAGGTCTGCAGATGTGTGCCGCCAAGGCTCACATCAACTTTTGGCGGTCCCCACAACTCTATTGGGTAAATATCGAAAGTGCGCAATAGAGCACGAGAGTAGTGGATGGGCAGCACAGCCGCAACCAACCCTTTTCGCTTTTTGATATCCTTAATAACTTCTTTTCGCGATGGAATAGTCATCTGCATATTCTAATTCCGTATCTGATCAATTTTGATTTTAGTACCTTACAGGTTATTTTCGGTTTGAAAAAACAAGAAAATGTTCTGATAAGAGTACTTATTTGCGGGCCGAAAAGATCGCTTTTGGGTTGTGGGTCTCGACCCCGCATTAGTTTGCTTTGCTCTTTAGTTTTTCGATCTCTTCGTCACGCAGGACCCGTCTCAATATCTTGCCAATAGCGCTTTTCGGCAGTTCTGAGCGGAACTCAATTTCCGATGGCACCTTGTATGGGGTCAGGTGCTTTCTGAAATATTGTTCGAACTCATCAAAGGTTGCTTCTTCATTATCCTTAAGAATAATGTAAACCTTGATGCGCTCACCTTTATAGTCATCAGGAATGCCGACCGAGATACCCTCTTTAACTTTGGGATGCTTATAGAGTAATTCGTCAATTTCTCTCGGGAAGACGTTAAAACCACCGACAATTATTAGATCTTTTTTGCGGTCGGTGATGTAAAAATAGCCATCTTTATCCATATAGCCGATATCACCTGTAAACAACCAGCCATCAACGATTGTTTCAGCCGTTTCATGGGGACGGTCATAGTAGCCCATCATCATCGTCGGAGTTCGTAGAATAATTTCACCAGTCTCACCGAAAGGCAGCTCATGTTTTCCATCCAAAGATATGATGCGAGCTTCGACATCGGAGAAGGGTAGGCCGATACTCCCCACTTTGTGAGTCCCATCGTATGGATTGGCCATGATCGCAGTAACGGCTTCGGTTAATCCATAACCTTCGATCGTCCGTCCTCCGGTTTTCTCCTCGAAAGTATTTTTGATGCCGTCGGTTAAGGGGGCCGCTCCCACCCAAACCGCTTTCAGGCAGGTAAAGTCAAATTTGTCAACGTTTGCCAGATTGGAGAGGGCCACCAGAATGGTAGGCACGGCCGCAGTCAGAGAGGGTCGATACTTGTGAATGGTTTTAGCCATATTAAGCGCGTCAAATTTAGGCAATAGAACAATTTCCATGCCCGCAAGAATTGACGAATTCATGCAAACACTCATCCCGAATCCATGAAAGAGAGGAAGAACCGCCAGTATGCGATCTTCTTTGGTGAGTCTGCCCCAGGCCATAATTTGATAAGCATTGGCGACAATACTCTGATGAGAAAGCATAATCCCCTTAGAAACTCCGGTGGTTCCGCCGGAGTAGATCAGCACCGCCATCTGTTGCGGGTCAGTGTTGGCTGGCTTGAAATTAACTGGTGCCTTTGTCTGCACTAAAGATTGCATTGGCAAAAGTTCAATCTCTGCACTCTGCCGGGCCTTTTTAAGCAACTTAGCTTCCCGTAATTTTTGCACTATATTCAATGGAAAAGGTAAGAAGTCAGCTATAAAACTTATAAGGATTTGTTTTAGTTTCGTTTTTTTCTGCAAAGAGACAACTTTTGCGGAGAACATGGGAATAGTGATGGCCGTTTCGGCACCGGAATCGTTAAATAAAAATTCCAGTTCAGATTCGGTGTACAAAAGATTTAATGGCACCACCACAGCGTTGACTTTGATTAACGCATAGTAGGCAATCAGGAAGCCGGGGAAATTTGGTAAAAGCAAGACTACCTTATCTCTCGAACCAATCCCCATCTTTTGTAAAGCTGCAGCCAAATTATCGCTTGCCTGTTTAAGGGAGGCATAATTCATCTGCTTCCCCATAAAACGTGTAACCGGGTGCATTGGATACCTGTTGGCGGTATCATCAAGCAGGCGGTAAACCGGGACTTCGGGATAGTTCAGCGAATGCTTAACCGTTTTGTCGTAAAATTTAAACCATGGATGTTCCATCCCCATTACCTTAGAAAAGATTGATATGACTCGAGGTTAAAACCAACCATAAACCGGTTGTCGACTTTTAAGGTTGGTGCGCGAAGGTTGCCGCTCGGGCCCATAGCGGCTTTGAGGATCTCGGCCCTGTTTTCATCGGACGGGGTGAAATTGAGTTCTTTTTTCCCTTTAGCCACGATGATATGAGTTGCTTCAGAAAGGATATCCCAGGCCTTCTCATCAGCAATTTTTTCTTTTCTGGCATCAACGGTTTCCTTAATCTCCAGGTTATGGTTGCCCAGGAACTCCAGGGCTTTTTTACAGGAAGTTCAACCTTTACGTAGATACGCCCAATCGATTATCATGTCGGTCTCCTTGAGATACGGATTAAACAAACAGAAGAATACAAACTATCCTTTCAATGGTTTAGAGAGATGCAGTATAGTCTTTCACGTGTTCCAAGTCCAGTAAAGTTCACCGGATAATTCCTGGTCTGAAAATATTTTTCGGGTCACAAATAGTATATTCTTTACAAAAACTATGTTTTAAGATAGATATCTATACTTGTTTTATGATGTCAGGATCTGTGTGTCAAAGGCATCTTGTAAGCGAATTATTACGATATGTTTTTTATTTGAAGTTTGGTTGGAAAGTTGAGGTAGGCAGTAGAAATATAGTGAGGTGTTTAGTCGATTATGGCATATTTCACTAATTCCCCTGAGTCCCAGTGCATGAGTGGCAAAAAAAAGAACTGGCAAGACGAAAATCCAACTTGACGAATAGCACGGCATCGTGTCTTTCACGGGATGAAGTTAAGCGTCAGATTCGCAGTCGTTATGGCCGTTGAATTAATATTAGTTCCTGAGGTACAGCGGGACATTGATGAGGCATATTCCTGGTATGAGGAACGACGTACTGGTTTGGGGGAGGAATTTTTGTCTTGTATGGAAGCTTGTATTCAGGCAATAATTCGTACGCCGGAGATTTAAGCGAAGGTTCATGAGGAATACCGCCGAGCATTGTTGAGGCGATTCCCTTACGCCATATTCTACGAACATCTAGATGGAAAAGTAACAATTTATAGTGTTTTTCATACTGCAAAAGATCCTAAAAAGTGGCATAATCGCCTGCATTAAGTGATTCAAAATTAGACATTGCATATATTTTTTATATTGTGCAAATATCCTATTACGATATACCTTTCGTTTGCAATTTCCCTGGGAAGTTGAGATTGCCAGCGGATATCTTTGACGCATGTATCACCTTTTGGTAGGTTATATTTTGAGTTGAAACCAGGAAACAGACATTGCTTTTTATCGTGCTTTGTGCCTAATGATAGTATGTAGCTTCAAATAAATATACCTGAAAAAGCCACACTTGTCGAAAGGCAGGGTCGGAAAACCACGGGTCTTGTTTACAGTGTTTGCAAAGACAGCCGGGTTGCCTATTTTAAAGAGCAGCTCGGCTGTCTTTTTTGTTGGTGGCAAGTATGATGAAGGTTAAATTGTTAAGAATATCGAAAAGTTAAGGACGGGCCGCGAGGTGACTAACATCCACCGGGTGGGTTAGTTTTAGTGGGTAAATCATAAAAGGAGAATATTTATGAAGAAACTAAGGCAACATCCCTTGGCAAAAATAAGTTATAGCATCGTTATGATACTCATTGTTGCCTGTTTGATCCTGGTCTCAATGGCCTTCCGGGTCCAGGCTCGCCAGTGTTTCTATTTTCTAGTGGATGAAACCGTGGAATGCTACAGTATGGATGGCGTTTTACAGGAGTCTTTTCCACTTACCAGTTTTCCGGAATCTGGCCAAGGATACAAAAGTTTTACCACTGATGGCTACACGGCCTGGACATCTCACCAAGCTGAATATGACTATGTAACTGCCGAGGCCTTCCGCTCCGGCGGTACCAGTACTCAGTTTTCCATTAATGCCACCGAATCGGGCTTTTGTGGCGGTATCGCTATCAACGGCAACACCACCTATCTGGGTCGCTATAAACACTATCTTGATACCAACCCGTTCAGAATTGAATTATATGGTAGCGGTTCTTTTGCTGATCAATGGTATCTCTCTCCTACTTTCTACCCTGACCATATGCAGTATGTTAATGGGTGGATCGTGGTTGCCAGTGGCTCTACCAGCACGGTTCGTATCTATGATACCTCCGGCGATATGGAAAGGGAATTCAGTATTGAAATCTATCCCGGCCATGACATAACCGCATTAAGCGCCGATACCAGTTATATCTATCTGCAATACTACAACGTTGGGACCAATAAAGCCCATGCTTTTGACTGGAACGGCAACCGACAGGCCACCCACGATATAGATTTTCCCGGCCTGGCAATGCCCACTGGTGCCGGCATCGCCTGGGGGCCGGATATCCCCATCATCATGCCGACCCCGGACAAAATTAATTTTGCCCAACTGGCCAGTGGCGGACAGCGCGATGAGCTGCTTACCATAACTAATGTTGGAGTTGAAAATCTGAGAATCACCGCCGTAACTCTGGGTGATACGAATAATTTCACCTATTCAGGTATAAGCCTGCCCCTGACCCTGCTGCCGGGAGAATCCCAGCAGTTAACCATCTCTTTTACCCCGCATGTAACCGGTGATCTGGCTACCACATTAACAATGTCCTCAAACTGCGGTGCCAACCCGGAATTGGCAATCCCTTTGAGCGGCAGAAGCCTGGCCGCCGTTTTTTATGTTGATGCAACCGCCACCGGCACCGGTGACGGCTCCAGTTGGAACAATGCTTTCACCAGCATTAATGCTGCTCTAGTTAACGCAAACGTTCTTGACGGAGCTTCCATCTGGGTTCGGGAAGGTACCTACAACCTTACCAACCTTACCGGAACCATTCAGGTCAACAAGGCCGTAGAGATCTACGGTGGCTTTCCCGATGATGTCAGCAACCCCGACTGGCCGGATCGTGACTGGCGGAACGCGCCTTCCATTATCCAGGGCAATAACGGATTTACCTGTGTGGAGATCTCTGCAGATGGCACCATCGACGGTTTTACCATCACCGACGGCAGTGGTTCTTATACCGCAGGAGGTATATATGTCTCGGCAACCAATGATGGGCCTGAGGTTCATGCCGCTATTGCCAACTGTACGGTAACCGGTAATACGGATACCGGCTACGGTGGTGGCATCCGTGTCCATGCTTACGTTGACTCCTGCGACATCAGTAACTGTTTGGTCAGTAACAATACCGCAAGATATTACGGTGGTGGAATTTATATCAGAGGTTCTGGCACTGTGGTAACAGACTGCTGCATCACTGAAAATGTGGCCAACTCGATCGGCGGCGGCATCTATACGGAAGGCAGTCTGGGAACCGCTCCAATCATAGAACGCTGCGTAATCAGTGGCAATGCCGCCGGAAGTGGTGGCGGCGGCATTTACAACTCTTCCCGCAATACTACGATAACCAATTGTTTGATTTGTGACAATGCTCTGACAAATCAGGAAGCGTATGAAGAGGGTGGCAGCGGCATTCAAAGTTACAACTGTACCACACCGATCACCAACTGTACGATTGCCAATAACCATGGTTTTGGCGGCGGTTTTGCCGCCAATTACTACGTTACTTCCGTACCAGTCCTAAAAAATTGTATCCTTTGGGGCAATGAAGATGAGCAGATTTGTCTACTAAGTGGTGCTGTTGTTACGGTTACTTACAGTGACGTGGACCAGGATGGCTACGGGGCCGGAGGTACAACGCCCGATGGCAATGGTAACATCCGCTATAATCCTCTTTTTGTCGATGCTGCCGGAGGCGATTATCATCTGCGGTTGGGGTCGGTTTGTATTGACGCCGGGACCGCTGCCGGAGCCCCGCTTGATGATCTTTACGGCATCGAGCGTCCTCAAATCTACGGTTACGACATGGGAGCCTGTGAATATGACGGCATCATCTATAATGGCCCCTGGCATGTGGACAGCGAGGTCGTCAGCTCCGGTGATGGAACCAGTTGGGTGGCCGCTTTTAAAACCATTGCCGAAGCTCTTGAAGTAGCTGCAGCGGGTGAGGGTATCCGAGTAAAAAACGGCACTTACCTACTGGATGGGACCCTTGAAATTGACAAGGCAATCGTTGTTTCTGGTTCTTTTACCGGGGTTGGTGACGAGCGCAGTTCCTGGCAGGATGAAAGTACAATTATCGACGGCCAGGAATTAGGTAACTGTTTTCATTTCACTGCTGACGGTACCATTGACGGTTTTCTGATTACCGGAGGGCGCGATGTTGGTACATATGGCGGAGCTATATACAATGAAACCGCTTCTCCAGCTATTAGCCATTGCATTTTTCGGAACAATACCGCCGATAATGGATTTGGTATGGGTGGCGCCATTTACAGCAGCAAATCTTCCAATGATCCCGACCTGAATGGGACAATCCCGCAGGCTGAAATCAGTGAATGCATCTTTGAAGCCAACTATGGACAATCGCGAGGCGGTGCTTTTACCGGTCAAAATGATGCCTCCAGTTTTACCAATTGCCTCTTTATAGGTAATCATGGCGGACTTTCTTCTGGGGTTATCTGGATCGAGTCCTGCACCACGACGTTTACCAACTGTACATTTTCAAATAACCGAAATGGTTCCGCAATTTACATGTTGTATTACTCTGCAGAGATCAAAAACTCAATCTTCTGGGAGAATGGCAATGAACTATTTAATGCGTACGGTTCCAGTCCCATTGTCACATATTCCAATATTCAGGGGGGCTATGCCGGCGCCGGCAATATCGATCTTGATCCCGGGTTTGCGGCTCCGGGACACTGGGATGATAACGCTACACCGACAGATGCGGCTGACGATTTCTGGATAGGTGGCAACTATCACCTAACTTCCACTTCAGACTGCATAGACACAGGTACTTCAACCGATGCTCCAGCGGATGATCTTGACAGTTATTTAAGGCCTATTGGAGAGGGTTACGACATGGGGGCTTACGAATATCATTACGATTCATTGCTTTGGCAAGGTTATTCTAGCAGTTGGAATGATAGTCAAAATTGGCAACCAAGCATGGTCCCAACCGTTATTAATGCCGTGGTTATTTCAGAATTAACAAATGAAAGGGTATGGCCTCTCGTGGATGATCTTGACTCTGTTGCAGAAAAGGTTTTGATTGAATCGGGGATCTTGATCATAGACCAAGGGAAATTGTCAATTGGTGGTTCTTAATTGATTTTATAACAGTAGAGATTGCCACAACTAAGATCTCATCTTTACAAATTTGTCCAAGGTTAACCTTTTTTCAGCGAACATCTTCGACATGATTAACCTTAAATTCGTTTTTGCAAAGGGATGGTCACTTTTTATATTTTGGTAGGGATTTGGAGTGGGAATTAGGGGCAAGGTGAAATTGAAGATCCATTGTCTGTTATAAGTCCAAAGCCAGGGTTCCGACTTCGGCAATGGTGCCGGGTTGCCAGTGGGGTTGATCATCCCGGTCAATCAGGCGGGCCCGGACGCCCTCGGGGTAATCCGGGTGGTTGATGATAAAACGGGCCGCCTGCAGGTCAGATCTGAACACCTCTTCCAGAGACCGGCCCTCATTGTGGCGCAAGAGTTTGAGAGTGAGCGCCAAGGCGGTCGGCGATCGTTCTGCAAGGCGAGTGAAAACACCTTTGCAGAGATTATGTTGCAGGCTGCACAGAGATAGTTCCCCCAATATTTCTGAAAGGGATTTCCCTCCCTGAAAATAGGTACGAACCCATTTATCCATTTCGGGGTTTGCCGGAATCTGTTTTTCGGCGAAAGATGTGAGAACCTTTCGCAACTGGGCCACAGCGGCTGGCTTTTCCCGGGGTAGTTTGCCGGCATGGAGGGTCAGGCAGGTAACAACATCCGGAAGCCGTTTTCGGGTGATGAGATGGGTTGCAAATCCAAGCCTTACGCATTCCGCACCCACCATTTCGTAGCCGGTGAGTCCCAGGAATTCCGGATAGCCGGCCGGGCATCGGTTAAACATCCAGCCGGTGGCACCGACGTCGGGGAAAAAGCCGATACGGGTTTCGGGCATTGCCATTCGAGTTTGTTCAGTTGCCACGATCAGGTCGGCACCGGCAGCAATGCCAAGTCCGCCGCCCATGGTGACCCCATCGGCCAGGACCACCACGACCTTGGGGAAGCGGTGGAGACGCAAATCCAGGTCATACTCCTCGGCAAAGAAGGTCAGCGCCCGACCATCATCCTGATTTTTCAAGTTCAGAGTTAGCGTTTTGATATCACCGCCGGCGCAAAATCCTCGCATTCCAGCTCCCTGAAGCAAAACCGCCTGTACTGACGGTGATTCTTCCGCCTCGTCAAGGGTTCTTGACAACTTGCGAATCATTTCCAGGTTAAGGCTGTTGATTGCCCTGGGACGATTGAGCGTAATACGCAACAGCGGGCCATTATGGTCGATGATGATCGTGTCATCCGGTTCAAATGGAATAGTATTCATGGCAATGTGGTGGGAGCTAGTGGCAAATGTCATCCAAGGGCGAAGGCGGCTGCAGCGATTTCCCGGGTGAGAACGTCATCAATGGAGCTTTATTCTGGAAAATGGTTGTGAAGGTTTGCTATTGATTGGTTACTGTTTCTGTTCGCCTTCATCAATAATTTCTAAGCGTTCGGCTTTTTGCAGCCCGCGAGGTAGCATCAGGCCGCGGCGGCCACGGTTGCCGTAATAGGCCTCCAGGCTCTCTTTTTTGAGAGTTAGATGGCGGCGTCCGGCGTGAATTCTTAAAGTGGCGTTGGCCGGCAGAATGACGGCGGTTTTCAGGGTCTCTGTTTCATGTTGGCTGCGTCCTGGGCTGAGATTGATGATCTTATTGCCTTTTCCCCGGGGCAGGATGGGTAACTGAGTTAGCGGAAAAATCAGCATGCGGCCACTGCTGCTTAAGGCAACCAGCTTTTCATTTTGAAGATTTTTTAAACGTAAAGGTGGTAAGGGCAAGGCTGTGGGTGGGAGTGTCAGAACTGCTTTACCGTTACGGTTTTTACTTAAAAATTCATTTAAATGGGTAATGAAGCCATAGCCGTTGTCGGATGCCATAAGAAAAAGTTCATCCGCTTCTCCCATCAGCAAGTGTTCTATGGGGCTGTCATTTTCAATCTGCAGGCGGCCGCTTAAAGGTTCACCGTGACTGCGGGCTGAAGGCAGGGTATGGCTTGCAAGAGTGTAGCAGCGGCCATTGGCGGCCAGAAAAATAACGGATTGGTTGCTGCGCCCCGGCACCGCGGTTTTGAAGCTGTCCCCGGCTCGATAGTTAATTTTCTCAGGGTCAATGTCATGTCCCTTGGCAGCCCTGACCCAGCCTTTTTCGGAGAGGATTACTGTGATCGCTTCAGTTGGCAGGAGGTCGGTTGTTTTGAGGGCCTGGGCTTCATTGCGAGTGACGGTCGGCGAACGGCGCGGGTCGCCATAGCGTTTGGCATCTGCTTTAATCTCTTTACGGATCAAGCTTTTTAGTTTTCGGTTAGAACTGAGGATCTCTGCCAATAGCTTACGTTCTTTCTCCAGCTCCTCCTCTTCTCCTCTGATTTTCATCTCCTCAAGTTTGGCCAGGTGGCGCAGCTTAAGCTCTAAAATGGCTTCGGCCTGCTCCTCACTTAAGGTGAACCGTTCAATGAGGATGGGTTTGGGGCTGTCATTGTTGCGAATGATTTCGATGACTTCATCAAGATTGAGAAAGGCGATCAGTAGACCTGCAAGAATGTGAAGACGGGCCAGAACCTTATCCAGGCGAAAGTTAAGTCGGCGGCGTACCACATCGGTGCGGAAGCTAAGCCATTCGTTGAGCAGCTCTGATAGGCCCATAACGCGGGGGCGTCCATCCAGGGCAATCAGGTTGAGGTTGACCCTGTAGTTTTTTTCAAGATCGGTGGTTGCGAAAAGGTGGGCCATCAAAAGTTCAGCGTCAATTCGGTTTGAACGGGGAATTATGACCAGGCGAACCGGCTCCTCATTGTCTGATTCATCCCTTAAGTCGGCCACCATGGGCAGCTTTTTGGCCTGCATCTGAGCTGCTATCTGCTCCATGACCCGGGCTCCTGAAGCCTGGTGGGGCAGAGCCGTGATGACGATGTCATTATCTTCCTTTTGATAGACCGCCCGCATTTTCAAGGAACCATTGCCTTTTTCGTAGAGTTTTATGATATCCTGTCGGGGCGTGATGATCTCGGCATGAGATGGGAAATCGGGGCCCTGGATAAAATTGCAGAGTTCAGCAGTTGTCGCCTCAGGATGGTCGAGCAGGTGGATGCAGGCGGCAGCGACTTCACTTAAGTTGTGCGGTGGAATGTCGGTTGCCATGCCGACGGCGATTCCGGTACTGCCGTTCAAGAGGATATTTGGGAGGCGGGACGGTAAAAGTTTCGGTTCCTTAAGGGTGCCGTCAAAGTTGTCGCCCCATTCAACCGTACCTTGAGCTAATTCATTTAACAGCAGGTCGGCATAGGCCGAAAGCCGGGATTCGGTATAGCGCATCGCGGCAAAGGATTTAGGGTCATCTGGTGCCCCCCAGTTACCCTGACCGTCAACCAGGGGATATCTGTAGGTAAAAGGCTGGGCCATCAGAACCATAGCTTCGTAGCAGGCGGAGTCGCCGTGGGGGTGAAATTTACCTAAAACGTCACCAACGGTGCGGGCCGATTTCTTGTATTTGGCCCCGGCTTTTAAACCAAGCTCCGACATCGCGTAGACAATTCGTCGCTGAACCGGTTTAAGGCCGTCGCCAATATGGGGCAGGGCTCGGTCGAGAATGACGTACATAGCGTATTCTAAGTAGGCCTTCTCAGTGAATTTGCCGAGAAACTGGCTCTCGCACTCATTTTGAATAATTTGGTTGTTCTGATTCATGTTATATTCAGTTTAAAGTTTAAAGTTAAGAGTTAGGGGTAGGTTCGAGGTCATAAGCAGGTCAATGTTCTGGGTTTTCAGCTTTGAACTCTGAACCCTGAACGTTGAACTGCCTTTAACTATAGCTCTGCCAGGCAGCCTTTACTTTCCAGCCACTGACGTCGGTCGGCGGATCTTTTCTTGGCCAGCATCATGTCCATAATCTTGAAATCTTCTTCTTCATGATCGAGGTTTAAACGAACCAGACGCCTGGTTTCCGAGGCCATAGTGGTTTCACGAAGCTGTAATGGGTTCATCTCGCCAAGGCCTTTGAATCTTTGCAGATTGATCTTGCCGGCCTTTCTTTCACATTTTAGGCGATCAATAATGCCATTTTTTTCCGCTTCATCGAGAGCGTAGTAGACATCTTTACCTCGGTCTATCCGGTAGAGCGGTGGCATGGCAATGAAGAGATGCCCAGCTGTAACCAAGGGCTTGAAGTGACGCAGAAAAAGTGCACAGATCAGAGTGGCGATATGGAGACCGTCGGAGTCAGCATCGGCAAGGACACAGATCTTGCCGTAGCGCAGATCGTCAAGTTTGTTTGATCCCGGGTCAACCCCGATAGCTGATGAGATGTCGTGGATCTCTCTGGAAGTCATGATGATTTCGACATCACTCTCCCAGGTGTTGAGAATTTTTCCTCTTAAGGGCATGACCGCCTGGAAATTGCGGTCTCGGGCCTGTTTGGCGGAACCCCCGGCGGAATCACCTTCGACGAGAAAAAGCTCACTTAAGGCGGGATCCTGACTGACGCAGTCAGCCAGCTTGCCAGGCAGAGCCGGGCCGCTGGTAATCTTCTTACGCTCAACTTTTTTAGCCGCACGTTGACGTTTCTGGGCATTGGCGATGACCAGGGCTGCAAGCTCTTCGCCGATGGCCGGATGTTCGTTGAGCCAGAGGCTGAAAGAATCCTTAACTACCCCGGAGATAAACGAAGCGCTCTCTCTTGAGGTCAGGCGTTCTTTGGTCTGCCCGGAAAATTGTGGTTCCGGCATCTTTAAAGATAGAATGTAGCTGCAGCGCTCCCAGCTGTCTTCGGGGGAGAGTTTGACACCTCGGGGCAGGAGATGACGGAAATCACAGAACTCTTTCAAGGCGGCCAGCAGCCCACTGCGCAAACCGTTGACATGGGTGCCGCCCTGTGAGGTGGGGATCAGGTTGACATAACTTTCATTGATAAGCTCTCCCTCTTCCGGCAGCCAGGTGAGAGCCCAGCTTACGCTTTCATACTCTCCGTTAAATTTATGGGTGAATGGTTGGGATGGTATTTGCGGATAGTTTCCCAAGCTCTGTTTGAGATAGTCAGAAAGTCCGTCAATGAATTGCCACTCGTAAGATTCGTTGTTGATCTGGTCTTTAAAGGTGACTTTAAGACCCGGGCAGAGGACGGCTTTGGCGCGTAGGGCGTGAGCCAGTTTGGTGGCAGAAAATTTTGCGGAATCAAAATATTGCGGATTGGGCCAGAAGCGGATACTGGTTCCGGAGTTGCGGCGGCCGACATCCTCCACTCTGGTTAATGGCTCGATCGTTTCACCATCAGCGTAGGCGCAGGTAAAACGACCACCATCGCGGCGGACTTCGACCTCAAGACGTTCGGACAGTGCGTTGACAACCGATACCCCGACCCCGTGCAGGCCGCCTGAAAACTGGTAATTCTTTTGTGTGAATTTAGCTCCGGCGTGGAGTCGGGTGAGGATCAGTTCTATACCTGGAACTCCCTCTTCCGGGTGAATGTCTACCGGCATGCCCCGGCCATTATCTTTGACTTCGATGGAGTTGTCTTGGTAGAGGGTGACTTCTAGAGAATTGGCAAAACCGGCTATTGCTTCATCAACACTGTTGTCGATAACTTCCTGGGCGAGATGGTTGGGCCGGGTCGTGTCTGTGTACATGCCGGGACGTAGTTTGACCGGGTCAAGCCCCTTCAGAACTTCGATCGCTTCGGCATTATAGGCATTACTGTTATTGTTGTTGTTATGCATGGTTAATCCGTTTGTGAGATGGACAGAGCGTTGATCTTGCGATGCAAATTACGTCTGGTGGCCCCGATCTGGGTCGCTGTTTTTGAGATATTCCAATCGTTCTGGAGGAGTTTGTTGGTAAGGTAGATTTTTTCAAACTCTTTGACGGCCTCAATGAGTGAATCCGATGTAAGTAGATTCTTCCATTTTGGATTGTCGTGTGTGTCGCTGATTGATTGGTTCCCCGTTCTTAAGTAGGGAGGCAGGTCGCTGGTCTGGACGAGTTCTTCAGCACACATAATGGAGAGCCGTTCCATCAGGTTTTTAAGTTCGCGGACGTTGCCGGGCCAGTGGTAGTTTTTAAGTTGAGTGATAACTTCAGGGGCTAGATGTTTAAAGGTGCCACCATGGTTGTTGTGGTAATTGGTGAGGAAACTTTCTGCCAGTATGTGAATATCTTCGCGACGATCTCTTAACGGAGGAACCTGGATTGGTAGAACGTTGAGGCGGTAGAAGAGATCCTGTCGAAAGTTACCTGACAGGATCTCTTCCTCTAGGTTTTTGTTGGTGGCGGCGATTATGCGGACATCAATAGGGATGTTTTTGCTGCTCCCTAAACGCGTAAAGGATTTTTCCTGTAGGACTCTAAGTATTTTAGCCTGGGTGTTAAGGCTCATGTCGCCGATTTCATCGAGAAAAATGGTGCCTTCGTGACTTTGCTCGAATTTTCCTTTTTGTCGCTTTTCGGCTCCGGTGAAGGCACCTTTTTCATAGCCGAAAAGTTCTGATTCGATCAGGTTGTCGGGGATGGCAGCGCAGTTGACATCGATGAAGGGAC
The DNA here is from genome assembly GCA_024762675.1 of Thermodesulfobacteriota bacterium. Classification (GTDB taxonomy): domain Bacteria; phylum Desulfobacterota; class Anaeroferrophillalia; order Anaeroferrophillales; family Tharpellaceae; genus Tharpella. The sequence goes on along the minus strand of JANTGZ010000006.1, from coordinate 21,501 downwards.
GTTCATGGCGACTGCTTATACGGTGAATTTCCCGCGCTACGAGCTCTTTCCCGGTGCCGTTTTCACCAACCACCAGAACCCAGCTATCGGTTGGGGCTATGATCCTGATCTGTTCCCTGAGCTGATCGATGGCTTTGCAGTCGCCGATCAGGCGGTTTTCGCTATATTTTTTCTTGAGGCGAACATTTTCTTCCTGGAGACGGGAGATGGTCAGAGCGTTGCTGGCGGTGATAACCAGCTTGTCAAGTGAAAGAGGCTTTTCAATAAAGTCAAAAGCTCCCATCTTGGTCGCTTGAACTGCGGTTTCAATGGTACCGTGACCGGAAATCATGATGATGGGAACCTGAGGGTGTTCTTTTTTCAGGCCTGGTAAAAGCTTTAGGCCGTCACTGTCCGGCAACCAGATATCGAGAAAGATAAGGTCAGGGGTCTCTTTTTCAAGCAGGCCTAAAGCCTGAGTGCCGTCTTCAGCGCATATGACGGTGTAGCCTTCGTCGTTGAAAATAGCGCTCATTGACTGGCGAATAGCCGGCTCGTCATCGATAATGAGTATAGTTTTTTTCATATCTTTTTAATAATGGGTAATTCGATTACGAAACAGGTTCCTTTAAGGTGGTTTTCCCTCACTCGGATAAAACCTCGATGGTCATTAATGATGGTTTTGACAATTGTTAAGCCAAGGCCGGTACCTCTTTTTTTTGTAGAAAAGTATGGTTCAAAAAGACGGGACTGGGTTTTTTCATCAATTCCCGGGCCATTGTCATTGAGCTCGATAATAACCATTTCCAGACTTTTGTCAAGTCTAGAGGCAATCCAGATATGGCCGTCCTCTATTTTTTGTATAGCCGCCAGAGCGTTGTCTATCAGATTGGTCATAACCCGTTTGATCTGTTCATGGTCAAGATAAAAATCGGGAATTCTGGTGTCTGGATCGAAGGTGAACTTGATCCGATTGTGACTTTGGCGGTAGAGAATTAGTGATTCTTCGATGGTTGCGTTCAGATTCTGCAGGGTGGGATTCGCCTGAGGCATGCGGGCGAAATTGGAAAATTCGTTGACCAGGGATTTTAAGTCATTAACTTGGCGGACAATAGTGCTTGTGCACTCTTTTAAAACCTGGTCGTCATCTTCGGTCAAGCCGCTGTATTTGCGTTGAATGCGTTGGGCCGAGAGGGCAATCGGGGTGAGCGGGTTTTTAATTTCATGAGCGATTCTGCGGGCCACTTCACGCCAGGCTACAGTTTTTTGAGCCTTGACCAGTTCAGTCATATCGTTGATTATAACCAGCATGCCGATGTAGGTTTCAGATTCATCGTAAAAAGGGCTGAAATGAATTGCGATGTAGCGGTTATGGTCAGGCAGGGTAAGTTCAATGCTGCTCTCTTTGTGGAGATCGTTCTGGCTCTCTTTCAGGTATTGGCGAATCTTTTGAATAAGCTCCTGGTGAAAGATGTCTCGGTAGTTTTGTCCCTGTACCTCTTCTGCCGAAAGAGCGAATATCTTCTCCGCTTTCCGGTTAATGGTGGTGATGCGGCCGCCCCGATCAAGGGCGATAACGCCGGTGTTGATATTTTCAAGTATGATCTCGATGTAGCGGCGCCTTTGGGCCTGTTCAAGGCTGATGCGGCTCATCTCCTGGTGGGCAAGCTCGCTTTCTTTCCGGCTCTTAAGGAGTTTTTCGGTCATGCTGTTAAATGAGTCGACAAGGATGCCGAGTTCGTCGCTGGCAACCATGTCAATACTGAAATCGAGATTGCCGCCGGCGATTTCTCTAGTTGCCAGGGCCAACTCATGTACAGGAGCCGTGATATCCTTAGCCAAATAGAAGCCAAACCAGATTGAGATAAAGGTGATCAGGGCCGTAATCAGGACGAAGGTCAAGATGTAGTTGCTCTTGATATAGAGCTCCAGGTTCTTGGCCTTCTTGTAAGCAGTATATTTTTCTGAGATACTCTGCATTTGCAGAGCAAGTTGGGCTGGAACAAGTTTTACGGTGACAACCATGGCGATGGTTTCATCACCTTGCCAGACGGAAAAAACCGGGGCCCAACCTTGAACCATTGCAGCACCATTGTCAAGCGGGACGATACGGTTTTTTGGGGGAGGGCGGTTGCCCAGATCGATGCCGGCTTGAAAGTGCTTATTGCTGAGCTTGTCACTTAGGCTGAGAGCGCATGTCGCTAGGCCGGGTTGAGGAATAATAGCGATTGCATCCAAGGAAAACTCGGCCCGTTTCTGCTCGACAAGATTTTGTACAAGTTTCTCCTGTTCGCCGATCATAAGTCCTTTACGGGTGGTTTCAGTGGCGATGGCGGCGGCGAAAGTCTGGTTTTGGCGGCGCAAGTTGCCGTAATACTCTTGGGCGACAACCAGCGAAGCATCCAGAGAGGCTTCGAAGTTGGTGGAGAACCAGTTGTCGAGGCTGAAGCGGATAAACCCGGTAGCGGCGACAAAAAGAAGGATAGTAGGAAAGAGCGAAAGTGAAATGAAAGCGACTACCAGTTTGGTGCGTAGGCGAAAGCCGACAATCTTGCGTTTTCTCTCTAGAAGGAGTTTGAGAAGATTGCGCAAGATGAGAAAAATCAAAAGCAGCAGAAGAATGATATTGATATTGATGAGGGCGAAAACGATGACGTTGCCGAGGATCGGGAGATCGGTCGGCAGGTTGGGAAGATTCATTTCGATGTAGAAGAGTGCGGTTATAATTAGTGCCAGGATCGTGATTATGATGATCTCTCGCCGCCGTCGTTTGAGGTCTTTGTCGACGAGGTTTTTGGTTTCCAGGCTACTGTTGGGGGAGGTGGAGGGCAAGGCTATCTCTTGAGGGTTTCGTTGATAAGTCGTTCGGGAATGTCGATAGTGTAGTTGTTACTTTTGCGATCCCAGGCCGAGAGGAAGAAGAAGAGGTATTCAAGGTGGAAAGGGAGGCGTACTTTTCTTATTTCAGTTCGAGCTTCAACCTGATAACTTCGACCGGGTTCAAGTTGGTTTCCGCGTAGCAGTGTGATATTCTTGAATTCCGTGGCTAGCTGTATCGCTTCTTTATAAGAGGCGGTCTCGATGGGGTTTTCTTCGGGTGATATACTCACGGTAAAAAGCTTTTTTAAATTATCGTATTTAATTTTATGGGTATAAGTTATGTTTTTAATTTCCCGGTTGAATTTAACCAGAAAAAGGTTAAATCTGTTCGCAGTGACTTTCGTGGAGAGGGTTATTTTTTGTGAGACGCCGTTTAAAAGTAAAGATTTAATTTCATGGTCAAAAGGGTTGGCAACTTTTAATGAAAGGGTTATTTTGCCTCGATTCGAACCCATGACAAAGTCTTCCAGGTAGGGTGGATGGTCAGCTGCAAACTCTATTTGTTTTTTGTCAGCGGCATATAATTTGCTCTCAAAAGGGAGCCCTGTCTGGAGGGAAACAGTCAGAATGAGAAGGGGGATGCAGAGTATTTTAGTCACTGTCATGATGCCGGGTATCTTGTGATATATTAAGAGTTCGTTTTTATCTTTTAATTACAATATCTTGGCAGGTCTTTGAGTGTTGTAAGTAAGCTTTATAATACTTGTTGAATGCTTTAAAAGCAAGAGAAATAGTAGCTTGCATCATATTGGCTGGGAGATGTGAAAAATTATCACATTAATTTTCTGATCAATACTCTTTTTCAGTTTTAGTAGTAGGGCCGACTTGCATTTTAAAAAAAAGTTATATTAACACTTGACAGCGCATTGCTTTTTTGCTTTACAGTGGTTGTCATTATGCGGTTATAATTTTGTTTTGGAAAATTCTTTTGAGGTATTTAATAGAAGATTGGTGATGATATTTTCCCATCTGGCATTGATTGGTTAATGATAGTGGTTTCTTGCTAGAAACATATCTTTAAATTTTGTATTAATGTGTAGTATTGGTGGTGTGGTAGATTGTTGAGCCATACTGGTTGGGTAACCTAAAAAGGTTGAAAAGGGGTAGACGATGAAGAGAATATGTATGCGTGTGCTGGTTCTGGTGTTAGTTGTTTTGATGGCTAGTTCGTCGGCGGTCTTGGCTGCGGGTGGGAAGAAAAAGAATCCTTTGGCAAAATGGAAATCTACAGTAGATATGTCCAAAGCTAAATACGTAATGAAGGTCTCCAATATCTCTCATCCTGTTATTGAGGGCGTAGCGGCCGGTTATCGGGTGCGTGACAGTCTGTGGGAAAAAAGTAATGGACAGATCGCCCTGAAATATTACCCGCTGCACCAGCTTGGTGGTGAAGTTGAAGTTCTTAATATGCTTAAAACTAATACGGTTCAGGGTATGCTCTGCTCTTCTGTGGCGGTGACTAACCTTGCTCCTCGCATGGGTATTATTAATCTGCCATTCTTGATCAACTCATTCGATAAACTCGACAAGTATATAGGTAGTGAGTATTGGCAGTATTTCTTGGATGGCATGAAGCATCAAGGAATAATGGGTGTTGATATTACCGGTTATGGTAACTATGGTTGGGCCACGGTTGACCCAGTAAAAAGCTTGGCTGATGCCAAGGACGTGAAATTTCGTATCGCTGAAGCCGCAGTACAGCAGACTCTCTATAAAGAGTGGGGCCTGCATCCGGTTGTTATGCCTTGGCCTGATGTTCCTATTTCTTTGAAACAGAAGGTTATCACTGGTTTGGACCATACACCTATGGTTTGCAATATTACGAAAAAATTTGAAGTTTGCAAAAACTTTACCCAGATCAATTATGCGCAAGGCCTTTTTATCTTCCTTGTTAATGAGAAATTCTATAATTCGCTGCCGGCCGACCTCCAGAAAGTCATGCTTGATGTTATTCACGAAGAGTGTGCCAAGACTCGTGTTTTGACTCGCAAGCAGGAAACCGACCAGATTGCTAAGGCCAAGGCTGCTGGCATTAATTTTTATCAACTGTCTGATAATGAGATGGAGACCCTGCGCGTGAAAGGCGATAAGGTTCATCAGGAATGGGCTGGCAAGATCGGGGCCGACTACCTGAAGAAAGTTCAGGATTTCATGGGCTATAAACGGTCACTTGACTATTAATTTCTAATTTGTGGCAGGAGCCGGAAGTAGAAACTTCCGGCTCCTTTTTTTTAAGGGTAGAAAAAGGACATTCTTGGATATCCTCCTGGAAGTCGTTATTGTAGATTCGGATTAATTATGGTCGCTAAAAGTTTTAAGATTATTGACAAAATATTCTCGTTTTTTGAAGAGTGGACAATTTTTATTGCGGTAATGGTGGGACTGATTTCACTCTTTGTCAATGTCGTATTACGCTATACGATTCACTATTCACTGGCCTGGTCGGAAGAACTGATTCGTGAAATTATAATTTATACTACTTTTATCGGTTGCTCAGCGGCCTTGAAAAATCGTTCTATGATCAGGATTGATGCTCTACCTCAGATCGTTCCCTTCTTAAAGAAACCACTCGATTATTTTAGTAATCTTTGTACTCTTGGGTACAGCGTGTTGATTTTTTATCTTGGTTGGCAGATGGCTGCATTGCAGCTTGAGACCCATCAGAAGACTATCATTTTGGGGATTCCGCTGGTGATACTTTATGCGATTCTTCCACTTATGGGGGGGATGATGATAATTAGAACAATTATGGTGGTTTGGGAAGATTTTACCGGTCAGCAGGTTAATAAATAATGGATAGTAGCTATTTAATTATTGTACTTTGCCTGCTCGGTTGTCTGGGGGCTACCGTTCCGGTTTTTATGTGCCTTTTTTTTACCAGTATTCTTGGTTTTGTCTACTTTACGGATATGCCGATTCTGATGCTGGCCCAGACATTATTTCGCAGTATGGACAATTTTGCCCTGGTTGTGGTGCTCTTCTTTATCCTCTGCGGAAATATTATGACCTCCGGTTCTATCGTCGACAAGCTTATTAAGGTTGCCAATGCGGTTGTTGGCTTTTTCCCTGGTGGCCTAGCTATGGCTGGAGTACTTGCCTGTGGAATGTTTGGTGCCATCTCGGGATCAACGGTTGCCACTGTGGTTGCGATCGGGGGTTTCATGATTCCGGCGTTGATGGATAATCAATACGACGAGAAATTTAGTGTCGGTATAATGACCACGGCGCCGATTCTAGGGGTTATCATTCCGCCCAGTATCTCGATGATCCTCTACTCGATGGTCAGTAACGACTCCCTGGCGGCCCTCTTTATGACCGGATTTGTTCCAGGATTCATGATCATTGTAGGTATGTCGCTATACTCTTACTTCTATTGTCGGAACCGGAATTTTAAACGTTCTCCAGCTCCAACCTTTAAAGAGTTGATAGCGGTCTTACGTGAGGGTTTCTGGGCGCTGATGTTGCCGGTAATTATCTTTGGCGGTATTTTTTCCGGTGTCTTTACAGCCAATGAAGCTGCTGTGGTGGCTTGTGTCTACGCCTTTGTTGTTGAGATTTTCATCCATAAGGATATGAAACTCAATAAGATCAAAGATGTGGTGGTATCCTCTGCGGTAACCTCAGCCACTCTCCTGATAATCGTGGCTGGAGCTACTGCCTTCGGTCGTTATCTGACTCTGGAGCAGATCCCGTCAATTTTAGCAGAGGCGGTTGTCAGTCAGGTTCATTCGGCTTGGGCTTTCCTGTTGATCGTCAATGTTATGCTGTTGATAGTCGGCATGTTTATGGATATTATTTCCGCCACGTTGATTCTGGCTCCGATTCTGTTGCCGATGCTGCCGGAGTATAATATCAGTTCACTCCATTTTGGTCTTTTGATGACGGTTAATTTAGGGATCGGATACTGTACGCCTCCACTTGGTGTCAGCCTCTATATTACCGGGGCTCTGGTTAATCGTGGCTTGATCTACGTGACCAAAGCAGTACTGCCTTTTTTAGCCATCCAGATTGTTATCTTGTTGATTCTGACCTATTGGGCCGATCTGGTACTTTTTTTGCCAAGAATGTTTTACGGCCTTTGATTTGTTGACTGAACTTTTTTCTTTAAAATGTATTTGATCTGGAGATAAAATATGACCGTAAGAGTATTAGTCCCGGTTGATGATTCTGTAGCTGCTCATCGAACCTTGCAGTATATTGTCAAGATGAAAGAGCAGATACCGATGACGGTAACCCTGTTGATTGTCGTGCCTTTCTCTCAGCTTGAGTATCATGGATTTCAGCAGGCTCAACTCGAACTGATTACAGCTCAATCGATTAGTCATTGTGAGAAAGTTGTTGAACGTCATCGCCTGGAGCTTGATAAGGCCGGGGTTCTGGCCGATACCCGAGTGGAACGCGGTAATCCTGCTGAGGTGATTTGTCGAGTGGCTGCGAGTGAAGGGGTTGATTTTGTTTTTATCTCGCCTAATAGTGCCGGCAAGCTTACTAACCTCATGTTTGGTTCAGTTGCTAATAAAGTAGTTCAGGAGTGCCATTCGCCAGTACTTTTGATCCGCTGAATTTTGTTTTTTTAATTATGTTGAAAACAGAAAGGGCCGGGTGTTTCACTCGGCCCTTTCTGCTTTTGGGGTAATTTTTTAGAGGGGGATACTCTCTCTTATGCTGGATCTTGGAAGCTTTCTGGATCAATTCATCAAGCCGGGCAGAAAAAGTGAAATTTGTGGGATGGCGATCAAGAGAATGGTGCCGGCAACCAAGGCAATAAGAAAAGGGATGACCCCTTTAAAAATGGTTGCTAGCGGAATTTCTGGCGCCACCCCTTTGACGACGTAGACATTGATGCCAACCGGGGGCGAAATAACCCCCATCTGAGTGACCAGGACTATGATGACGCCAAACCATATCGGGTCGTAATTGAGAGCTAGGGTGACCGGGTAAAAGATTGGTACGGTCAAGAGGATCAGGGCCAGGGCGTCGATGAAGCAACCGCCGATTAAATAGACCGCAATAATGACCATCATTATGATAAAACGGGGTAGCGGCAGGCCGGCAACCCAGCCCGCCAGGTCAAATGGGATTCTGGTAACAGCTAGAAAATGGCCGAAAATCACGGCCCCGGTAACAATGATCATGACCATGCAGGCGGTACGGGTGGTTTCAAAAAGCGCAGTTTTCAGTTTTACAAAGGTAAGGTTGCGACCCATAAGCGCAATCCCGATACTGCATAAGGCACCAATTGCACCTGCCTCAGTAGGGGTAAAAAAACCGACGAAGAGGCCACCCATAACCAGGCCGAAAAGAAGCAGGGTTTCGCCGGTTCCTCTGAGGGACTGAATTTTATCTCGCCGACTTGTGGGAGGGCCGGGAGGGCCGAGTTCAGGGTTTCGGTGACAGGAGAAGGCGATTGCGAGGCAGAAGAGGCTGGCGATCAACAATCCCGGAATGATGCCGGCCATAAAAAGTTTGCCGATCGATTGTTCGGTCATGATTCCGTAGACAATAAATACCACGCTGGGCGGAATTAACATGCCAAGGCTGCCGCCGGAAGCAACGGCCCCGGTGCCCAGTTCCATAGAGTAGTTGTAGCGTTTCATCTCCGGCAGGGCGACGGTCGCCATGGTTGCAGCAGTTGCCGGGGAGGAGCCGCAAATTGCGCCAAAGGCGGTACAGGCACCAACCGTTGCCATCGCCAGCCCACCAGGCCGGTGGCCGATGAAGGCGTAGGCGGTATCGTAGAGACGCCGGCTGATGCCGGCGTGAAAGGATACCTGCCCCATAAATATAAAGAGTGGTATGACAGTCAAACCGTAAGAGCTGAAGGTCGAAAAGACATCCCGGGCCAATAGCGAGAGGGCTGCGTCCAGGTTGACCAATTGCACGAAACCGGTAAAACCGACTATAGCCATGGCAAAGCCAACCGGGACCCTGGCAAAAAGAAGCAGAATCAGAGCCGCAAGTCCAATCAGGCCAATGGCACAAGGACTCATGTTGCCGGTACCTTTGGTTTGAGAGTTGCAAGTTCAAGGAGAAGCACTATACAGACCAGCAGAGAGGCGGCTGAGATAGCGTAAACGATAGGGTAAAAAGGCATTTGCAGACTTAAGGTAACCTCTCCGGTTGACCTGAGCATGTCAGCGTAGAGAAAAGATTGCCAGGCGATTAATGCGAACAGAGAAAGGCTCAGCAGATTGGCCATAATTATGCAGATTTTTTGGGCCGGAGGAGGTAGTTTTTCGACCATGAAATCTACCGCAACATGACCTTTATTCAAGGTTGTGGCCGGGATTGCAAAGGCGATAGTCAGGGCCCCTAAAAGGCCGACTAGTTCGTAAGCCCCGAGAATCGGGTGCTTGAAAAGGCGTAATAATACATCAGCGCAAGTCAGCAACATCATCGCAAGGATGCTGAGGCCTGCCAGGTAATTCATCAGGTCTACTAACTGTCTGGTTATTTTGGTCACGCTTTTCACTTCTCTTGTTGGTGTCGTTGTTAAATAGAGGTCAGTTGAAATGGTATTCTCGGCTGACTTCTCCCTGCTGACATATTATCTCTACTGGTTAATGAGCTTTCAGTAAGCGGTCAGTTCAGCATCTCTATAATCCGGGCTAGGACTTTGTCTCCCGGTAAGCCTTTGCTGGTTGTTTTTTTGACATAGTCATCCAGTATCGGTCTGACCTGGGTTTTCCAGGCAGCACTCTCGGTTTCTGAGAGATTGTAGATCTTATTTCCCTTTTCCAGTGTGTAGGCACGTCCGGCAGCATCAGCGTCATCCCAGGCCTGGCCTTGAACCGTGACCCATTCACTGCTGACATCTTCGAAGATCTTTTTCAGGCTATCAGGCAGGGACTGCCATTTTCTTTTGTTCATGACAACAAACATGGAGGTCGTGTAGCCGATACTTGGGATGTCAGTACTGTATTTGATAACCTCGCCCTGTTTCCATCCTTTTAGAACTTCGATTGGCCCGATGGTTCCGTCAACGGTACCTTTCTGTAGAGCTTCGTAGGTGTCACCTTGGGGCATGGCAACCGGCAGGGCACCTAGAGTTTTGACTATTTTAGCACTGAGACCGGTAGAGCGGATTTTCATTCCTTTGAGATCGGCCAATTGTTGAACCCCCCTCTTTTTGGTATGGAGAACGCCTGGGCCATGGGCATGAACATATAAGATTTTTGTATCCTGTACTTCTTTTGGGTTGAACTCTTTGGTGATAGTTGTAGCGATGCGGGTGGCGGTTTTGCCGTCTGGATAGCCGACCGGCAGATCAAGGCCTTCAAGGAGTGGGAATCTTCCCCTGGTGTAGGCAAAGCATGACATGCCGATGTCGGAAATACCATTAACAACGCCATCGTAGACCTGCGGGGCTTTGGTCAATGTGCCTCCAGGGTAGACCGTAATTTCAATCCGACCGTTACTTCTGTTTTCGATCTCTTTGGCCCAGGCCTCACCGGCTTTGCATTGTGCATGTGTAGGTGGAAAGAAAATACTGTACGAGAAGCGGATCTTTTTCTCTTTAGCAATGCTGTTGACAGGAAGTATGAACAGGGCAGAAACGATTATTAGTGATATAAAACAAAAAAAGCGGAATTGTATTTTTCTATTCATAATACACCTCAGATCAAAAAAAGGGTTGAAAATGGCTGTACCTCATTACTTTTCGGTGATGATAGTGTTTTATTTCTCAAAACACAAGAGTAAACTGAAAGTTTTTTTTGTGTCAGGTCAGATGATGAGGTAAGAACCTATTCTAAGGCAGCTTTTTTGCGGAACTCGGGGGCGTCTAGGTTGGGTTGCGGAAACCTTGGTGGTGCTTGGGATGACAGATTCTTGTGTTTCAGTGTAAGCAGATTTGGTGCCCGAATTTTTCTTGACAAAGCCCGGGGCTTTTGATAGAAGCGCCCCTCGATTGAGAAATTGATCGGGGCCGTTAGCTCAGTTGGTAGAGCATCTGACTTTTAATCAGAGGGTCGCAGGTTCGACCCCTGCACGGCTCACCAAAGAAATTCACAAAGAAGCCGCACAGTGTCAAACTGTGTGGCTTCTTTGCGTTAAAGTTGATTTGGTGGTAATGGATATTTTGGACTTGTTGTTTTCTGATTTCAACCGCTTGGTGATTCTTTAAATTAAGGGGAGATTTTATTTGAAGCCGTTGCGTTCTTATATTGACTATTTACGTCCCTTTATAAAAGATGTGAAGGGTGATGATCGGATGATGATTGCCGGGGCGACTAATGATTCTCGTAAAGTCAGGCCGGGTTGGCTTTTTGTGGCGGTCAGCGGGTCTTTGGATGATGGGCATAGTTATCTGGATCAGGCTTTGGCCGCCGGGGCTGTAGCAGTTGTCAGTGAAAGAAGACTTGAGCTGGCTTCAGGCATAGCCTGCTTGCAGGTTTCTGATGCTTACAAGGCTGCTGCCGGAGCTGCCGAGGTGATGTATGGTTTCCCGGCTCAAGAGCTTGAACTGGTCGGCATTACTGGAACTAACGGCAAGACGACAACCGCCTTCTTGTTGCGGGATATTTTTTCGCAGATTGATAAAAAAGTCGGTATGGTGGGAACCGTCGGTTATGACTGTGGCGGTACCTGGGAGGCGGCGGCCCGTACGACTCCCGACCCTTTTGTTCTGCAGTCTCTCTTTTCCCGGATGGTAAAAAACGGCTGTCGTCGGGCTCTGCTAGAAGTTTCAAGTCATGCCTTGATGCAGAGTCGTTTAGGGAAGGCTCGTTTTGCCGGGGCGATTTTTACTAACTTAAGCGGTGATCATCTTGATTACCATCAGACTATGGAAAACTACTACCTTGCTAAACGAGCTCTTTTTCAGGAGTTGCTGCTAGATGATGCGGTGATTTTGGTTAATGGTGATGATCGTTATGGTCGGCGTCTGCAAAGAGAACTGGCCGGTCGTGGGGTTCTCTCTTGGGGGCGTTTGCGAAGGGATGCTGATTACCGCTTAAGGGTCGTTCGGGAAGGTCTTTTAGGTCAGGTTTGCCAATTAACCGGACGTTATGGGGCACGTCGCTGGCGAGCACCGTTGATCGGGAGTTACAACGCTGATAATATGGCGGCAGCAGCTCTGCTGGCCCGAGGTCTGGGTGTTCCATGGCAAGAGGTGATTGGCGCCCTGGCTACAACATCCGGGGTGCCGGGGCGTTTGCAAGCGGTGAACTTTCCTAATCAATCTCTGGCCTTGGTTGATTATGCACATGCAGATGACGCACTGCTAAAAGTTTTGCAAACTCTTAAGAAGGTTCCACATCGTCGTTTGATTGTAGTTTTCGGCTGTGGCGGTGACCGCGATCGTGATAAACGGCCTCGCATGGGCCGGGTGGCTGCTGCCTATGCCGATCACGTTATTGTCACAAATGACAATCCCCGTTCTGAAGATCCTCAAGTGATTGCCGCTGAAATTGTTTCCGGCATTCCGGCGCAAAAATCTTTTGAGGTTATTCTCGACCGCCGTCGGGCTATAGATACGGCCGTCATGATGATGGGAAGCCAAGACATTCTTTTGTTGGCCGGAAAAGGCCATGAAGATTATCAGGAAATTGCCGGGACAAAAGTTTTCTTTGACGACAGGGTTGAACTTTTACGTCTTCGCGAAAAACTTAGTAGGTAGTTTTCTCGTTTGGTAAAATAAGGTTCAACTATCTTAAAAACGCCTTTCCGGATCAAGTCCAGTATGACGGTTTTGGGACTTTTCCCTTGTTCCAAAGCGGTAAATGGGTTAAAGGATAGCTATGACTTTTCTGGCAATTGAAACTTCCTGTGATGATACTTGTGCGGCGGTTCTTGGGAATGAAAACCAAGTTCTTTCAAGTATAGTGTCGAGCCAGGTGAAACTCCATGAACTCTATGGCGGCATTGTCCCGGAACTTGCTTCACGCCGTCATTGTGAAAATATTCGTTGGGTGGTTGAACAAGCTTTATCCGAAGCTCGAGTTACCTTGGCGGATATCAAAGCTGTTTGCGTGACTAAGGGGCCGGGGCTGGTGGGCTCTTTATTGGTTGGTGTCGCCTATGCCAAATCTTTGGCTTTTGCCCGAAAAATAGATCTGGTTGGCGTTAATCATGTCGAAGGCCATCTTCTTTCACCTTTACTGACTAATCCTGATTTGACCTTTCCTTTTATAGGTTTAGTAGTATCCGGTGGGCATTCAAGTCTCTATCTCGCCCGTGACTGGCATGATTATGAACTTTTAGGTCGGACTATTGATGATGCCGCTGGCGAAGCTTTTGATAAGGTCGCCAGAATGTTGGAACTCGGTTTTCCCGGTGGCCCGGTGATCGAAAAGCAAGCCCGGAATGGTGATCCCGATGCTATAAAATTGCCTCGTGCCTGGCTCGGTCGAGAATCACTCGATTTCAGTTTCAGCGGTTTGAAAACAGCCGTTCGTACATCTCTGGGTCGCCAGGGAGAGGTTTCTGAGGATTTTATCAGCGATTTAGCTGCCTCTTTTCAGGAGGCGGTGGTCGATGTTCTGGTGCGTAAAACTTTGCTCGCAGCAGAGCGATATCAGATCAAGAAAGTGGCACTGGCCGGTGGTGTTTCCTGTAACGGTTATCTGCGTCAGCGTATGAGTGAAGCAGCCCAATCCCAAGGAGTCGGTTTTTTTCTCGCACCGCCGAAATTCTGTACCGATAATGCGGCGATGATTGGTTTGGTTGGTTCTCGGCGTTTGGCTGCTGGTCAGATTGATGATTTTAGCCTTAACCCCAGTTCCCGTCTGCCGTTGTGAAAATTAATATTCCCAATTCATCCACCTTCAAAATTTCAGCCCGCCGGGCCAAGAAACGTCTTGGCCAGCATTTTTTGCGGGATCGTCAAATAATCTCACGTATTATTGATCTGGCGGCGCCACTACCCGGTGAAAGCGTGCTCGAAATCGGCCCTGGAGAAGGGGTTTTGACGGCAGCGCTGATTGAAAGCGGCGCCCGGGTGGTGGCAGTTGAGGCCGACAGCGATCTCTGGGATCCCTTGGAGAAACGTTTCAGCCCGGTTTCAGAGGTGGAGTTTTGTTTACAGCGCGGTGATTTTCTCAAGACCGACCTCGAACAGGTTTTTGCCGAAAACCAGAATTTGTCAATCCCGGTTGCGGTTATCGCCAATATTCCCTACCAGATTACGACCCCGATACTTTTCCGTCTTATCAAATATCGGCATCTTTTTTCGCGAGCTATTCTGATGATGCAGGAGGAGGTCGCGGCCCGGCTCCTGGCTGAGGTAGGGAGTCGTGATTATGGCCGTTTGACAGTCAATGCCGGGCTTTATTGCGATATCGATTCCGGTTTTAAAGTTTCTCCGGCCGCTTTCTCTCCGCGGCCCAAGGTCTGGTCCCGGGTTGTGCGTTTTGAATTTCTCGATCAACCCCGCTATCCAGTGACAGATCCGGATCTTTTTGAACGGCTGGTGCATACCCTTTTCAGTCAACGCCGCAAACAGATCATTAATCCCTTGAAAGGTATGCTGACAAATTTAAAACGGGAAGAGTTGAGTGAGAAGATGGTTGCCGCAGGATTTACACCCAGCGACCGTCCGGCGACCTTGGCTCCGACCGAATTTGTACGGTTGGCCGATTGTCTGGTGGAGTGGCAAAAATTATAAGCTATGATTCGTAAAATCATCAAAATATTTTTCCTTGTGAGTTTTCTTGGCATTCTTGTAGGGGTGGGTTCGGTAGTTGGGGTCTTCTATTATTATGCTCGTGACCTGCCAAAAATTACATCTCTTAAAGATTATCATCCCTACACAGTAACCGAGGTTTTTGCCAATGACGGCGAATTGATCGGCCGTTTCGGTCTTGAGAAGAGAAAGATTGCGCCGATTGAGGAGATTCCGGAACTCTTGAAAAAGGCCTTTATTGCCAGTGAAGACAGCCGTTTTTACGAACATCAAGGACTCGATTTTTTCGGTATTGCGCGGGCTATGGTCAAGAATATCTCAGCCCGTCGGATTGTTCAGGGGGGCAGTACTATAACCCAGCAAGTGACCAAGTCACTGCTATTAACTCCGGAGCGAAAGTTTAAAAGAAAGATAAAAGAGGCGATCCTCGCCTATCGCATCGAAAAATATCTCTCCAAGGATGAGATCCTTTTCATCTACCTCAATCAGATCTACCTGGGCCATGGCATGTACGGGGTCGAGATGGCGGCCCAGAGATACTTTGGTAAAAAAACCAGAGATTTAAATCTTGCCGAGATGACCATTATCGCCGGTATGCCGAAAGCCCCCAGCAATCTTTCACCGATTACCCATCCCGAACGTTCAGCTGCGCGCCAGCGTTATGTTTTAGGTCAGATGCTGGAACGGAAATTTATTACCAGGGAAGAGTTGCAAAAGGCACTTCTGACCGAAATTGTGCTGGTTTCCCGGGCTGATCCTTCATCAAAAACCCCTTATTATACCGAGCATGTTCGTCGTTATCTTGAAAAAAAATATGGCTATGATCAACTCTACAAAGAGGGCCTGCAGGTCTATACCGGGGTTGATGTCAACTGGCAGCAGGCAGCCCGGGTTGCTATTGATCAGGGCTTGAGAGATCTTGCCAAGAGGCGCGGTTTCCGTGGTGCTCTTCTGCGTTTGACAGGTTCCCAAGAACGGGATGAATTTATCACAAAGTTGAAAGATGAGCGGAAGAGCCTTGCTGATACCGGTCTTGTAGCTGGTAGTTATAGCAAGGCCCTGGTGCTTGAAATCAATGATAAGAAAAAAAATGTGACACTTGATATCGGTGGTTATCAAGCCTTACTCAACCTCAAAGATATGGAGTGGGCCAGGCGTCCCGAGGCCGATGGCACCCGTTATCCCCGGGCTAAGATTAAAAAACCGTCTGCCGCTCTGGAAACTGGTGATGTCGTGCTGGTCAAGATCAAGAGCGTGAGTGGGGAGGTTGTTCCCGAAATTCAGGTGAGTCTGGAAGAGGCGCCTGAGGCTGAAGCCGCTTTGCTTGCACTGGAGCCAAAAAGCGGCTTGGTCAGAGCAATGGTTGGCGGTAAGGATTTTCAGGCCAGCGAATTTAACCGAGCGATTCAGTCACGGCGTTCACCGGGTTCCGCTTTTAAACCGATCATCTACTCAGCTGGTCTTGATAATGGCTTGACCCCGGCCTCCATTTTTCTTGATAGCCCGATAGTCTACAAAGATGGTGGAGATGATTGGAGCTCGGCCTGGAAACCTCGCAATTATGAGCAGAAATTCTATGGACCGACAACTGTTCGGCAGGCTCTTATCCATTCACGCAATCTTGTAACCATTAAAATGCTGCGCCAGATCGGTATTAAAAAGGTTATCAATTATGCTAGAAAATTGGGCTTTACCTCGACCTTGAATGCTGATTTGACCCTGGCTTTGGGCTCATCCGGGGTGTCGTTGATGGAGCTTACTACAGCCTACGGGGTTTTTGCCAACCAAGGCCGTCTTTTAAAACCGGTCTTTGTCAAGCGGGTCGAGGACCGGCATGGTGAAATCCTTGAAGAGCGTGAAGGATTGGCGGTGATGGGTCTTGAATTATCTTCACTGTTGCCCCCTGATTCTGAACCGGTCATTTCACCCCAGACCGCTTACCTGATAACCAGCATGCTGGTCGATGTCGTCAAGAGAGGTACCGGCCGCCGCGCCGCCCGGGCTCTGAAAAGACCTTTAGCCGGTAAGACCGGAACTACCAATGACTACTATGACGCCTGGTTTATGGGCTATGCTCCGCAATTGGTAGCCGGGGTCTGGGTCGGTTTTGATGATCTCAAACCTCTTGGTCGACACGAGACCGGTTCCCGTACTGCCTGTCCTATCTGGATCGATTTCATGCAGGTCGCCTTGGCCGACCAGCCTCCAGAAAATTTTACGGTACCTGCCGGGGTTGTTTTTGCCAATATCGATGAAAAAACCGGCTTGCTGGCGGTGCCGGAGAGTGAAAAAACAATTTTTGAGTGTTTTAAAGAGGGAACAGTTCCTAATGAGCTCTCCCAACCGGTATCACCTGAAGAGCTCGAAGAGAGTCTTTTTCAGGAAGATTGAGGGGTTAATATGGCTAAGATTGATGCATTGCTGAAACTGATGATTGAGCATAAAGCTTCCGACCTTCACGTTACCTCCGGTTCGCCTCCACTTTTACGTATTAATGGTGAACTTGAACGCATCGCCTACCATGAACTCAGTGATGAAGAGGTGAAATTGCTGGTTTATGAGATTATTTCACAGCCCGGGATTGACCATCTTGAAGCTGAGTTTGATCTTGATTTTGCCTATGAAATTGAAGGTGTCGCCCGTTTTCGTGCCAATGTTTACTTTAAACATGGTGGTCTGGGTGCCGCTTTTCGCTTGATTCCACATGATATTATGACCTTCAGTGAGCTTGGTCTGCCACCGGCGGTGCGTGAATTATCCCGCCTGCGTAAAGGACTTGTGATTGTTACCGGTCCCACTGGCAGCGGTAAATCAACTACTCTGGCAGCCATGGTTGACCTCTTGAATAAAGAGCGCAAAGCCCATGTTATTACCCTCGAAGATCCGCTTGAGTTTGTCCATGAAAATCAGACCTGTCTGATTATGCAGCGCCAAGTCGGGGTGCACGTAGAGAGTTTCGCCAGTGGTCTCAAGGCGGCTTTGCGGGAAGATCCAAATGTTATTATGGTAGGTGAAATGCGGGATTTGGAGACTATCGCTCTGGCGATTACCGCCGCCGAAGTCGGCCTCCTCGTTTTCGGTACACTGCATACCAGCAGCGCCGCAAAAACGGTTGACCGGATAATTGATGCTTTTCCAAAAGATCAGCAGGGTCAGATCCGGACAATGCTCAGTGAATCTTTGAAAGGAGTGATCGCTCAGCAGTTACTCAGACGGGCTGATGGCCAGGGGCGGGTTGCTGCACTCGAGATTCTTGTAGGAAACCAGGCAGTTGGTAATTTGATTCGGGAGGGTAAAACTTTTCAGATTCCCTCTATTTTGCAAACCGGCAAAAAACTCGGTATGCAGAGCATTGACCAGCATCTAAAGGAGTTGGTTGCCGAGGGATTGGTTACTTCTCAAGAAGCCTTGCTATATGCCGAGGAGAAAACTGCTTTTGCCAATTGAAAAAATGACTTTTAATCGGGATCAATTTTATCGGAAGTCTACTCATAAGTTATTCTTCACCTAATCCCGGCCATTCATCGTTTACCACTTCTTTGAAGTCGCGCAAATCTTCATCCATCAGGCGGCAACCCTCAAGCATTATCGCTTCGGTGCTGCCGAAAACATTACGTTCTGGTATTTGCTCAGGGGTGTTAACCTGGAAAAAACCACTTTTCCAGGTTAACAGTTCGTAAATGGCGGTCTCGCCCTCCAGCCCTCCACAGCGGGCATGGATGATTTCGCCCAGATGAAGGTAGATATCGGCTGAATTACCCTCCTGGTCCTGTATAGTTATCAGGGCATCTTTTTCTCTGTTGGCAAGGATCTGGACGGTCTCCATAAAGCCCATCTCCTCCAGGGAGCCGGAAACTCCACCGCTGGCTGCGGTGTTGTCTATATTGCGGTTTTGCTGGATTAGGCGGTTCAGTTTCAGGAAAACGACCTGGGTACTGCTCTCCTTGGAGATGAAGTCGTCGGCACCGGCCAGCAAAGCTCTGGAAATGAGATCTTCCCGGTTTTCCGAGCTGAAAAAGACAAATGGTAGATTCACATATTGTTTTTTGGCGGCCTCACAGAAAGCTATGCCGTCGTAATTTTTG
This sequence comes from Thermodesulfobacteriota bacterium, assembly GCA_024762675.1. GTDB lineage: Bacteria > Desulfobacterota > Anaeroferrophillalia > Anaeroferrophillales > Tharpellaceae > Tharpella. The sequence continues at coordinate 2,934 of JANTGZ010000006.1, read as the reverse complement.
TGAGCCATCTCACTGATAATCAGAATAGCCTGCTGCTGTTCCAAGAGGGTGCCGGCCTGGTCAGCGCTTAGAGTGAAACAGACTTCATAATTTTCCTTAATAAGTCGGGAGTATAGATCACCCTGGTCGCGTTCAAAAGAGGGGTCGATAACCAGGATAGTGCCACTGCTTTTTGCAAGCCCCGTAAGGTGTTGCTCGTGACTGATGATCTGCAGTAACTCTTCGGCCAACTTGAGGTCGATCAGGCCCGCGGGTTCTTTTTCGAGGTGTCGCCGAAAGCTATCAGCAGTAATCTCCTTTGCATCCATCGTCCCCAGCCCCCCCAGATTAATAAACCAAAGGAGCAGGGTGATGATTCTAGCTTCAAGTGGCGCCTTGGCGGTCGGTTGATTGATTTGGGCGATGATCTCCGAAAGTGCAAAACTGTCTTCGATCTCTTTCAGGATGGCGGCTGACTTTTCGTAAGGTAGTACTGGAATCAGCGAGAGGATGTTGTTCTCCTCGCCCTTGTTGGTGCGGTCGCCGTAGAGGCCGAGTTCTTTTAGGTAGACGGCCAGTAACAAAGCCTCCTGAGTTTTCCTTTTGAGGCCTAAAGAGGTTGCCATCAGTCGGGCATAATGGGCGGTGAGATTACAGGTTTTGATGATTTCCAGGTTGTCCCCGGCCAGGGCAGTGAAGAGGAGTTTGACAGTTGCCAGATAGTTTCGAAAAAGTTCCTCAGGCGAGAGCTCTTCACCGAGCATGATGCCACCAAGATTGCCGAAATAACGGATTTCAGCCTGACGTTTATGCTCTTTGAGAAATGACTCAAGGCGTCGGGTCTGTGAGTGGAAAACCCGTCTTTTTAATATATAAACTGCATCTTTTTGGGATAGCTCCTTGATCGCTTCATCTTCATCGACCACCGCCGCAACCCGATATCCTTCATGGGATAGCAGGGTGGCTATGGCGTTGCGAATCATGTGGTCGGGTTCGATCAAGAGAATTCGTTTTCCCTCGGTTTGCGACCGGCTTATGGCCCCTATCCTTTCACCTGTGTTCTGGTCGGTTTTGCCGTTTTCACCATCAATTTCAAAATCAATTATTTTAAAGTCGAAAGGGATCTCAATTTCCCGTTTTTCCCGTTTGACTGGCTGCTTCAGATAGTGTCGGCTGATCGCATCATTGATCTCAATGCGGGAGGCAACCTGCCAGTCTACTTCAACTCCTCTTGTCAATTGGGTTATCTGGTTTTTGCAGGCCTCGTTTTCGGGTTGACAGCTGACGATGGAAAAATGTTGCTTTTTATTGTTACTAACCGGCAGGCACAAAAGATTCTGCACGATTTTGGTTGGAAACCGCTCTCTTGCATCACTTTCTATGCCCTGGTGAAAGACCGGATAGTAGGGTAGCTGAAAATGTAAAGCATAAGCTTTACCCAGCTTTGCATAATCAGCCAGCCCTAAAAAGATAAGACTCTCCTCAAGGCTCTCATCCTCGACATTTTTCTGCCGTTCCCGGGCGTTGCGCAGCCCCTTTTCAGAAAGTAGCTGGTTTTCTGTTAAAATTTTGCTTAGCAGGTCATCAGTCAGCATTGGAACCCTTGTTGGGAGTAAGTTTTGGAAAAAAAGCCACTATCGGGTAAATATACATGCTTGCCCCGACTAAGTCAATCGAGTCATGGAGTGGCGTCGGATTTGCTCAAAGATGTCTGAAAAATGTCCTCATATATAATTGTGATTTTATGGGTAAGGATCTTTGTTGACAAAAAATGTCATGACCAGATGACGTAAATTGTCAGCATGAGTTGTGTTGTGGGTTTGTAGTGTTGATGTAAAATTTCAATCTTGCCCACAATCTTAAAGTCTAAATACTTGTAATGAAAAAGAAAAAATATATAGAGAAAGATTTTGTTAAGATAATTCTAAGGTTTGGTACTATCTTTGCTGTATTATAAAGCAATTGATAACGAAGAGTCGGTAACAACTTTTCAAAATGAAGTTATTTTTAACGTGTAAATCTTTAAATCTAACCCAAGTAAGGAGAAAGTCATGAAAAAAATCCGTAAGAACAACAAAGGTTTCACCCTCATTGAATTAATGATCGTTGTGGCAATTATCGGTATCCTGGCTGCGGTCGCAATCCCAATGTACAAGAATTATATCCAGAAGGCTAAGGTCGCCAGTCGCGTGATCCCAACTGTACATGCTCTACAGACTAATATTGCTGCATATTATGCAACTCACGATGAAGATCTGCCAACGACAACGACCCTTCTTGATGCATTTATCAAAGATGCTGACTCTTCGGCGGTCGACTGGGCTGCAGCTCCGTACGCGTCAAGTGTATATACGCTGCTTGTTAGTGAAACTGATGGTGATGTGGGAGATATAGCAACCCTTTATGGTAATACTTTAGAGATGACACCAACAATAGATAATGATAAAATTACTGCATGGGAGCTTAGTGGCTCATTTGCAGATGGTGTTGGCCTGAAATAGTAATTTTTTTTGAAATTGAGTTCTTAGGGGGGGTGCTTGTGGTGGAGTACTCCCCTTTTTTGTTTTTTAGGGGAGAGTTTTTTACTTGGAAATTTGCGATTGTTATTTAAGCTGAAGTCTGACAAAAGGGTTGAGTGTTTGTATAATTGTAAGCCGTGTGTCGAACAATTATCAGACCTGTTTATGTTAAAGATGTTTCAGGAGGTTTAGTTTGCAATGTTTTTCAGGGTTTGAGGATAGTTTACCTTCTCAGAAGAGAACTGTGTTGATCTTTTTCGGTTTGGTAGTCATCATGATGTTAATCCTCTCCGCTTATTCAAATACCTTGAATTCTCCAGCTGTACTTGATGATACACACTCATTTATCGATGAGCCTTTGGTGCAGGATTTTGATTGGAATCTGCCGGCTGTAGTTGCTCTTTCTCAAAGTAAATTTGGCTGGAAGCGTTTTATT
>JANTGZ010000005.1 GCA_024762675.1 Thermodesulfobacteriota bacterium | reverse complement strand
AGCGCTGGCCCCAGCTACACTTGCAGTACAGACAACAAACAAAGCGACCATTAACCAGATAAAACTCTTACAAACTCTCATCACAACACCTCCGACATAAGTTATGCATTATCCTGCCTTCATGAAAATAAATCTCGAACTTAAAGAGCAAACAATATGCCATAAAATGATATTCTATAAAATCTACACGATAAGAAAATCCCGGCCACATAACGCACACATATACTATACGATGAATACCATATCACTATTTATAAAAACGTTTTATCTAAAAATGAATGAGAGGGGATAAAAACGGATAACAACTGCATAATAACTTTCCCAGGTGGAAAGTTATTATACAGTAATATGGAGGAACACCTCAAGAACCAGCTCTGAAGCTCAAACCGAAAAACTTTATAATTTAACTATTTTGGGGAGAGATCTCCAGCGACCTGATTTTGCTTCTTAGAGTAGGCCGGGTAATACCCAGAATGCGGGCAGCTTGGGAGATGTTCCACTGGCAGTGCTCAAGAACTTGGGCGATGTGCTGAGCTTCTATCTCACTTAAACTCTTCAGCTGGAAGGAAGTGGAATGAGAAACATGGGGCTGGCGCAGCAGGTTAACGACGCTGGTTTCATGCAGGCAATCATCCTTGGATAGGACGACGGCACGGGTGAGAACGTTTTCGAGTTCACGGATATTTCCAGGCCAGTCATGCTCAATGAAACGGTCAATGGCCGCCATCGGAATACGCAGTATTCTTTTGCCGGTGGTACGGTTTATTTTTTTAACCAGATACTCCACAAGCAGGGGAATATCTTCTTTGCGTTTACGGAGCGGCGGAATATCTATCTCAAAAACCTTGAGCCGAAAAAAGAGATCTTCACGAAACTCTCCCTCTTTAACCATTTGCGCAAGATCACGATTGGTCGCCGCAATAATCCGGGCATTAAATTTTATTTTCCGGTTACCGCCGACCCTCTCAAACTCCCTCTCCTGCATAAAGCGTAAAAGCTTGGCCTGAAGATGGAGGGGGAGTTCGCTGATCTCATCAAGAAACAGGGTGCCGCTGCCGGCAATCTCAAACTTGCCTTTTTTGGTTGAAACTGCTCCGGTAAAACTGCCCTGTTCGTGACCGAAAAGTTCGCTTTCGAGCAGGTTTTCAACAATTGCTGAGCAGTTGAGAGCGACAAAAGGCTCCCCGGCGAACGAACTGTGATAGTGAATCGCCCGGGCCACCAGCTCCTTACCGGTACCGCTCTCACCGACGATAAGAACCGTAGTTTTAACCTCCGAGAGGAGACCGATGATCTTAAAAATCTCTTTAAGCTCATGGGAACGACCGACGATCGTATTCTCTTTAAAATCTTCATCGATAACCTTAATCACTTCTTTCTCAGGGATATCGCTTAAGGCCTTGTCAACAACCGCATCAAGAGCATCAATATCAATCGGTTTATGGAGATAGTCAAAAGCTCCGAGTTTGATCGCCTGAACCGTAGTCTCCATCTCCTGGTAAGCTGTAATAACAACTATCCGACAATCAATATCTTCATTTTTAAGAGCTTTCAACAACTCCAGCCCACCCATACCGGGCAGACGCAGATCGACAATCGCAACCTCCGGCTTACGGGCCTTAATCAGTTCAAAACCCGCCTCACCATTGTCGGCGATGGCGACCGCATAACCCTTCTCTCGAAAATAGAGCTCCAGACTTTCCAGCAGTCCCAGGTTATCGTCGACAATAACTATTTCAACTATTTTTGCCACGGCAGTACCACCGTAAAAGTTGTACCCTGATTAATCTTACTTGCAACAATGATCGAGCCACCATGCTGCTCAATAACCCTGGCAACATTACTCAAGCCAAGACCGATACCGTTTTCTCTAGTGCTATAAAAAGGTTGAAAAATCAGCTCCAGTTCAGTTTCCCGCATACCGCACCCACTATCAGCCACAACAATTTCAACCAGATCATCAGCGCCGTCTTTTTGCCGAAAGCGGGTCGAGATGGTTAATCTTTTATCCAGAGATTTGCGCAGAGCCTCTATGGCATTGGTAATCAGATTGTCAAAGACAATATCCATGCTGTTACTATCAACTTTGAGTTCAGGGAGATCGCCGTCAAGCTCGATCTGCAGCAAGATACCGGCAGCGGCCAAAAGAACATCAAACCTCTGCACAGCTTTGCCTAGCAACTCATTTATGTCATACCAGTGCGGACTTATCTCCAGAGGCCTGGAGAAAAGAAGTGTATCCTGCAGAATTTTGTCAAGCTTATCGATATCACGCAGGATAATCTCCATACGCCGGGTATCATTTTCAACCAGATCAAGCTTTCTCTGCAGAATTCTGACATTGACTTTGATCGACGAGAGCGAATTTCTGATCTCATGGGCAAAGATAGTGGCAATACGACCGATCACAACCAGGCGTTCATGCTCAAGTTCTTTTTGTACCGAGGCCATGCGCTCGGTGATATCACGACAGATTCCGGCCAGAGCCGGCAGACCATCATAGCGCACCCGACTGATTTTAATCTCAACCGGAAATCTGGTGCCGTCCACCTTAACCGCTTCGCTTTTAAAAACTTCGTGGTTGGAAGCCGAAGCAAGCTGATCTTCAGTCCCGGCAAAGAGAGTGCTATACTCTTTGCCAACCAGAGTCTCGGGCTCTCGGCCGAGCATCTCTCCAAGTGCTTGATTAGCAAAGATCAGTCGATCTTTGTGGCAGACGAAATAACCGTCACTTATATCTTCGACCAGGGTGCGGTAACGATTCTCAGAGTTAAAGAGCTGCTCTGTTCGTTTTTCGACCTGATCTTCAAGTTTCTCAAGAAAACCCTGCATCTCCTCTTCGTGCTTGCCCTGAAAATATTCACTGAACCGGTTAATCGTGACATCAACTGAATTATTAACCGAAAGCAAGGCGTTACTCAAATCCTCCCCTTGAAAGACCAGGGGGAGGCGATTGATCATAATAATCCTGAAAATACCGAAGGCTTTTTGAACTTCGGAAAGCGAGAAACCCCGCTCAAGGCGCATCCGGGTAATAAAAACGATAAACTCTTCAATCGGCTGCCAATCGTGGTTGCAGATCACCGAATAGTTACCGTCATAGGCCCGGGCCACAGTCTCACGCAACTCCGACAACTGCCGCTTACTGTATCGGTCGCTGGTTGTACGGCTTAGCTGCCGCACCCAGTCGTCAATAATCTCACTGCGTTTGAGCCTAAGAAAGTGACAAAGGTTCATAGAAATCTTCTTTTAAAATTCAACTATTTTTCTCACTACAGGGAATGCAGATGTTTCTACCCTCCTGCGATCCGATACGGGTCTCCATCACCGCCTCACCGCAGCTATCACAAACCACTGAAGCCATTACGCGAGCTTTTTCCGGCTCCTCTATCGTAACCGGCAACAAAGAGACAATCTCGGCTTCATCCACCTCCAAAAGCCATTTGATGAAAGCTGTACGGTTGGCCCTTAGGTCCGCCGGAATGGCCGCCTGGTTGAGAGCAACCCGGACCCCTTGACCAGTTTTCCGAGAATAAAAGGTGTAGATCTGTTTGCCGTAGTCCTTAAAAATAAGGTTCCCCTTACCAAAAGTACAACCGCTGATAAACTGCAGAGCATCGACACCGCAAGCATTGTTTTCGGAAATTGCTACCAGCTCCTCATCTTCAGAACGATACTGAGCCAGATAAGCCATGGCCGCCACTGTCATCCTGTACCCCATGGCCAACCCTGGACAACTGTGACCATGAAAGGCTATCATCTTATCATATTCGATCAGCATTTGAACTTCTCCTTTATCGTTTTAAATTTTAATCCAGCCGATTCGGCCTGAATAATTATAAAAAAACACCCAAGAGATTGTCTGAGAATGTCCAGCAAGATGCTTAAGATCTGAGAAAAGACTACTCTCAGGCAACCACCCATGCTATGTTATACCATAACCTATCATAAAGTGGCGGATAACTTCCAGAACAATGAAATCTGTGATATAAGAAAAATTTAACCCGGAAGGTTTACCATGCAAGCATCAGATATTGGTATCGACAAAAATCTCTGTAATGGTTGCGGCGCATGCGTTACAGTCTGTCCGGCCCGAGCTTTTTCAATCGTTGCCGAGAAGGCCGAGCTTACCGGAAGCTGTACGTTTGCCTGTGACCATTGCGCCGCAACCTGCCCGCAACAGGCCATCACCGTTAGTTTTACCGAAGAACGTGAACCTTTTGAATTTGCGAGTTTCGCCGCCGAAGAAGCAGTTGAAAGCCCGTCAGATACCAGCCTCGCGCGCCTGGCTTCCGTGATGCGTGCCCGCCGCTCCTGCAGGGTCTACCAGAAACGACCTGTAGATCGAGAAATTCTCGAAGATCTCGTCAAAATCGGCCTCACGGCACCATCCGGTACCAACAGCCAGAAGTGGACTTTCTCAATCATCGAATCACGTCCCAAAATGTTGGCTTTTGGCGAGAATATCGCGACATACTTTGGGAAAATGAACAGGTTGGCGGAGTCCGGCTGGTTGCGCAAACTTTTAAAGCTTGGCGGCCGACCAGAACTTGACATCTATTACCGAGAGTATTATGAATCGATTAAACAAGCCCTTTCGCAGTGGCATGAAAAGGGGATCGACCGCCTCTTTCATGGAGCCCAGGCGGCGATTCTGGTCGGGGCCCAGCCGGGTGGCAGCTGCCCTCAAGAGGACGCTTTACTGGCCTCACAGAACATCCTTTTAGGTGCTCAAGCTATGGGTCTGGGCAGCTGTTTGATTGGCTTTGCCGTCGAAGCCCTGCGCCGGGACAAGAAGATCAAAATGGCCTTAAAAATTCCGACTTCCGAAAAGATCTATACCGTAATCGCCCTAGGCTGGCCCGCTATCTCTTTCCCGCGCCCCGCCGGTCGACGCAAAGTGCCCATTCGGTGGATAGCCTGAAAATCAGCGCTTCTGCATACTTAACTACTCCCCCCGAGAAAAGAGCGGAACGATTGTTGAAAAGTTATGGGATATTTCTGAAAAAGCAAATATTACTTTTCTGAAAAATTTCTCCAACGAAGAGATTGCATTCTTGAAGGGGCTTTTAAATAGATTTTAGAAAAATTTACCCAAATTACTTGCATACCATTAATATATGAGGGGAATCCTTATGAGTTCACAATTTATAGCAAATGCAGGATATAAAGAGAAAGTAACCGAGAGCTTTAACCGGCAGGAGGTGATGAAAACGATAAATGTCTCAATCCTTGCTATTCGGCCCGGCGAAATAGAACTGGAGTTTCCATATCAATCAAACCTAACCCAGCAACATGGTTTCATCCATGCTGGTATCGTCTCCACTGTGCTTGACAGTGCCTGTGGTTATGCAGCATTTTCGCTAATGCCTGAGGGTGCGGCGGTTCTGACTATTGAATTCAAAATAAATTTTCTATCTCCCGCCAAAGGAGAACGATTTAAAGCTGTTGCTAAAGTCAAAAAAACCGGAAAGAATATTACCGTAACAGAAGGGGAACTATTCTCTTATTCAGAGAGAGGTAATCAGAAATTAGTCGCAACAATGGCCGGCACTATCATGTCGGTTTATGATCGTGAAGGCGTCAAGAATTAGTGACAGCGCTCAACAGCGCTTGATAACATTTAAGATGAATATAAGAATTGCAAAACCTGAAGACCTGGAAGAGATTGTCGAGATATACAACCAGGCGATAGCTGTAGGTGAAAAAACTGCGGACCTTACGCCCTTCACCAGCAATGATCGAAAGCCTTGGTTTGACGAGCATGTTCCAGGCAAATACCCGATCTTAGTTGTCGAAAAAGATAGATCGATTGTCGGGTATTTGACTATCAGCCCATACCGACCTGGTCGCATGGCCCTTCAATATACAGCAGAAGTAAGCTATTTTATTCATTTTGAACATCATCGCAAAGGACTGGCTTCGGATCTTCTGCGCTATGCAATCGACATGTGTCCGCTGCTACAGATAAAGACTCTAGTGGCGATCCTCATAGACAATAATCAAGGCAGCATCAGACTTCTTGAGAAATACGGATTCAAAAGATGGGGACAACTGCCAAAAGTCGCCGAATTTGATGGAATCGAATTCGGCCATTCTTACTATGGATTGCGGATTTAAAATGCCTATCTGAAAAAAATCTTGTTCATACAGTACCGCATTAAACATTAAACTGTCTCTTACTGTAATAAAGGATTCTCTAACTTATGCCTAAATCATCCCTAAAGCCAAATCCGGAATATACCCAGGAGATAATCAGTATTGTAAATTGCAGTCCTTATCCGAGTCATATGTCTATGAGGCTTATATCTATGGAGTTGGACCGGGCTACGGTTGAGCTTGATGTCGGCAACTGCCACCTCCAGCCTTATGGCATTGTCCATGGCGGAGTTTTGTCAACTTTGATTGATACGGCGACATTCTGGTCTGTTTTTATGAGGATTCCTGAAGATGACGGTCTCGTTAATATTGATCTCAAATTGAATTACCTGCAAGCTGTGCAAAGTGGCAAGTTAATAGCTGAAGGGTATGCAATCAGATCGGGCAAGTCGATAAGTTACGCTGAAGCGAAAATTTTTAACGAAAACAATGAACTTCTTGTCCACGGCACATCAACGTTGAAAATACTGCCGGGTAAAGGGTTGCAAGCTAAATCTTGCAAGTTTCTTTAATATGGTGAAGCGTTTGACTATTTATAGCCAAACGAGAAATTATAACAATATTGATACTTGAGGTGCCACATGAGAAAGGAAGATATTCGCAAGTACGCCATGAATATTGGTGCTGATGTCGTGGGATTTGCCGCCATCGCCGATTACCACTCACCGCTTTCACCTGCACCACAGGAAATAATGCCCGGCGTGCAGTCTATGGTGGTTACCGGATACCGGGAGAATGATGGAGCCGTTGACAGCCCCAATAAACGTATCTCCATGACTTCACGTATGGGAGGAATGGAGTTGTCGATGAAAAACAACTACCTGATTGCCCGGCACATAGAAAAAGAGTATCAGGCCAAGGCGGCCCCCGTTGCAGTTTCCTACCCTTTAGAGATGAGCGGTAAAGGGAAAGGTATGGTTGGCGATATCTCTATGCGTCATGCTGCCCACGCCGCCGGCCTGGGTGTTTTTGGCCGCCACAATCTAATTATCAATCCTGTGCATGGCACTCGAATGATCTATACGGTAATACTTACCAGTCTCCTACTGACTTCTGATCCGTCAATCACTGAAGATCTTTGCACTGATTGTGGTCTCTGTGTGGAGGCTTGTCCGGCCAACGCTCTTGATGAAGAAGGCAAAACAAATCAAATGCGCTGCCTAAAGAACTCCCAACCTTATGGAATAGGGGGAACTCTTAAGTATATAAATTCATTTATCGGCGCATCTCCTGAAGAGCAGAAAAATTTGCTCAAAGAGCCGGTTTTTCTAGAACTCTACCAAGCCGGTTTTATCGGTTTTCAGTATAACTGTTGGCAGTGTATGGCCGTATGTCCGGTGGGAATTAGCTGATTAAAAAATCGGTCCTAAACGTTGGGCCAGGCTTTCAAAATCGGCCCAGAAGACTTCGTCTTCAAGGCGATCCTGGAAACAGAAATTAAAAGCCTCATCCTGAGCATCGTAATTGCGGTCACCGGCAAGCAGGGACCTGACTTTTTCGCGAGCTCTCGCGCGCCCTTTCTCATCTCCCTCTTTTTCCATCTCTTTCAACCAGGTTTTATACCAGGGTAGAGAAAGTGCCGGTAAAAAGGGTAGCGGCCTCTGCAGACCTTCAAGAAAGAGCTCAAACAAAAGCTCTAACTCAAGCTGGGCTGAGGCCGCCGCCTGTACGGGAAGAACGATCCGCTCTTTTTCCGCCAGGGTATGAAAACGGGTCTCTATTGCCCGTGCAGATTCGTCACCTGCAGAGTTGCCCCCGACTCCACCCTCCGGGATCGAAAGTTCCAAGCCAAGGTGCAGAATTGCAACTCTGATTTGATCCTTCTCCTTAACCCTGCTACCAGGACGATAGAGAACCTGCCTGATGATGCCGTCCTCTCCACAATAAATGCCATTGGCCTTTATCTGAATCTCAAAGCTGCGGCCAGCAAGAGCTACAGTAACGACCTCCTGAACAGAGGGCAAAATCCGATCACAAAAGGGCTGTAAAATTTTTGTCACGGCAACCGCGGTCTTGATTTTATCGGCAAAAACTACTTGGCCGGACAGCTTTGGCGGCAGTTTGCCGGCAGCGGCCAACCGGCTTTCCAGATTTTTAACGATTGCGGGATCAGTTCGTTCGGAGACCGAATACTCCATCAACCAATCAATCATATCGTCATAGAGTTGATATGAATCGAGAGCATCAAGAGCAAAGGGTTCGCTATCATCAAAACGGTTAATCTCCCTGATTTCAGGGGTAAAATTAAGCCTCTCTTTGAGAAAATAGCGGGCCGGAGCAGTGTAAAAACGAACCAGGTCTGCAAGCTCGGTACGTTCAGGCACAACCAGAGGCAAAGACTCGCCAAAAAAATCCGATGACTGTCTCCCCGGCTGACTCAAACCGGCGGCGATCCCGGCCTGGACGAAATCGTAGGTAAAGAGGCGGCAATCTTTAGCGGAAGTTTTCAAAGCTGTTTCGAAATAACGCGAGCTGAAAGGTTGGGGCGGATGGTCATAGAGCAGAAAATCAAGTAAAACACCAGAACCAGCCTCAGACGAAGCCGTAAAGTGCTCCTCAATATAGTCCAACAGCTCACTAACTACGATCGATGGCGGACGCAGATGGTTATCCTTGGGATCACGCCCAAGATAGCTCAAGACCAGGGAGTTGCGCGCGGCCAGCAGGGTTTCCAGAAAAAGGTAACGATCTTCATCTCGAGCAGTCCGGTCTCCAGACCGAGGCAGGGCTGTGATGAGATCATATGAGGGTGGACGATGGCTGCGGGGAAATTCGCCGTCGTTAAGACCCATTAAACAGATCATCCGGGCGGGCAAAGCCCGGAGTGGTAAAATTGAAGAGAAGGTAATCCCTCCGGCAAAAAAACCGGAGCCGCCGATAATCTCTCCCAAACCCTTCTCCAAGGCGGCGATAATTGTCTCCGTACTCAAACAACCGTTTTCATTCTCATTCAGGCCTCGGCCAAGTGCTGCTTCCAGCTGCTGGTCAAGATTGTTGATAGCCTGGTGCAAGCGCTCCAAACCGCCATCGTTAACAGTTAGCGGCAGGATAAAATCGTCAATCAGGGTTTTCAGCTCCATCCGCCATCGGCTGGCTGGCAGAGCTTTCAGCAATCGTTTCCGAGCCTTACTCAAATTCGCCGCAAAAGCATAAAAAGACCCCAGAACCAGAGCTTCTGATCCCTCGACACCGGGCATCGGTAAAAAACCGGAACCGGTTCCTTCAGGCCAAACTTCTGCTGCCATAGAACCGAAATTATCAAAACCATTTCCAGCCAAACCATAACCGGCCAGAAGCCGATCCAGTCCCCATAAAAATGAGTGCTCAGCAAAATCAACCCCGACGGTTTCTTTACGAAAATCACCATCAAGACCCCAGTTGACTCCAGCTTTCCTGAGCCATTCACCAAGCAGTCCGAGACCCGGTTCACTGACCGAAAAACGGCGACGTACCACCTCCTGGCTGAAAAGATCAAAGACTTCGCTTAAACGATAACGACTCCGGGTCAAACGTAAAAGATCGAGCAGGGCTCTGATAACCGGCAATTTAAGCGATGATTTCTGACTGACTACCGAAACCGCCAGGCGTTGACGCCCGGAAAATGGTCGTTGATTGGCGAAAAGAGCTTCAATATAGGGAACGTAGGGAGTGATATCAGGAGCCATCACTAGGATCTCATCGGGCTCTAAAGCGGGGTCGCGTTCAAGGGCTGAGAGAATGTTATCGTAGAGAATTTCGACTTCACGCTTTCGGCCGTGGCAACGGTGAACCTGCAATGAGTAATCTTCACCTTCAAACTCTACCGGGATTTCCGGAGTCTCTAAAAAAAGAATCTGGCGTTGCAGAGAGGCGAGCAGGGAGTTTCCTTCAGGAGCCACAAAATGTTCATTGTACTGATCAACCTCAAGAGATGCAGCAAGATCGAAAAAGGCCCTTCCCAAACGCCCCCATGAGACCAACAAAGGGTGGCCGGCAGATTGATCATCACGCTTTTCAGCCGGAGTTGGAGCCGTCGTCTGGAAACGGCGTTTTTCGGCTCCTGTACGATATTGATCGCCCCAGTACTCGACACAAGGATTGCTATGAAAGAGATGAACCTCGGTCAATCGCGAGAGCCCCTTAAAAAGGTCAAAATAGGTAAGAGGCAGGGCCGCAAAACCAAAAAGAAAGATGCGCGAAGGGAGGGCTGCGCTTAACTCCTTAAGTGAAAACGGGGCGGGCTCGGGGAAAAATTCGGGATAGATCATCTGGTTGGAAAGATCATGCAGGGCCGCAAAGTGAACCTTGGCTTGACCACGGCTAAGCCCTAGCCAGAGCTTTTTCTGCCACCTCGAAGCAGCAAATTGAGAGAGTGGGTTTTCGCCCCTCTCCCAGGCCCGAATCAGTTCCGGTCGCGACAAAAGGTAACGGTCAAAGAGGTCGGCTAAAGAGAGCGACAGATGATAACGAGAAAGTTCGTCACCAGTCATGGCCAGATAGTTATCAAGTTCCGGCGACCGCCCAAAACCCGGTTCGCTCCCAGGGCCACTACCTGACTCAAGCGCAAAAAAGATCTTCCAGGCCATTACCTCCTGGGCAAAAGGATTGGAGACCACACCCGGGTCTATCCAGCGTCGCAGATTGGCAAAGATCTTATCCTCAAGAAAAGCCTGGGGGAAAGGAAATTCCAGGTTAGCTGAAATCCCGTTGACCCGAGCCAGATAGAGTTTCAACCAACGTTCCAGTCCCCGACTCGGAACCACCACAACCTCGGGTTCCAAGATGCCTACAGTTTTTTTCTCAACCAGGAAACCGGCCAACACTCGGGCCAACACTTCCAACTGATTACTGGTATGAATAAAAAAACCGGCCATTATATCCCTTGGCTAAAATCTTTGCTGATTCAGACTACTAATCTCTACAAACCAATATCCTCCTTTTTTTCATCTCATTATCAGACAACGAATGCAAGTTTTTATGTTGCTGAATAGCAACATAAAAACTTGCATTCGTAAAAAAGTCTCGGGGATGGTTAAGTAACTACATTTCAAGACCTGGCTCATTGCTGGAAAATTGATATTGACCATTAAAACAGACCCCGACACCTTCACTCTCAACTCGAACCACCCGGCCATTCATTGCAACCCATGAACCGGAACCTGAAAATGAGTTGAGATAGAGATTGACTTTAATATCCGTACCATTTTCCACCAATTGACCATTGGTCAAAAGGAACGCTCCACGAGATGAGACATCACGGGTTTTCCATTCATATGAACGAACATCTCCACCGCTAATCATAGTTTCAACATGAGCCGGAACCTGAAGACGATACCTGGTCAATACTCTTTGCTCCATATTTGCACACCTGAATCTTTCGAACTTGTTATATTTTTCGACACAACCCTGAATCCTAGCAACATTCACACCAGCTGCCAAAACATGTAAAATCATCAAATTTCGCATCGAACCTCAGCTAAAAAAAGAACATTGTAAGGTTTTCCGATAAAAAATACTCCTTAAGTCTTTTAAACGTAAAATTAACCATCTTGTACGATCTTATAAAAAGTAGAAAGAAAGGATGATACGAATATGGAGGTGGAATAAAATATGGGGCACTTTTTTTGTATACTCCCAAACAATATCAGATAATCCTTTATTTTTCAGTGATTTAGATTATCCAACAGTCCCAAACGATCCATGTCAACGTATACAATGTACAAAACTTTTATACATCCTGATGCAATAAAAGAACTCACCTGCACCCCCAATTCACACCATATAAAGCTGTAAATTCAACACCTTAAACAAACCTATGTGATTTATTTAACAGATGGAACGCTCTATGCAATACTGTAGATTGTATAAAGAATTCTATAGTTTATATAATACAGGAGGCGTTGATGACTCCTGTAGCTAGGCGGAGGTGAGAAAAATGAAGAACATATTTCGTATCGTTACAGTGAGTGCCATCCTGTACGCAAATTCAGCTTTTGCCGCGAGCGGTGCCGAGGGTGGTGGATTCGGTCTTATAGGATGGATTTTTGTCGGATTTCTGGCCCTTATAGTTGCCTTCCAACTTCTCCCGGCCGTAATGATGTTTGGGTCTATGATGGCGGCTATCTTCGGCAAAGCGAAAAACCATGAAGAAGTTATGAACAATGGAAAGGCCAACAACTCCTGATTGAATGGGCTACCGCAGTATTTCCTTAGAAGGGGGATGAATATGCAGCTTCTTCTTATAGCTGACAAGGATGATGAAACCAGCAGGCGGATCGGCGGATTTTTCAGTGGGAGCGAGTACAAAGTCATAGAGGCTAATTCCGTGGATGTTGTTCTGCGAAACGTCCTGAAAAAAGAGGCTGATGTCGTCCTCTTGGGAAGTGAGTTCGACGGGTTATCGGCAATGGAAATCATCCCCCTGTTAAAAACGTGCAACCGAAATTTAACCATTATTCTCATATCAAACGAGGAGTCCCTCCCGCTTATCCGAAGATTTCGTAAAGAGGGAATCTTCTATCATGCCTTAAAGCCTGTAAACGGCGATGACAGAGAGGAGCTAAGACAGGTAGTGGAATGTGCTTTTCACAACTCAACGGACAGAAGGCTGTCCCAAAAAGGTTCTACCAAGGAACTCTAACGATAATATTTCCAGCGGTAGGGCAAAAAGTAAAAGGAGAATTAATCATGAAAACGGCGATCTCAACACTCTTTTTGGTTCTGGCGGTTATCAATCCGGCATTTGCCGCGAAAACGGTGGTTTACAAGAGCGGGGTTCTGGTCAGCGTCTTTGTCGGCATCTGTGCATTGATTGTTGTGGCTCAGCTGGTTCCCGCTCTTATGCTGGTGCTTGGGTTCATCAAGGCATCAGTCGGCATGGGACAAAAAAAGGAGGTTCCGGTGGTCGAATCCTCAACGAATGGAAACTAACTGTAAAAGGAGATCTTTAAATGGGCGAACAACTAACTAATTTTTTCAACACTATCGGCGAACCCGTTGCGATTGGCACCTTGGTCGAATACTACGATTATATCAAGGCTGTCGAATATCTCGTCTGCGTCGGGTTTTTGATCGCATTTCCATTTTTTTATAGGAAAGTTATCATGTACGATAAAGATGCTGATAACGGAAACAAATAGTATTTCTGAACATTCGAGGAGGAACGAACGAATGAAAAGTAGAAAAAGATGGGCCCTGAAAGGGACGATCGTGGCACTGTGTTTTCTCGTCGCACCGGCTTTTGGCGCTGGTGGCGAGCCTCCAGATTCCGTGCGCATAGACTCCCTGTCCCACCTTTACAATGGAGTTGATTTTGACCACGAACTACATGTCGGCGTCGAGGAGGACTGTTCTGTCTGCCACCATCATGTGTTTGGCAATGGGGTTGCCGATAAACAGTGCGCCAGATGCCATTCCAATAGTAAAGGGACAACCTCTGTCGCCTGCAGAGATTGTCATGTCGAAGATCCATTCACGGTTGAGTATCTAACGAAGATGGAAACTGATCCGAATCGCTACCATGTCGATATAACAGGACTCAAGGGTGCCTATCACCTGAGATGTTTCACCTGCCATATTGAAATGGAAGCACCTTCAGAGTGTGCAAGCTGTCATGAAAGAACTGACGCCGGTGATCGTTTTTATCGTTCCGGCAAATATGCACCCACAGGCGGTGGAACTGGAGGCAGTCATGAATAGTTTTTTCGAGAAAGAGATTATTTTTCAACAAGGAAAGGGGGATAGATCATTATGAGTGGTATAAGCCGGAGAAAATTTCTCAAATCGACCGTCGTCGCTGGCGGCAGCGCCGCCGCGGCGATGTCCTCCACTAAAAAAGCTTTTGCTATGAAGGAGTTCGAAGGTTACCCTGAAAGTATGGGGGTCTTGGTGGATCTTACCCGCTGCATCGGCTGTCGTACCTGCGAAGCGGCGTGCAATAAAGAACATGGCCTTCCGGAACCGGCCCTTCCTTTTGACGACTTCTCAGTTTTCGACCAGGTATTTCACGAAGGTAAACAGAAACGCAGAACCACTGAAAAAGCCTACACGGTGGTCAACCGCTATGAGACAAAAGATCAAGGTGCACCGGTCTACCGGAAACTCCAGTGCTTTCATTGCAGTGAACCGGCCTGTCTGACCTCATGCTTTGTTAACGCTTACACGAAAACCAAAGAGGGTGCGGTCATCTACAACGCGGATGTCTGCGTTGGCTGTAGAATGTGTATGGTTGCCTGCCCCTTCAGTATGCCGGCCTACACCTATGACAGTGCTTTACACCCTCAGATAATAAAATGTAACTTCTGCTACGATAGCCGTCTCAAAAATGGGAAACCGCCGGCCTGTGTCGAAGCCTGCCCACAAGATGCTCTAACTTTCGGCCACCGGAAGACCCTTGTAAAAACCGCCCATGAACGGATTAAAGCGAACCCGAAAAAGTATGTGGATCATGTCTACGGGGAAACCGAAGTCGGCGGTACCTCCTGGATGTATCTATCCAGTGTCCCCTTCGATCAAGTAGATTTCAACACTACCCTTCAGCACCATCCGATCTTGGACAACACCAAGAGTTTCCTGGGCATCGTACCGATGGTCTTAGGC
Source organism: Thermodesulfobacteriota bacterium (assembly GCA_024762675.1). Taxonomy (GTDB): domain Bacteria; phylum Desulfobacterota; class Anaeroferrophillalia; order Anaeroferrophillales; family Tharpellaceae; genus Tharpella. The sequence goes on along the minus strand of JANTGZ010000005.1, from coordinate 42,410 downwards.
ATCTGGCCGGCCATGTTTCTGGGATTTCACCTCTTAGCAAAAGGGGGCAAGGGAGAGAAAAAGGATAAGGAGTCTAAAAATAGAGTGGAGGTTCAAGGAGAATGAAACATTTTATAAAAGAAGGCTTTAAGCCGGTTGACTCTCTAAACGATCCGACTGATGGCCATCAGTGGAGTATAATGCAGAAACTGCTGCTGGGATTATCTCCTAAAGAGTATTTCCAGCAACTTCGGCGTAATCCTTTCAATTGGTTCCTGTTTATGATCTTTGCCGTCGGCCTGCCGGTTATTGTCTACAGGTATATCAATGGACTGGGCTCGGTTATGCACGGCGGTTTCGATTATCCATGGGGCCTTTTCTTAGGCTTTGGTCTTTTCTGTATGGTGCCGCTCTCGGCCTCGGGATTTCTGCTCGGCACGACGGTGGAACTTTTCGGACACAAAGGATTCAAGCCCATACTAAACCTGGCGCTGCTCAACGGCTTGCTCGGATATTTCTTTGCGGTTGTTTTTCTTCTGGTAGACCTTGGTTGCCCTTGGCGGCTCTACTACCCCATGGTTGTCGCCTGGGGTACGGCGGCGGTTCTCTTTTTGGTGGGCTGGCATGTTGCAACCTACCTGACAGTACAGGTACTGGAAGTCTCCGAAGCATTTTTTGAATGGATCAACTGGCCCACCGCGAAGAACTATATCCATAAAGGAACCATCGGCTTAACTGTGGCGGGAATCATCCTTTCGACGCTCCATCAGGGAGCCTTAGGAACCCTCCTTACTTATGCACCGGGGAAAGTACACCCGCTCTGGTACTCGGCGGAGTTCATGTGGATCTTCTTCCTCTGTTCTGCGGTTTTTGCCGGCCTTTGCATGGTTATTGCGGTCAGTACCATTGTTAAAAAGACCATGGCCTGGCGTTGCGGTGATGAGTTTTTGGATAATCTCGACACCATCACTATCGGTCTGGCCAAAGGTGCAAGCATGGCTCTGGTAACCTATTTTGTGATTAAGCTTATCGGGCTTATCCATGACAATCAATGGTCCTACCTGGCCACCGGATGGGGGAAATTGTATATGGCAGAGATCTTTCTAGGAGTAATCCTGCCTGTCACCCTTTTCTCTTTCGGTATTAGAAGAAAAAGCGTTGGCCTGATCCGCTTTACAGCGTTTCTAACGATTGGCGGATTATTGATGAACCGACTTAACACAGTCTTGATCACTTTCAACTGGAACCTTTACCAGGAGTGGCCCCCTCTATTGGAAACGATCATAAGCGTAACTATATTTTTCCTGTTCGTAACAGTCTATCGTTTTATTCTCTATCGACTGCCAATACTGTATTCGTGGAAGACTGAACCGGCAGCTGAGCTGGTCTCCGTACCCGTGCCCGACCTGGCTGACCCTAGCCCAGCTCAAGCCAAGCAACAGTTAGTAAGTGAGATGTCCTCGTAAACTTCTCTAAACCGCCATACCGGCTTTCTGTCGGTATGACGGTTCCAGTAATTTTTTCACCTCCGCTGAAAGTACAGCTTTGGTGAGACACCATCAAGAGTATTTTTAAAATACCCCAACGAGGAAACCGGAAGACCAGAAAGGAGGATCGGACATGTTCAACAACTTAGCTTCCAAAGCAATCGTCCCGGTAGCACTTTCCCTGACTGGTTTTGTCATCATCTGCAGCTTAATCCTGTGTTCCTCTATTAAAGAGGATCTTCTGGAAACTGCGGTACAGCAGGAGACCAACCTCGCTGCTACTGTTGTCACTTCAACCCGATACGCCATGATGACGGATGACCGGAAAAATCTTTACCATATTATTAACAGTATCGGAGACCAGGAGGGAGTCGAACATCTCCGGATCTTCAATAAAGAGGGGGTTATCATGTTCTCCTCGAAGCCTGAGGAGTTAAATCAGGTTGTAGACAAATCCACAGCCGGATGCATTGAGTGTCACAGCGGTTCAGAGCCTGCATTACGTTTGGGCTCCATGGAACTGGCGAGACGCTTTGTCAATGCCCAAAACCGCAATGTGTTGGCCATCACCTCTCCAATATATAATGACTCACAATGCTCTGCGGGTGAATGCCACTTTCACCCCTCCCAACAGAAAGTTCTCGGCACCCTGGACATCGGCCTGTCAACTGATTCTATGGACAGTAGGCTGCTGACTCTGCGCTGGAAAATGATAGTCTTCTGCATTATGATTCTTATATTATCGGTAGGCGGCGTCAGCGCCCTCCTCAGACGAAACCTGCTGATACCCATCAGCCAGTTGATGGACTATGTAAAAAAGGTTTCCGGGGGAAGTCTGGATAATGATTATCCCAAAGGAGTCAATGAGGTTGAGATCCTTGGCGAGATCTATTTTGATATGGCTAGAGAAAAACATCTTGCTGAAATGGCATTGAAAAAAAGTAAGAAAGCTGATAACTAGACACAAGGAAAGGGTGTATAATTTGATTTAGTTCTTAAGGCCGGGGGCTCAGCAACCTTTCAAAGTTGTTAGGCAAATGGGGGTTTTTGAGTGTTTTTACGGCGGAAGCAGAAACAAAATCATCACTTATCCCCTGATGAGGGTGTACTGAGCCCGGACTCACGGCGCCAGGAAATTCATATTCGAATCCGCTACCTTAAAAAACAGATACGCTATGGTCAATGGTGGATGGCCCTCTTTTTCCTGGTCAGCCTAGGGGCCGCGGCCAATTTCCGGTTTCTCCCCCCGATATCCGAGGAAGTCAGAATCTTTCTAGGTGCATCACCCTCACCCTCCCTCATCAGCATTGCCCTGATCGTCTACGCTTTTTCAGCCCTCATTCTCATATTTGGCCATATGAACACCGGGCCTCGCCGCTTTCGAGGTTGGTCACATATCGGCTATCTTTCGGCATTTTATCTATTCTATTATTATACCGACGCGCTTCGGGATAATTTCTGGCCGGTGTTCATCGCCGGCCTGACGATTCTCGGCCTTGAGAACTACCGGGTCTGGTCCGGCTGCAGCGAGGCCATAAAAGAAGAAGAGAAGGTCCTCGCATACTTGGAAAAATGATGGTGGCAACATCAAAGTCCTACTCCTGAACAAATAGATAAGGTAACATTTGTTACCATCGGCAAACTCACCCCCCCAAAAAAAACAATTTTCCCTTCCATTCCATCTACCTTCGTACGAAAGAGCTCATCTCCGGCAGCTTCCCATATCTTGAAAGATAAATCCGGAAATAAGGAGCACTTTTTTCGTATACTCCCAAATGATATCGGATAATCCTTTAATTTTTACAGGGTTATGATTTTCGATATCTCTATTTGATCCCTATCAGCTAATTTATTGTATAAAAATCATATACATCCGGCCGTAATACAGTGCATCATCTTCCCCCACCTAAAAACCTCAAAACGTGTAAATTCAAGACCTTATAAAACTAATGTGATTTATTTTACAACTGGCACGCCCCATGCAGTTATGTAGATTGTATAAAGAATATAATGCAAAACATACAACGCGAAAGACATTGAAGTCTTTTGAAGCTAAGCGGAGGTGAGAAAAATGAAGAACACATTACGTATCGTCACACTGATGACCATCATGTATGCAAATTCGGCTTTTGCCGCGACCGGCGCCGAGGGTACTGAGTTCGGCCTCGCTGGATGGATTTTTCTTGGATTTTTGGCTCTTATCGTTACCTTACAGTTTGTCCCAGCTTTGATAATGTTTGGTTCTATGATGGCGGGTGTTTTCGGGAAAGCAAAGAACCGTGAAACAGCTTCTGGTAATGTAAAGTAAAACAACTCCCGATAGATTGGGCTACCTAGGTATTTCCTGGAAAGTGAGATTGATCATGCAGACTCTTCAGATAATTGACACGGATAAAGAGACTCGCAAACATATCGTCGGGTTTTTCAATGGGAGCGGATACCGGGTTATCGAGGCGGATTCCATGGGCATTGTTCTGCGTAATGTCTTAAAAAGAGAGGCCACAGTCATCTTGTTGGGAAGCGAGTTTGACGGCTTATCGGCAACGGAAATAATCCCCCTTTTAAAGAGATGTAACCAGAACCTGAAAATTATCCTTATTTCGAATGTTGAATCCCCCAATCTTATCCGTAAAGTTCGTAAAGAGAGGATCTTCTATCATGCCTTAAAACCAGTAAATGGCGATGACAGGACGGAGATCAGACAGGTGGTTCAATGCGCCTTTCATAATTCAACAGACAAAAGAGCGCCCAAAAATATTTCTAATTGAAACTCTAATAAATTGACAATCCAAAGGTAGGGAAAACAGAAAAGGAGAATTAATCATGAAAACGGCAATCACAACAATCTTTTTGGTTCTGGCAGTTATCAATCCAGCATTTGCAGCTGAAACAGTAGTTTATAAAAGCGGGATTCTCGTCTCCGCCTTCGTCGGTGTCTGTGCTCTGGTCGTTGTCGCCCAACTGGTTCCGGCTCTCATGTTGGTTGTAGGGTTCATCAAGGGATTGGCACACACAAAAGAAAAAGCCGCAACAACCGAATCCTAAACGAATTTCAATGCAAAAAGGCCACCATAAGATAGGTGGCCTTTTTGCATTTGAACATATTTCAAACACCACACATCAGTGGTTCTCACGTCTAAGTAGATATATTAATGTAGGATAAATCAGAAAAAGGAATAATTACCGATTTTTGTGACTTATATGGGTAAAATAATGGTGAAAGCTGTGCCCGTTCCCGGCGTGCTCTCAACTTCGATATCACCACCATGAGACTGGATAATTCCGTAAGAAACCGAAAGGCCCAAGCCGGTACCTTTGTGTCCTTTGGTGCTGAAAAAGGGATCGAAAAGTTTTTCTATATTCTCTTTTGGAATGCCGCAACCTGTATCCTCAATCCGGACATAGATGTGGTTCCCAGATTCACTCACCCCAGTCTTTATAAACAGCTCCCCCCCCTCAGGCATAGCCTGGCTTGCATTGATCATTATGTTGATTAGAACCTGCTCAATCTGAGAAGCGTCCATCAAGGTTTCCGGAAGATCAGGATCATACTCCTTGATTAACTCGGTGTCTTTGAAATCGCTATGGTGTTCGATCAGGGCTATTGTTTTGTCAATTACTTTGCTGACCGGCTGCATTACCTTTTGCGGATCAGAGACCCTGGCGAAGTCAAGCAGTTCTTTGACAATCTTGGAGCAGCGCGTGGTCTCGTCAATAACAGTTTGGCAATCCTCCACCAGGCCATCATCCAGACGTGGATCCCTCGCAAGGAGAGAAGCGTGAATCATAACCCCTGTAAGTGGATTATTGAGCTCGTGGGCGATCCCCGCAACGAGTTCACCGAGAGAAGCAAGTTTTTCCGAGCGGACCAGAACTGCCTGCATCTCCTTTATTTCGCGAGTGCGCTCCTCGACCCGGGTCTCCAGCGTAGCCGCCCACTCATCCATTTCATCCTGATTCTTTTTGAGCTTGCCGGTCATGTCATTGAACGCCTCGGAGAGTTCTCCTAATTCATCCCCCGGCACTGATTTGATAAGGCGCCAATTCCCCTTTCCAACAGCCCGGGTATGTTCCAACAGCGTATGAACCGGCTGAATAATCAACCTCTTGGTAAGCAGGGTAAGACAAAGCGAGATGGAGAGAATCAGGAAAAAGATCTGAATCACGGCATTGTTGCGATAATTTCTGATCATCGACAACATGGGATCGGCGGAGATGGTAATCTCCAGAAGTCCCAGAAGTTTCGTATCCTTGGAGTGGGCATGGCAGGCACCCGTCCAGCAGGTCGGCTCATTATATATGGGTCTAATCATACCAAGAACCTTTTTGCCGTCACTATTAACAAGCATTCTGCTTCGCGGCAAAGAGGCGCAGGAATCCTCAGAAGACATTTCTTCATTATGGCAGACCATACATGCCGGAGCCTGTTGCTTGACAACAGTGGTGCAGATTTCACCCTTCCGGGTGGAGAAGGCCACCATCCCATCCCGATTGAGGATCCTGATACGCTCGATCCCTTTTCCTTGTCCCACCTCCACTATTGTAACCTGAATCGCATTCCTGTCATTTTCCAACATCTGATGAAATACGGATCTGAAGATGGTTTCGCCCAGGTGGTCGAGGTCAGATACTGCGCTCTGGAGGAAGGCTTGCTTTAAGCTGGAGATATTGAAATAACCAAAGAGGGCCGAGGTAAACGAGAGGACAATTCCCGTAATCAGCGAGATCTGAACAATCAGTTTCAGACGCATGCCTTTTTTCCTCCTCTCCTGCTACTCTGAATGATCTCTCACTGAAATACCGTGTTTTTTCAACATTGCCTGAAAATTGGGCCTCAACATCCCAACACTCTTGGCGGCCCTGGTGACAACCCAGCTATTCTGCTCAAGGGCCTGAATTAGAAAGGCGCGCTCAACCGGCTCAACCGCTTTTTCCCTGACCTGTCTTTTGACCTCCTTCAGGCTCTCTGCACTTTGGGGAATAGGCTCAGTAGTAATTTCTGGAGGATCGTCGGCGGTGAACTGAATCTCAAGGTCCTCCGGTTGAATAAGCTTGTTTTGGGTGAGTACAACTGCTCTCTCAATAATATTTTCCAGTTCCCTGACATTTCCGGTAAAAGGATGGCGGTCCAGGATGGCCATTGCGGCCGGCGACACTCCATTAATCTCTTTGCCGATCTCCTCGGAGAATTTTTTCAGGAAATGACCGATAAGAAAGGGCAGGTCCCCTTCTCGATCAACCAGGGGCGGCAGGTTAACTGGAATAATATTCAATCTGAAGAAGAGATCCTGCCGGAAAAGCCCCTCTTTAACCAGGTCACTCAGATCTTTGTTGGTTGCGGTAATAAGACGGATGTCAATGGGAATAGGTTTGGTTCCCCCAATAGGGGTTATTTTAAACTCTTGGAGAACCCGCAACAGTTTGCCCTGAGTGGCCAGACTGATATTGGAAATCTCATCCAGAAAAAGGGTTCCTCCGTCAGCAACTTTAAACAAGCCCATCTTGGTCTGTACAGCCCCGGTGAAAGAGCCCTTGACATGGCCAAAGAGCTCACTCTCGAGAAGATTCTCGACAAGAGAAGTGCAATCAACTGCAACAAAGGGCTTATTACAACGAATGCTGTTTTTATGAATGGCCTTGGCAACCAGCTCTTTTCCGGTTCCGCTCTGACCGGTTATAAGGACCGTACTGTCGGTGGGAGCGACCTGCTTGATTCTTGTATAGACCCTCTGCATAGCTTCGCTTTCACCGACAAAAATCTCAAAACCATTCCGGTTCGATCCTACGGCTGGATGGGTAAGCTGCATCTGGATGGTTCTCTGCTCCAGAGCCTTTTCGACCATATCAATAATCTGCTCAGGTGTAAAAGGTTTGGAAATATAATCAAAAGCCCCTTTTTTCATGGCCTCCACAGCGGTATCCACTGTAGAGTACCCGGTAATAATGATAACCGGTACATCCGGCTGCAGGATTTTGATGGCCTTTAAGACCTCGATGCCATCCATTCCCGGCATTTTTAGATCTGTGATAACGATGCTAAATGGAGCTTTCTGGAGCTTTTCTATGGCCCCATAACCGCTTTCAGATGATTCAGCCTGGTAGCCCATGCCCTCCATAACACGGCAGAGCCCTTTCCGGATCACGGCTTCGTCATCGACTACAAGAACTTTTACTCCTGGCATGCCTTTACTCCTTGAATGCTACAGTACCATTCACGTTATTTTTATCACACAAGTACAACTTTGAAACGGAAAAAGTTTTCAACGTTAATAATCTAATGCGGGAACAATTCCCGCAACCCAAACGGGCTCTAACGGCCCGCAAATAAGTAACTCTTACAGGTTATTTTATTGTTAAAAAACAAGAAAATAACCTGTAAGGTACTAACCGTCTAAACCTCTTGTACTTATATTCACCAACCAGTATACATATGAAGTTAATTTTGTCAACTAAATAAAATATAAATTTTATTAAAGATATACGCTCCTGCCAAGGCTCACCAAATTTTTTATTTTCAGCGGTTCCTTTAGCGACTCATGTATGCTACTATTTACCAGAAAGATAATTGCTCTATTTTCAGGGTTCCCTTTAGACGTATCAGGTAAACAATGAGAGATTTTAGCCGGCAGAAAAATCAGACCGCCCCCTACATCGTTAGAGCTGCTACCCTTATCTCTATGGTTCCTGAGCAAAAACCGATCGACAACGGAGCCCTGCTTATTCAACCTACCGACAAAGGCAACCTGATCACAGCTGTCGACAATTATAATTTATTAAAGAGAGAGAGTTATCAGAAAGTTATAGACCTGGGCCCGGTGACGATCGCCCCCGGACTGATTAACGCGCATACCCATCTTGAGATTTCACACCTGGCCGGAATGACCGTTGGTGGCCAGGGTTTTGTGCCCTGGCTTAGAAGCCTGGTCCCCCATCTCACTCTGCCTCCCGATAACAAAGCCCTAGACAGAGCGTTACAGGAGATGCGCTCCAGCGGAACTGTTTTTGCGGCCGACATGGCTGCCCGTCACGCCAACCACCTGGCTCGGTTTCTCAAAAAAAAAGATTTTGCTCACTGGCTCATGGTTCAGCATTTTGGTTTTGCCGCCCCAGGCAACGACAAAACCATGCCACCAGCAATGGCTGAAAACCTAAACCCCGAGCTCGCAAATTCAGAAAACTTCTGTCGCGCCGGTCACGCCTTCTACTCAACCGATGCCACAACCCTACAGGCAGCGAAAAACTGGAACCGGAAACAGCAACGCCCTTTTGCCCTTCATCTGGCCGAATCGAGCGGCGAAAACGAACTCATACATGATGGCCGGGGAGAACTGGCCGACTTTTTCCGAGCCGCCGACATCCTGCCTTCCAACTTCCAAGCCCCGGGCTGTTCTCCCATAACTTATGCCGAAAACCTGCAGCTACTTGATGAGTCGACACTGGCAATTCATTGCGTCGAAATCGACCAGAGAGATATCGAAACCCTGGCCCGCCACCGGGTCAACGTCTGTCTCTGCCCTCGAAGTAACGCCTTTATAGGCGTCAACCGAGCCCCGTGGGAAAAACTTAATAAAAACAGTGTCAACCTCTGCCTTGGCACTGACAGTTTGACTTCGAACCATGATCTAAACCTCTGGCATGAACTTGAGTTTCTTTTGACTGAAAAAAACTCACACATGGATCTTGAAACCGGCCTTAAGATGTTAACTGTAAACCCAGCCCAAGCCCTCGCCATCGATACCGATTTCGGCACCCTGGAAACCGGCAAAAAAGCTTTATGGAGTGTTGTTCCCGACGTTTTCCTGTAACCCCTGATACGACACATACAAACCCAATCAGACCCAACCCAGAACTTTTAACCTTGAACGTTGAACCGCCAAACCCATGTATCAAACATTTATCTTCTACATCATCGTCATTCTAATCTACACGGCCCGGCCCGGACATCGGCCGGAACTCTTGCAGCCAGGGCACAGCCTGGGGCTGATTATGGCCCTGCTTTTACTTTTTTTCTGGGTGGTTCGCATGCGCTGCCGGCGTTTAAGCCAGAATGCTGTTAAGCTGAGCGATACCCAACTGCCCACGCTCTACGACCGCCTGCAAATGCAGCTTCAGATCGGGGCTATAATAGTTTTTGCCGGGATGGTTTATGGAGCTGATCTGGGCCTGCTGATCGAACTTTTACCCCTGGCCGGCAAGAGTGAAGGGTTCAACAACTTCTTGGGCCTGAGCGTCTTTTTTCTGCTCCAGATTTTCATCTGGAGAGAGAGCCACCACTATTTTTCCGAACGTATCCTCTTGATCAGGCCACGGCAAGCTTACATAAAAGCCCGCCTGCGGTTTGCCTTAGGCTTAGTGGTCCCCTGGCTTAGCATCCTCTTTGCCATCGATATTTTGAGCCTCTGGAAGCCTCAGACCATACAACTGGCCCTCCAGCATCCACTTGGAGAAATGACTCTTTTTGTCCTTTTTCTCTTCATCCTGACAATCGCCGCCCCGCCCCTGCTGGTTCATCTCTGGCAATGTAAAAAGCTGCCGGACTCCCCGCTACGCCAAGCTATCATCAACCTCTGCCGACACCAGCAAATCGACTACCGAGAGATCATGCTCTGGCCGCCTTTTGAGGGGCGTATGGCCACTGCCGCTGTGGTTGGCGCCTTCCCTTTCAGCCGCTATCTTCTGATTACCCCGGACCTGTTACGTTTACTCAACGGCGAAGAGGTGATTGCGGTAATGAGCCATGAACTGGGCCATGTCCGATATCGCCACATGCTCTTTTTCCTCCTTTTTTTTCTAACTTTCTTCTTATTTAATTTTCTCTACTTCGACTTAGGGATTGCCTGGCTCCTGACCACCACCCCAATCAGCACTCTGCTTGATAGTGGAATCGGCGGACAGGAGATATTTCTCTCTTTGTTGGAAATACTACCTCTGCTGCTCCTCTACCTACTTTTCTTTCGTTATATCTTTGGCTTTTTCCTGCGCAATTTTGAACGCCAGGCTGACCTTGCCAGCCTGGATCTGCCCGGCCTTGGCCCCTACCTGGTTTCCGCCTTTGAGAAACTGGGATTTCTCCTCGGTCAGGCTGGTGAGAAACCCAACTGGCACCATTTCAATATCCCCCAACGAATCACCTTCCTTAAAGCCGCCCTGGCCAACCCCCAAATCGCCAAGCAACATCATCAACGACTGAAAAAAAGTCTGCTGATCTATCTCATGATCTTTGTACTCCTTCTCATACCCGGCATCTACTGGCAACAGACCGATATGGCCCGGCAGCTCAACTACCGTTACCTGAGTCAGCGCCTTGAACATCTACTCAAGGAAAAACCACAAGAAGCGAAACTATGGTTTGCCTTAAGTTCACTCTATATCGAAAGCGGTGAGGAAACAAAAGCCCTCAAAGCCCTTAATCGGGCCCACGAATTCAACTCGGACGAGCCGGAAACCCTCAACAACCTGGCCTGGCTACTTCTAACCATACAGGATAAAGCGCTACGCAACTACGCACTGGCTTTCCAGCTGGCCCATAAAGCTGCCACTCTAAATCGATCACCCTATATCCTTGACACCCTGGCTGAAGCTCACTGGCGCCAGGGCGACGTCACTACAGCTATAGCCCTGGAGGAAGAACTTTTAAGAGACCCTAAGAGCGCCGACAATTTCGATCATTATATCAGGCAACTGGAAAAATTCCAGAACAGCAGGCCTTAAGCTATTTCCCAGGTGACCTGGTTTAACGAAAGCAAAAGATGAAGGATGGATAGACGGAGAGAGAGTTGGAAAAGGGATAGCAGAATAATAAAAACCTTTTTACAGGCGCATATCTACTTCCTCGGCTCTGAAAATGTATTTCAAATCATATAGCACATGCTCGGGTTTACCTAAAAAGCGGAGTTCCCGAGTGCCCATGTCGGCAAACTGTTTGTGAGCGACAGCGACAATGATACCGTCGTAGGTGTTTTCTTTAAGGTCGGAGACCGGTGTGATACCATATTCATGCTGAGCTTCTGATTTATCGACCCAGGGGTCGTAGACATCGACTGTAACACTGTATTCCGAAAGTTCACTGACAATATCAACAACCCGGGTATTACGGAGGTCGGGACAATTCTCCTTGAAAGTCAGGCCCAGAACCAGCACTTTTGACCCCTTGATATGGATGCCCCGCTTCATCATGGTTTTAAGAAGTTGGGAAACGACATAAGCGCCCATGCCGTCGTTGAGACGACGGCCGGCGAGGATAATCTCAGGGTGATAACCGATAGACTGGGCTTTGTGAGTCAAATAATAGGGATCAACTCCGATACAGTGTCCGCCGACCAGGCCGGGACGAAAAGGGAGAAAATTCCACTTAGTACCTGCGGCTTCTAAAACAGCTTCAGTGTCGATTCCCATTCTATTGAAGATCAATGCAAGTTCATTAATGAGGGCGATATTAACATCGCGCTGGGTATTTTCGATTACTTTGGCAGCTTCGGCAACTTTGATACTCGCAGCCTTGTGGGTCCCGGCGGTGATGATCGTGCCATAGAGGGCATCGACGAGATCGGCAACCTCGGGGGTGGAGCCAGCGGTCACTTTTTTGATGGTGGTGACTCGGTGCTGTTTATCTCCTGGATTTATGCGTTCAGGACTATAACCACAGAAAAAATCGCAGTTAAAACGGAGACCGGAGATCTTTTCTAGAACCGGCACACACGCTTCCTCGGTGGCTCCGGGGTAAACGGTGGATTCATAGATGACAATATCACCCGGTTTAATTGTTTTGCCAATAGTTTCACTGGCTTTGAGTAACGGTGTCAGATCTGGTTGGTTGTGTTCATTGATCGGTGTCGGAACCGTGACAATATAGATTTGGGTGCCACTCAAAGATTGGATATCGCCACTGAATTTGAGATCTGTGGCACTTGCAAGTTCTGCTTCAGTAACTTCCAAAGTACTGTCGTGACCTGATTGAAGTTGTTGCAGACGGGTCTGGTTTATGTCGAAACCCAGGGTTGAAAAATGTTTACCAAATTCCACAGCCAAGGGGAGTCCTACGTAGCCAAGCCCAATGACAGCTATTTCCAGCTCTCTGTTTTGAATATTATTAAGAGTGCAAGATGGTTTGAAGATGTTTTTATTTTCAGGATTATCCATTTCAGTGCAAAACCTTTTTCTGAGGGGCTAAAGTAGCATCGGTTAGCAATGATAAAAAATTACCGCAAGCAGATACGGGTTTAATTGTGCATCTGCCTGCGGCTTAAAGGTATGTTTATAGAAATAATCTTTACAGCTACTTGAATTCGGCCGCCTCTACTATTACCTCGTAGCGATAGCCGGCACCGAAATCCTTATCCGCCGCCAAGATCCCCTCAGCCACAAGAATCTCACCGACGGTCGGCTTTTGCTGAGAGGTAAAGACCAGATCATGGGTGCCGGTTTCCGGCTTACCGCTGCCATCCTGCAGATGAATCCAGTTTTTTCCCATAATGTTGGCGGAGACCTTAACAACTTTACCTCGCACGGCGACTTTTTTCTGATTTAATGCAGCTCCCTGCTGATATAATTCGGCAACCGTATAAGCATTTTCTCCAATTGCCTTTTCGATCGCCAGATCAACCGGGGGTACGGTTACCCGACCGGAGGATTTCATAGCTCCCATTCCGCCGCCCATAGCACCCATGCCCATACCCGCGGCACCGCCATGCGGGGAGACACTCTCAGCATCCCCCCCCCTACTGCTGGGACAGGAGCCGGCGGCCATCGCGCTACCACCTCCGGCACCAGCCAGACCAGAGGAAAAAACCACTTCATCGAAAGTCCGACCAAGCGTTTCACTCTTAAAATTTCGCATCACCATACCCGATGCAAACGCTGCTGTCTGACCCACCGTAACCACTGTCTTAGGGGCCGCCACCCACTTTTCACCCTCTGCGGTTGCCAGCAGGACATAGGTATAGCCGCCGCTGTCCATGGTTTCCAAGACTTTACCAGCAAGACTTCCGGTCGCCGGTTTGGCCTTTTCAACAGTTCCGGCAGGGTTCCCCGTTTTGGCCGAATAGGCGATCTTGTGGTTCTGCATTACAAGCAATACGGCAGCTACCGCAATCACTACCATTACTCCTAAACCTGCTACTATTCGTTTCATCTGTTTCTCCTTAAGCTAAGGGCCGGCACAAAAAGCGTAGTAATCTTAATCGTCTTACTGACCCCGAGGTGACAAAAGTCACTATTTAGTTGTTAGCACTCCTCAATAGTCTGACTATACGAAACCAGACAAATTAAGTCAAATATAGTATGCTAACCAAGAAATGTCCACCCCAAAAAATCATTTTTCAAACCCGCCCACGCCAAACCCTCGGATCTAAAAACGAGATAAAATTCAAAAAAGAACTTAACTCACTTCGTGATCAGCGCTGGCTGATCAGACGCTCAATCTCATCAGCATCGGGCATATCCTGGCGGATACCGGCCCGGTATTGGTTAAGGCACCAGAGATAGAGATTTTGCCGCTCATTGACTTTAACAATTTCGTCAATGGTTTTTTCATCACCTGTAAACTGACCTAAAAGGGCTACAATATCACGAAAGGTCGTAGTTTTCACCTCTTTACCCTTGACTTTACGAGGCTTGGGATAGATCTCTTCAGGATCGGGATTACCAGCCAGATCAATTCGGGCATACGGTTTACGAGTGAAAACCGTCCAGGCCCGAGAATCAACCATCATCTTGGAAAGCGCGATCGGCAGATCATCAGTCGCCATCCCCTGCCCCGTCGGACATGGTGAAAAGAATTCAATCAAGGATGGGCCCTTATAAGCAATCGCCTCGGTCAGAATACGCATCGCATGCATCGGATTTGACAATGAGAGACGGGCGACATAGACCCCGGGGATAACCATCGCCTGACCGACAATCTCACGATGAAAATCATCTTTACCCTGCAACTCCATACCGTAGGGAGAAGTTGTCCGGTTCGAACCGAAACGGCTGGCTCCGGATTTCTGAAAACCGGTATTCATATAGGCTTCGTTATTGTAGATAATCCAGGTTACATCTTGATTTTCGCCCAGGGCAAAGTTAAGCCCCTGGTTTCCGATATCATAAAAAGAGCCATCACCGCCAAAAACCAGAACCTTGGTCAATTTATCGAGATAGAGGTTGCGAAAGGCGTTAAAAAGAGAGACTCGGGCTCCGAGACCGGCGGCGCTGGCAGTACCGAAACCGTAGTGGCCTGAGGGATAGACCCGGGCATTGTAAGGATTGCCGAGGCAAGAGACTTCAGCACAACCGGTGGCATTTACAGTATAGATATTAAAGCCATGATCGATCATATGCTGTAAGCCCCGGCCATGTTCACGGGTCATCAAAGCCGGAATCGAACGATAGAAATCTGCAATCAGTTGTGGATTACGACGTACCATCTCGGCTGCTGAAAAAACCAGATTTTCAATAATCCCCTCACCACAACCCGGACATAGAGTGTGACCACCAGGAAGAAATTTCTGGCCCGAATAGAGCAGCATCAACTGCTGCAGGTAACGGCTCTCCTTGACGTAAGGAGCAACCGCCTGGCTGACGTCTTTTTCGTAGGTTGCGGACTTAAGTAAACACTCTTCAGTATCGGTCTTGAGACTACTTTTATCGACCATACCAAAAGCTTTGCTCTTGCAGACTTCGACACAGGCCCCGCAACCTTTACAGTACTGCGGCATGACATTGATATTGAGGTAGCTATCCTTAAATACCGCGTCGCCATAACCTGTGAATTTACTCAAATCAAGAGGGCGAAAGAGTTTTTTATCCGACATCGTCAGGGCTTCATATTCACGATCATGAACCACCGTCACCCGCAGGGCATTATCAGGACAGGCGGCAATACAAAGACCGCAGGCGATACATTTATCAGCTGTGAAAACCGGCAGAACGGTACCTATTAAACTGGCATCGTTATACTCCGAGGTCCGAGCCGGAACAATATTATAGAACTGGTCCCAAGGAATCTCCTCACCTTTTTGCAGGGGTTCGAGCACTTTTTCGATAAAGAGCGAACGATATTTATCCCCCAGGACCGCAGGAAAAGTTAGAGTCGCATGTTCATCATCCTTATTATAACCCCGAGAGAGAGGCGGGTCATAATAGATCTTTTTTACTACCGGTTCAGTGCCGGTCTGGGCCTTGCCGGCTTCAACAGACGGATTTTCTGTACGAGAAGAGCCCCCTTTGGCCGGAATAAGTTCATAAGGGACCTCCAGCAACTCCATATTGATGTCGACCAGAGCAGCTTTCTGACCACTGAATTTACTCGCCAACTCACTACGAAAAGCCGCATTGAAATCATCGGCCGGCAGCAACTCAATGATCCGGTTTATAGCTCCAAGAATTGGCGTCCCCGGCAAATTTCTTTTTAATTGGGCCAAAGAGGCCCCGGTAGCATCAAGCAGAACCAGATTAAAAGCGGCGTTTTCTAACAGAACGCGCACATCTGGGGTCGCCTGAGATTTAAGATCATCCACATTTTTTACGGTATTGACAACGAGGTAACCGCCCGATTTTACCCCCTTGATGAAACCGAGCAAGCTGTTATCAAGAAGATATTTGTCATTAAAAACCGCCAGGGTCTCCATTTTGCTGACATCTGAACAGTTACGAATCGGTTGGGTTGCAACCCGGGCATTCATAACTACCATGCCGCCCTTACGCGAAGCCCCATATTTAGCACTGGTCTGCACATACTTGCCGGCCTTGGCGATAATCTTGGCCAGGGTCTCTTGAGCGGTTTTTACCCCTTCCGCCCCGACCCCGATAAAGGCGACACCAACCTCACCTTCAACAAAATCCTCATGCTCGACCTTTTCAAGAACTTCGGGCCCCTTGATACCAACCCCATAAATCCCTTTTGGCCTCTCCGCGAGCATATTTTCAATTACAGAAAAACAGTCCTCAATACTGAGATCCTGACTGCCAAGCCCATAAATCCCAGAAGTAATAACTGGGTTAAATGAACGGCCGGTCCGCTCATTGTAAGCGGCGTGCTTGACATCCCGCAAAAGATAGCGCTCATTGGCGAGGGCGGTTTTTTCCAAGACCGAGACAACTTTGGCATTCTGAATCCCGCGGGCCAGCTCTTCGGTGCAGACCGGGAAAAATAGTACCGGTCGCAAAAGTCCAACTGAAACCCCTTTGCTGCGATAGTAATCGATCGCCTCCTTCATAGTGCCGGACGCAGCCCCAAGACAGACCACCACGTATTCCGACTCGGCCGCATAGTAGTCCTCGACCACGTCAAGAGAGGTTCCCAAAATCTCATTCATAACCCCCATCGCCGCCTTAACATATTTCTTGGCATTGAGTAGAGCCAGATCCTGTTTCATCTGGGTCGACATTGTTGTCCCGATATCAGTAAAGGTCCCCATAAGAACCGGATTATCAAAATCGGGCTGAAAAAGACGGTTGGGTTCGCCGAGAAAATATTTAAGAAATTGATCTGAAACAACTTTAATATTTTCGATACTGTGGCTTTTTTGAAAACCCTCCCCGGCGACAATCGCCGGCAACATTACCTGGCGCTGCTCTATCGCCTTGAAAGCCAAGGGGATCAGGTGATGCAACTCCTGGTTATCAGCACTCATAAACTGTAGCCACCCGGCACCGCGAGCGGCGTAGAGATCAGCATGGCCGTTATGGATGCTCAACCCCCCTTTATTAAGTTCCCGAGTCTGCATCGTCATGACGACCGGCAATCTCTTACCGGCCACCGAATACATATTTTTATACTTATAGGTTAGACCTTGGGATGAGGTATTATCCGCATAACGCCCTCCCTGGGAGGCCGCTCCCTCAAGAAAAGCCATCGCCCCGAGTTCACTCTCCGGCTGAAAATAGAAGATTCTCTCACCAAAAGCATTAACAAAACCATCTGCATAGGCTTTCGCCATTCCCTCAGCAATCGGAGTTGAGGGCGTAATCGGGTAACCAACCAGTCCGGTAACGGTCCGCTTTAAAGCATTAACCGCCGCCGCATTGCCATCGCCAATAAAATCCTGCTGCCGGCTCATTTCGGCAAAATCACTGCCCGCCTCTTTTTTAATATCTTTTAGATACTGTTCTCTCTCAAAAAGCCGGGCCCCATTAAATGTAAACTCAAAATCCCGCTTAAAATCAACATTCCTTCGTTTTAAAGCCATCTACAAGGTCCCCCACTTAAAATCAATTTAGAAATCGATATTTAACCAGCAAAATTAATATTATAAAAAAAAGAAATCCCATATACGCTAAAAAGAGAACCATAGCAACCGTAAATAAATGTATACAATCATCAATACTGTATACAAAATCTCAATATTAACATAAAGATGCTTTATAAAATAAAAAAACAATCAGAAAAGACTGACTTTTAAATTGTAAAACTTTCTGTTTTTAAATAGTTAACTGCAATTTATTTAACAAAATAAATTGCTCTGAGAATAAAAATTCAAAGGTTAAAGACATTGTTTGGTTGACAAACTTATACTTTGACTATTATATACTGTGCCGGAAACATAATTCAGCCACGACTGATGGCCTTTCTGATAATATAACAGACCACCTAACTATAACCAGGGATTAAGAGGAAAGAATCAATGAAGGTAAGCGAGGTCATGAACCGGGAGGTTTTGAGTGTTACACCACAAGACCGGGTCTGCGATGTTATAGATCTCTTTTTGGAAAAAAATATTACCGGGGCTCCGGTAACCGAGCAGGGCAAGGTCGTCGGGGTGATCTCCCGTAAAGATATCCTGCCCCTGATTACCACCTTTGACCTTGATTGCAGTTCCCTGGAACAGATCCGCAGAACTTGTTCAAACTATGTCGTTGACCACATGCAAAGTGAAGTCATCACAGTGCAACCGGTAGAAGCGGTTGAAAGATGCGCCTTGGTCATGACCGACAACAGTATCAATCGACTCCCGGTCATTGAAGACGGCAAGCTGGTCGGCATCGTCACCCGCGGTGACATTCTCAAGGCTCTAGCCCAGTGCTGCCTCTGCCACGAATGATGACAAAGTAAAACGTTCATCTGCTTCGTTGTCCTGCGACCTGCATCACTGCACCGTACTTAATGTACGGCTCATTCCTTAGGCTTTGGACGCCTCACATCTAAACATTTTACTTTGCCATCATATCGACTTTAAATATCCATTATCCTCAACTTGCAATGCGGGAAGTCCTGTGCAAAGCCTCATTCCTCAGGTTTCGCGTGCCTCGCATCTAAACGCTTATTTTGCCATCATATTCGATGCAAGGCATTTACATGCCGCCGCTGCCGAAAAAGCTGTTGTAGGCCAGCTTCTGCAGGGCTTCAACACTGACCAAGGCTCGTCTCAACTCAGCCTGCCCATCTCCCCTCAAGGTCTCGGGATCAAGAAAATAGTCATATTTACGACCTGTAACAATCGCTTCCACCTGAGAAACCATCTTGGCGTGAGCCAGAATTCGATAAGCTTTCTGAAGATTCCGGGATAAATCTGCGTCAAAATGGTTCTGGGCTTCAAGGTTTTTGATGCGGACAACCGTATTGGTATCGGTATCTCCATATTTCAAGGCAAAAACCCGCGCGGTCATAATCAGGGGAGCCCAACCATAGAGCTTAACATTAAACATCCCTTGATGATCGCCACTCTTTTCGAGACGTAATTTATTAAACATGGTCAGAGCCACATTCGACAAAACCGCACTGCGCGCCATAACCATCAAAGCCCCAAAATTGTCACGAATCATCTGGTGTACCTTGTCAATCATTTGCTGGCCCAAGGTAACCGAACCTGCACTATAGGCGACATCCATCAAGATTATAACCTGCAAAAGATTATCCTGGCTCTGATCATGGAAAATACGATCCATTTTACGATGCCACTCATGCAAGGAACCCCGCCAATCGGGATTTGAGGGCATTATATTACCGGTGCAGAGAGCGAAACCAACCTGATCCAGAGCCGTCACCACCTCTTTGGCAAAACCTTCAAAATATCGATCTATTTCAGGCGATCCATCTATTTCATAGACCAGGGCGTTATCCTGATCGGTAAAAAAAGTCTGTTCCCGGCGCCCATCGCTACCCATATTAAACCAGGTAAAGTCACAGGGCAACGGCGCCAGCCTTTCACTAACCAAGGCAATAACCTTTTCGGTTAAACGATGCCGATAAGAGGTGATCAGGGCATGAATTTCCATCACCCCGACCCCTTTAAGAAAAAGCTCTATCGCTACAACATTCAACCGCCTATGTAATTCTACCAGACCATCAAGTCCAGAAACATCTGCAGTCCTTTCAACCAACTTGGCAATTTCAGCCTGCCTTACCTGCAAAAAGTCACGGCGCTTTTCAAGTACAGCACAACCCTTAGCAAGCAAATCAATATGCTCTCCAAGATCTGGGAAACAGAGATAATCATCGCCAACCTCAACCAGCGAATGCAGAGAGACCAAGTCATCAATCCCTACAGAACTTTTAAACTGCCGATAAAGCTGACTGAAATCGGCTGACTTATAATCGGTAGGCATACTTTATGATTCCGTTAATTTGCAGAGGTTATTTTACAGCACAAGAGCAATTACCAAGATAGACAATTGCAGAAAAAAAATCTACAAAAAAGAAGGGGCGCCATATGCGCCCCTTCTTTTTTTCAAACAATCCTATCTCTTAAAAAGAGACTACTAGTCAAACTCGATGCCATGCACCTGTTCGCAGAGGAACTTGCGGATTTCCATTGACGGCGGCGGTGTCATATGCGACACGACAATATTGGTCATCAAGGCGATCGGCATGAGGATCAGGGAAGAGGAGGTAAACGGAATCAACTGGGCCAACCAGTGATCGTTGCCTTTACCCCAGAAGAAGAAGAATGCAGTCAAGGTGAGACCAACCAACATCCCGGCAATACAACCCTGCTTATTCGAACGACTCCACCAGACCCCAAGCAGGAAGGTCGGGAAGATGGTATTCCCGGCAATCGCAAAGGCCATGGCCACAATCTGGGCAATCAGAGCGAAAGGTTTGAGAGCAAAAATAACAACTATCAAACCAAGCGCGAAAACCGCAACCTTGGAGATCATCATCCGGGCATTCTCAGTCGCATTGGGATTAATAATACGATAGTAGATATCATGTGAGCAGGCCCCGCCAGCAGCCAAAAGGAGACCCGAAACCGTCGAGAAGGCCGCACTAATCGCACCCGCTGCCAAATAACCACAGAACCACTGCGGCAGACCAGCATTTTCAGCCGCCGTAACAACAATAGCATCAGCCAGAGCTTTAACCGGCTGGACACCAGCGATCGCATTCTGAACTCGGGCAAAAGCTGCATACGCCGGAGAACTCCAGTAGAGCAGACCGATAAAAAAGAGACCCCAAACCACCGACCAACGAGCATCGCGGGTATTAGGAACAACATAGAAACGGGAGAGAACGTGCGGCAGACCGGCCGTACCAACCATCAGTGTAAAACAGAGAGCGATCCACTTATAAGTACTGGCGACGCCCCAAGGCTGAACATATTTAAGGTTATTTGGATCGGATGCATATTTATGCCCCAGATCCCAGACTGCGGAGCCGTATCCGATCTCCGGAATCAGGTAGAAATAACCCATTTTTTTAGCTATAAAAATCAGCGGAAAGATAAAAGCGGTGATAATGATACAGTACTGGAACTGCATATTCTTGGTTGCGCCCAGCATACCGGCGATAATAATGTAAGCCAAAACCACAGCGGTTCCGACAATAACCGAGGTCGCATAGTTCATGCCAAAGACCCAGGAGAACATCATTGCGATCCCTTTGTACTGACCAATCGCATAGGTTAAAGAGATAATTATTGCGGTTAAGGCCGCTAACAGTCGCGCGCCCTGGGACTCAAAACGGTCACCAATAAAATCAGCCGCAGTATATTTACCAAAACGACGAATCTGACCGGCCATCAGAACGAGCAGCATAACATAACCACCGGTCCAACCAATAACGTACGCCAACGCAAAATAGCCCTTCAGATAGAGAAGACCTGCCATCCCGAGAAAACTGGCAGCACTCATCCAGTTACTGGCAATCGCAGCACCCGCCCCGACTCGACCAATACCACGGCCTGCCGCCCAATAATCGTCCTGATCCTTGGCCTTATGACCTACCCCGATACCGACAAATGCAATAAGAACTACGACCAAGATTATAGCTGGTCCCAATTTAAAACTAGCATGCATAAGAAAACTCCTTAATTTCTAATCGCTTTAACACCCGGTTTCAAAGCCGATGCAAAACGAAACAGTTTCCGATAAAACCTTACTTTAATCACTCTTACCCATGCGGTCTTCGAGACCATCAACCAGGATATTGAACCAGATGCAGAGCAGAATGAACAGAATAATCAGAAACTGCCCGGTAAACCAGTAGTGGAAGGGAAAACCCAAGAACTGCATATCGGTCAAAAAGCTTTCACCTTGAGGGTTACGCTGAACGAGCTTTAATAGAATCTGAAAACCATAAGTTGCAAGGGCCCAGACTGCCAGAATCATCCAGATATACTTGCACTCATTTTTCTGAAACTCACCATTAGGCTTAAAAATGTTAACATGATAACGATCTTCGCTCATAATTGTGCCTCCTCCCAATCAATTAAATACTGTTTCTCCGGCCCAGCTACAGTGGTAATAAAATAAAAAAATAATAAGAAAACGATACCTCTGTCCCGAACACTATAACCTTGACGGCATCGACCAAGCGATGCGCCCCTACATCCACAACTAACACCTCCTTTCTAGGGATGGGCCCAGTCTCCCGCTCGACCTCTTTTCAGGCCGTGGGAATAGTTAAGAAATTGTAACAACGATTATATTTAAAACATCGTAACGATTAAGTCAAGGCAAAAAAACATTATTTTATTTATCAATAAACACTTGACAAATTCACCACAGCACCGGCTAAAGTAAAACATCTACAAACTATATAATCACTTAGTTTTCAGAAGTTTATTCTTGATGCAAGAATAAAAAGATGGCGTTCAAATTTACCCCACACCTTCCAACATCACAAAGTAAACCACCATAAACAAAGAATAATCCTGGTGAAATCTTGAACGAAGTCAAGCAAAAACCTAAAACGGCGTAGCTAAAAATCTAGAGCCCATACCCGAAAGCAAAAAGGTCATAGAGTTTGCAGTTCAGAGCTATCACTCTTGCAAAAACACTGAAACTGTAACAGCTTGCGCCTAGATAAAAGCGCTAAAACCGGCGGCAAACTTTTCCTACTCAGCAAGCCCCAAATCATCAGACAACAGAAAAAGAACTCATAAGCTGCCAACACTCTAAAGGGTTGATAGAAACCCAAAAGCTGTGTATACTCGGAGTGCCCGTGTATACTCGGAGACCAAAAGAGAAAACTACCAGGAACTGGCGCCACCCACAAAACACGGAACAATTGTTGCATGTTTACATTTTTCCCAAAGAGCCCCACGCAATGGACTAACTGACTGATGGTATCACCCGAATCAAACAAGCGCATCGGCGAACTTCTAATTAACGCCAAGCTCATCAGCAACGATCAGCTGGCACACGCCTTAAGTGAGCAGAAGACAACCCCGGGCCGACTGGGCTCAACCCTGGTCCGCCTGGGCTACCTCAGCAATGAAGACCTGGTCAACTTCCTAAGTGTCCAGTTCGGGGTTCCAGCCGTCAACCTGAATGACTTCTCGATCAACAATGAAGTTATTGAGTTGCTCTCAAGTGAACTCGTCAACAAACACCACATTCTGCCGATCAACCGTATCGGCTCAACCTTGATTATAGCTGTAAGCGACCCAACCGACCTCTCCGCCATAGACGACATCAAATTCATCACTGGCTACAATATTGAAATTACTGTTGCCTCTGAAATCTCCATCAAAGAAGCGATAGACCAGTATTACGATTCTTCATCGATGCTTGATGACATTATCGCTGAATTTGATGACTCAGAACTAGAGCTTGTCCAGACTGAAGATGAGCCCGACACCTCTACTCTCCAAACCGAGACTGAAGATGCGCCGGTAATTCGCCTGGTCAATAAAATCATGGTCGATGCTATCCGCCGCGGGGCCAGCGATATTCATATTGAGCCATACGAAAAGTTCTTCCGGGTTCGCTACCGTATAGACGGCGTTCTATATGAGATCATGAAACCCCCGATGAAACTAAAAAACGCCATCCTCTCTCGCATCAAGATCATGTCTGAATTAAACATCGCTGAACGCCGCCTGCCCCAGGATGGACGCATTAAAATGAAACTCGGCAAAGGCAAATCAATGGATATGCGAGTATCGGTGCTGCCAACTCTTTTTGGTGAAAAGATCGTTTTGCGCCTGCTCGACCAGTCCAACCTCCAACTTGACATGACAAAACTGGGACTCGAGCCGGCCACACTGGAGATTGTTGAAGACGCTATCCATCAACCTTACGGCCTGATCCTGGTGACCGGCCCGACCGGTAGCGGCAAAACCACAACCCTCTACTCAGCTTTAAGTGAACTCAATAAAATTTCCGATAATATCATGACAGCCGAAGACCCTATTGAGTTCAATCTGGCCGGCATTAACCAGGTTCAAGTCAAAGAGTCTATCGGCTTAACCTTCTCGGCCGCACTACGCTCCTTTCTCCGACAAGATCCAGACATTATCCTGGTTGGTGAAATGCGAGACCTGGAAACCGCCGAAATCAGCATCAAGGCAGCCTTAACCGGCCACCTGGTACTCTCCACCCTGCACACCAACGATGCCCCCAGCAGCGTCACCAGAATGATCAACATGGGGATTGAACCTTTCCTCATAGTCTCCTCCCTCAACATAATCATCGCTCAACGCCTGGCCCGAAAGGTTTGCCAGAAGTGCAGCACTAGGGAAGAGATTCCGGTACCGGCCCTGATCCAGAGCGGCATGGATCCGCAAACTGCCGAAAATGCCGTCTGCCTGGCCGGCGAAGGCTGCGAGGAGTGCAACCGGACCGGCTACAAAGGGCGCATCGCACTCTATGAAATCATGGCTCTCAACGACGAACTTAAATCTGCGATCATCAATGGGGCCAACACCATGGAGCTAAAAACCTTGGCTATAAAAGGCGGCATGAAGAGCCTGCGCCAAAGTGGTTTGAGCAAGCTCATCGAAGGAACCACCAGCTTTCAGGAGGTTCTAAGGGTGAGCGCCCGGGATTAAAAACAGTGGCGACCGACAGCCGTCAACTAAATTTACATACGAAACACTTTGAAAAATATAAGGGTGCCCTGAAAAAGTACCCACAAGAGCTTAACGTTACAACTAACGGAGTACCTCTATGGCCAGCCTGCATGAACTTCTAAAAATCATGATTGATAAAGGAGCCTCCGACCTCCACCTGACGGTTGCCAGCCCGCCCCAGATCCGGATTGACGGAATTCTCGAGCCCCTCAATCTTCCCCCTTTGGACGCCAACGAAACTAAACAAATGTGCTACAGCGTCCTGACCGACAGCCAGAAACACCGTTTTGAGAAGGAGAGCGAACTCGACCTCTCTTTCGGACTCAAGGGAGTCAGCCGCTTTCGAGCTAATATTTTTATTCAACGCGGCACGGTGGCCGGAGCTTTTCGCGCTATCCCTTACGAGGTTAAACCCTTCCACGAACTGGGCCTGCCGCCGGTAATCCAGGAGCTGATGCGTAAACCCAGCGGCCTGATTCTGGTGACCGGACCAACCGGTAGCGGCAAAAGCACGACCCTGGCATCGATGATCGACCAGGTCAACGAAGAGCGTCACGAGCATATCATTACCATCGAAGACCCGATTGAATTTATCCACACCCACAAAAACTGTATCGTCAATCAACGCGAAGTGAAAGCTGATACAGAAGATTTCAGCAAAGCTCTGCGCTATATCCTGCGCCAGGATCCAGATGTCGTTCTGGTTGGTGAGTTACGCGACCTGGAAACCGTCGCCTCAAGCCTGACGGTTGCCGAAACCGGACACCTGACCCTGGCGACCCTCCACACCAACTCCTGCGCCCAGACAATCAACCGGATCATCGACATCTTCCCATCTCATCAACAACCTCAGATCCGCTCTCAACTCTCATTCGTTCTCCAGGCCGTCATCTCCCAACAACTGCTGCCCCACCGCAACGGCCACGGCCGGGTTATGGCTCTGGAACTAATGGTACCCAATGCCGCTATCCGCAACCTGATCAGGGAGGACAAGGTTCACCAGATATACTCCCAGATGCAGGTAGGCCAGAGCAAGTTTTCAATGCAGACCATGAATCAGTCACTGGCCACTCTCTACCAGACCGGCAAAATCAGCATTGATGACGCTTTTGCTAAAAGTAACGATTTAATGGAATTAAGACAGATGCTGGGACAGGTAATTTAGCAAACAGAATTTAAAAGGACGAACTATGGATACTTTTAAATGGCAAGGCAAGAACCGCCAAGGCAAAAAAATCAAGGGAGAAGTCGAAGCACTCTCAGAGAGCGTCGTCACTATGAGCCTGCGCAAGCAGGGCGTCATTGACATCAAGATCAGGAAGAAAGCGAAAGATATCGAAATCAACATCCCCTTTATGAAGGCCAAGGTACCGGAAAAAGATGTTGTCGTCTTTACCCGTCAGTTCGCCACAATGATCAACTCGGGCCTGCCGATCATCCAATGTTTAGAAATCCAGTCCACCCAGCAGGAGAACAAAGAGTTCAAAAAAGTTCTCACAACTCTCAAAGAAGATGTTGAAAAGGGTGAAACCCTGGCTGATGGCTTAAGAAAACATCCCACGGTTTTTGATTCGCTCTACAGCAATATGGTCGATGCCGGAGAGACCGGTGGCGCCTTGGATGTCATCCTCGGCCGCCTCGCTTTCTTCATGGAAAAGAATATGAAATTGAAGAAAAAGGTGAAAGGGGCCCTGGTCTACCCGGCTTCCGTAATCTGTGTTGCCATTATCGTCA
Source organism: Thermodesulfobacteriota bacterium (assembly GCA_024762675.1). Lineage (GTDB taxonomy): Bacteria > Desulfobacterota > Anaeroferrophillalia > Anaeroferrophillales > Tharpellaceae > Tharpella. The sequence continues at coordinate 15,997 of JANTGZ010000005.1, read as the reverse complement.
TCGCCATTATGATGATCTTTGTTATCCCCTCATTTCAGAAAATGTTTTCCGGCTTCGGGGCCGAATTGCCGCTCTTAACCCAGATTATCGTCAACATCAGCGCCTTTATGCGCAATAATGTTATCTTTATTATAGCGGCTATCTTTGTGACTGTTCTTTCTCTCAAAAAAACCTATCAGAAAAGCGATAAAGCACACCACTTTTTCGACAACATGTTTCTTAAAATGCCGATTTTTGGCATCCTTTTACGCAAGGTCGCAGTTGCCAAATTTACTAGAACCCTGGGAACTATGGTCTCCAGCGGGGTACCGATCCTCACATCTCTCGAAATTGTGGCCCGCACGGCCGGCAATGTCGTTATAGAAAAAGCTATTCTAGCGACCAGGGAGAGTATCAGCCAGGGTAAAACTATTGCCGAACCCCTGATGGAGAGCGGCATCTTCCCGCCCATGGTTGTGCAAATGATAGCCGTTGGCGAAACTACTGGAGCCCTGGATCAGATGCTCAACAAAATTGCCGATTTTTATGACGATGAGGTAGATGCTGCAGTCAGTGCCATCACTTCGCTGATTGAACCCTTATTGATGGTCTTTTTAGGGGGCATCCTGGGGACTATGATTGTTGGCATGTACCTCCCGATCTTTAAAATGGGAGAAGTGGTTCATTAAAAATGAACACTGACAATCAATCAACCCCCATAAAACACCTTCTGGCTTTTCGTCTCTTACTGGTCACCCTCCTGCTTGGAGCCCTGATTCTCTTTGAATTTATCTGGCCTCATGAATCGGCCCCGATCCCGATTCCGCTCTACAGCTTTATTGTTCTAACCTATCTTTTAACCATACTCTATGCCCGACAACTGCCAAAGGTCGTCAAGCTCGAACGTTTCATCCAACAGCAGCTGCTGGTTGACGCAACCCTGATCGCCGGGCTCCTCTATCTGACCGGCGGCTTCTACAGCCTCTTTTTTCCACTTTTTTACTTTATTATCCTGGGCGGCACTCTCTACCTGAAACGCCAGCACACGATCACACTCCTCTTTTACTGTACGTTTCTCTATCTTATGGTCATCTTTGCCCATAACTACAACCCTTTTCAAAACTTCCTGCCTCTGCCACCATTAGTCAGTAGCAATCATAAAATAGTCTCTCAGCTCTTCTTCAACCTGGCACCTTTCTACCTGACCTCCTTTATTTTACGCTTTATTGCCAAGGAGCGGCTCGACACCAAACAACGCTTACAAAAAGCGACCAGTGATCTCAAGGAGTTTAAAGACTTAAATGAACACATCATCGCCTCCATCGACAGTGGCCTGATAACCACCGACCAACAACTTATAATCAACTCCATCAACCAAGCCGGCAGTAACATCCTTGGGCAGGGAAAAAAGAATATTCTCGCTCACAACCTTAACGAAATCATCCCCGGGCTGCCACCCGCTACAGAAAACCGAAAACATCCACGACATGAGGTCATCTATAAACACCCTCGAGAAGACGATCAACTCGTCCTCGGTTTTTCGTTCACCCCTTTAAAAAAAAGCCACAATCAGGATCGGGGATGGATCCTCATCTTCCAGGACCTGACTGAATTAAAAGAGATTGAAGAACGCCTTCAGGCAGCCCGCAAAATGGCCGCTATCGGCCGGCTTTCAGCCGGCATTGCACATGAAATCAGAAACCCCCTGGCCGCCATCAGCGGCTCAATCGAGATTTTGGCTAAAGACCTCCCGGCCAAGGACGAAACCCACCATCGGCTCATGCAAATCGTCCTTAAAGAGAGCACACGGCTCAACCACCTGATTGGTGATTTCCTCGGGTTTTCCAGACTCGAAGGCAAAGAGCAGACAAAGACCAACCTCATCGCCCTACTTAAGGATATAGTATTTCTCTTTCGTTCCCAATTCCCTCTCACTCGGTTTAATGAAAACTACCATAGGGATGATTTTCCGATTAAAGCCAACCCGGAACAGCTTGAACAGATATTCTGGAACCTTCTGAAAAATGCTCTCGAGGCGGTCGACAACAACGGAGAGGTAACCATCTCAAGCCGGACGACTAATAGCAGCGCCCTAACCAGTAATGACAGTTTGCCCGGGAGTGCCCGTCCTCACGATAGCAAACCCACTTGGGTCATAATCTCGATCTGCGATAATGGCCCCGGTATCAGTGATGAAATTGCCAAAGAGATTTTCGAACCTTTCTTCACTACCAAAACTACGGGTACCGGGCTGGGGCTCTACATCGCCTTCCAGCTGACCCGCATCAATAACGGCAATATCCAGCTTGGCAAAAGAGAAGACCGAATCCTGGGGACTTGCGCCCACATCTCGTTTCCAGCTACTGACTACTGACGACTACTTTTAAAAATGGCGGATAACATGAACAAAGAAGAGACAAACATCAACCGCAACCTCCACATCATGATCGTTGATGATGAACAGAGTATGTGCGATTTTCTTGAGATCATTCTGTTACGTGACGGCTACCAGGTAAGCTGCTTCACTGATGCTTTTGCTGCCGTCGCAAGCCTCGAAACAGAAAATTACGACCTTGTTATCAGCGACTTGAAGATGCCGTCAATGAGCGGCCTCGAATTGCTACGTACAGTCAAAAAAAGAACTCCGACTACCGAACTCATCATGATAACCGCTTTTGCCTCAACAACAACCGTCATTGAGGCCATGAAAAATGGGGCCTTTGACTATATCACCAAACCCTTCAAGGTTGACGAGATCCTTCTAACCGTCGAAAAAGCCCTCAAAAACTCACAACTGCAACGCGAGAACCTGAGGTTGCGCCAAGAGCTTGAAAAACGTTTCGGATTTGACAACCTGATCGGCAAAAGCCCGCCCATGATAGCTATCTATGAAATCATCAAACAGGTCGCACCGACCAAAACCAATGTCCTGATCTGTGGGGAGTCGGGAACCGGAAAAGAACTGGTAGCCCGCGCCATCCATTTCTCCGGCCCGCATAAGGAGAAACCATTTGTCGCCGTCAACTGTGCTGCCATTCCGGAACACCTTATTGAAAGCGAGCTCTTCGGACACACCAAAGGGGCTTTTACCGGCGCCGTCAGCAACACTGAGGGATATCTGGCTGCAGCCGACGGCGGCACCCTTTTTCTCGATGAAATTGCTGAAATACCCCCCGCCCTGCAGGTAAAAATTTTACGGGTCATCCAAGAAAAACGTTTCCAGAAGGTTGGCAACCCCAAAGAGATCAGGGTTGATCTGCAATTTGTTGCGGCAACTAATCGGGACCTCCAGGCTGCCGTCGACAGTGGTGAGTTCCGCCAGGATCTGTTCTACAGGCTCAACGTCATCCGCATCGACCTCCCCCCCTTGCGCCAGCGCCAGGAAGATATCCCCCTCCTGCTCAAGCATTTTCTCCAACAATACTCACAAGAGTACAATCGTAAGCTCAGCGGTTTCAGTCCGGAAGCAACCCAGGCTCTGATAAACTATGATTACCCCGGAAATATCCGCGAACTCGAAAATATTGTCGAACGCTGCGTGGTTCTCGAACCCGAAGGTGGATTCATAACTGTTTCTACCCTGCCTGCGGTTGTCCAGGAAAATTCGCAAAACGATCTCATTATGACAAAATTACCCAAGGAGGGGCTCAACCTTGAAGAGGTTGTCGCCAGACTGGAGACCGACCTTATTGAGCAAGCCCTTAGACAGTGTGACGGCAACAAAACCAGAGCCGCCGAGCTCCTCGGCCTGACCTTTCGCTCCATGCGCTACCGCCTTGACAAGTATGGATTGAAATAAGGTGAAACATGAGTGTCAATCAACTGGAAAAACTCTTTAATCCCCAAGTCATTGCCGTTGCCGGGAACCCTGGCGATGACAGTGACAAGGATCTTAAGTTAAATGAACTGCTGACCAATCTTCGACAAACCGCCCTGCCACGAACCATCTATATAGTAGGCGCCAAGGAGAACGAGTCCCTAAGTGGTTTCAGGAATGCAGACTCTCTGGAAAAAATCAGTGAAGATATCGATCTCCTTTTCCTGACCTGTCCACTGCATGAGCTCCCCACCTATTTTAAAGTGCCGATTCTAAAAAAAACGGCCACCATAGCCATCAACAAAAACATCGCAGCAAGTCAGGATCGCCAGACCCTGGAACTGATTTTTAGTGCCGCCAGAAAAGATAATACCCGGATCATAGGGGTCAACTCAAGCGGCGTCCTGCGCCCTCCGATTCGCCTTAATCTGTCAACTCACCCTCAACTGCCGGAAGCTGGTAAAATTGCCTTCTTCTCACAGAGCGGGGCCGTCCTCGGCACCATCCTTGATCTTGCCCGGGAACTTGATATCGGTTTCAGCCACATAGCCAGCATAGGGTCACTGCTTGACATCGATTTTGGCGACCTCATAGACTTTGTCGGTAACGACCCGGAAGTTGAAGCAATCCTGCTCTATCTTGAGAATATCCGCAATGTAAAAAAATTTATCAGCGCCTGTCGCTCGGTCTCACGCATTAAACCGATAATCGCCATCAAGAGCGGGCGTCATCCGAAAATTCACGAGGTCATGCAGCGCCGGGTCTTTGCCCAAATTGGTGCCGGCCCAGTCTACGACAGCGCCTTTCGCCGAGCCGGCATCATCTCGGTCAACAATCTCAAAGAGATGCTCCTGGCCGGCCGCTCCCTGTCACGTCGTAACATCCCGTCCGGCGACCGACTCGGCATCATTACCAACTCCGGGGGTCTCGCCATCTTCACAGTCGACAATCTCCTTTTCAACGAGATTGAGCCGACTCCGCTATCAAAAAAATTAGTCGGGAAACTGCGCCGTATTTTACCTGACAAGCTGATTCAGAACCCGATAGATGTCGGCGGCACAACTGATACCGAAACCTTCTCTGCCGCCATCTCCGCTTGCCTCGAAGCCCAAGAGTTCGATGCCCTGATCATTCTTGCAGCAGCCCACCCGAGACTCGATCCCCGTCAATTAATCGACCGGGTACAAAAACATCTTGAACACCACTACTGTGCCGTAACCTACACCTGGATCAATGCCAAACCGAAAGACCGAAGAGTTGCCGCGCCCTTAGCACACCAGGGGGTCTATATCTATTTCAGTGTCCCGGCGGCTCTCAATGCCTATCTCTATAGCCGCCGCTATCGCCATAAGCTCAATCAGCTGACCGCTTTAACGCCACGATTCCACCAGCAGTACAGCATCAACCATCTTAACTCCCAGGACTTTCTCGACCCATACCTGAAAAAAGAGAAGAAAAAACTTCCGCCGGCACCCTCTCTGCAACTACTACAGGCCTATGGCCTTTATCCTGAAATAAAATCCACTACCTCACTCAACGAGGGGCTCTCTCTTAAAGTCGGCGCCACCATTGATATCGAATTCGGCCCCTATCTCTACCTAGGATTATCTGGAATAGCAGCTGAAATCGAGCCCGAAAACTCAATCATGCTCCCACCCCTCAACCCGTTTCTGGCCCGTATAATGATCTCCCGTTCGCCGGCCGCCCGAGCTTTAGCTCGACGCAGCCCGGAACTAAATGAGAATCTGGCAATAATCCTGTTGCGAGTGTCCAGTGTTGTCACCGACTGCCCAGAGATAGTCAACCTCGAACTTTTTTTGAAAGAGACCAGCAAACAGAACTTCAACATTGATCACGCGACCATTGAAATCAAGAAAAGTGCGGTCCGTGCACCCCGACATCTGGTTATCGCCCCCTATCCCAACGAGTATGAATTTCACGATCAAATGCGCGATGGCCGCAAGTTACTGGTCCGACCGATTCGGCCCGAAGATGAAGAGCTTCACCATGAGCTCTTCCGCTCACTCTCACGCCAGACCAACTATTTCCGGTTTTTCAGTTTCCGCCGCAACCTGACCCATGAACAGGCGGCCCGCTTCACCCAAATCGATTATGACCGGGAGATGGCGATCATCGCCCTGATTGAAGAAAACAACCGAGTCCGCTCAATCGGCGTTAATCGCTTAAGCTACGAGGCCCGACGTGACCAACACGAATTTGCCATCGTCGTCGCCGACGAATTTCAGACCTTAGGCGTCGGTGCCATCCTGATGAAACATTTAATAGAGATTGCCCAAGATCGCCGGATCAAGCAGATTTTCGGAGTTGTACTGGCGGAAAACCAGAAGATGATCGATTTTTGTCGGTCTTTCGGCTTTACAGTAGAGAGTCAGGAAGCAAGCACCATCACTTTTCGTCTGGACCTTGAGTAAGAATCCATTTGACAGCTGCTTGATAAACCGCGGATTATCCTTTGGGAAAATATTTGACTGGAGCTTAAGGTTTGATCCCGGCTTGTGACCGACTTAGGGTTGGGAGGAGAAGAGAAAGGAGCAGCGAATCTTAACTACTGTTAAAATTCTACTCCATGACCCAAAGGGAAACTCAACTTCACGCTGTTTCATACTCAAAAGAAAGGCGCCCAGCAAAAGAAATATAAGGTTCGGTAAACAGAAAAAAAAGATGGCTAATGAGGGCTGCCATTCAGCCAGATACTCACTCACCATACCGCTCAAATAATAGACTAAAAGAAAGAATAGCCCGAAAACAAAACCCTGAAAACGGGCCCCGCTACGTACCGGGACCAAGGCCAGGGCCAGCCCCAGCAAAGCAAAAGCAAGGCAGGAGAAGGGCTGGGTAAAACGTTCATAAAAGGTCGACTGGGCCCCAATCGAATTTTCCCCCCGACCCTTTTTCAGGGCGATCTTACGTAATAGGGCGGCATTCGATAGAGCCTTGTTTCTAAGTTTCACATGCCCCTCTTCACCCAGCAGGGTGGAGATATCAAAATTGATGCGATATTGAGAAAAATCAGTTACCCGGTAACCCTCCGCCCGCGAATCATACTCATGGATCGTGCCCTCCTCGAGCTGCAATAACAGGGTAGATGAGTTAAGATCACTGATAATCACCCCCTCTAAAGCCGTAATCGTCTGGGGGTGTTCACCATGCCTTCGATCCTCGATAAAGACCTCAGCCACCCGGCCGCTTTCTCGATCAATTTTGCCCATATAGATAGCCATGCCCGGGAACGCCAGGTTAAGAGCCCGAGAACGCAATGCCAGGGTCACTTTTTCCTGAAGAATCTCAAAGGTCACTTGACGAACCTGACGCATCCCCCAAGGGGCCAGCCATGCACTCACCAATAATGCAGCAATGGAACAAGCAACAGCCAGATGCAACACTGGCTTAGATATGGCATAAGGAGAGACACCAGCAGCCTTTAAAGCCACAACTTCCCCATCACCGACCATGCGGCCCAAGCCAACCAGAACCGCAAAAAAGAACGAAATCGGCAAGGCCATGGTCAGAATCTGGGGAACTAGAGCAAAAACCAGACGCATTACATCCCAAATCCGCACCCCTTCGGAAACCACCATATTGACAATCTTAAAGAGCTGTCCCAGTAAAAATATAAAAACCAAGACCACCAGGGCATAAAAAAAGGGAAGCAGAATCTCCCGCTGTAAATAGCTATTAATAATTGGCATAATTTCTTACAGGTCTCCCGACTCTTTCAGACTGACGACTTGACAACCGGCAACGATCAGATGATCAAGAAGACGAATATCCAGAGTTGCAGCGGCTTTTTTCAGTTCCTGTGTGATCTTGAGATCTTCCGAGGATGGCGTCGTGCTGCCACCTGGATGATTATGGGCTACCAGTAAAGCTGCCGCCCGATGCAGTAAAGCTCTGGTTAAGACTTCGCGCGGATAAACAACACTCATATCCACCGTGCCCCGATGAATCACTTCACTGGCGATTAAGCGATGACGGTTATCAAGAAAGAGAACCAGAAACTGCTCTTCAGGAAGCCCCTCAAGGCGGGCCCGACAGAGTTCTCCAATCTGCTCCGGTGAAGTTATGGTTTGACGTTGACAATCAGGACTCTCAAGATAGAGAACCAAAAGTTCCCGGCACAGCTTTAGGAACAAGGCACTTTGCGGTCCCATCCCGTCAACCCCCTGCAAACGATCCAATGGGGCATCTAGAACCCTTTTTATGGTCTTAAAATCACGCAGCAGATCTTTCGCCAGAGGCTTTACATCACGCCGCGGAATTGCGTACCCCAAAAGCAGTTCAAGAACCTCATAGTCATGCCAACCGCTCAGTCCTTGTTTGGCAAAACGCACTTTCAGTCGCTGGCGGTGACCGAGATGATTAACGGTTGCCGGTTTCTCATTTTTATTTGCCATTTTTCATCAAAATCGAGATAACCTAAACCAATGCGTCAAATAATATGACCTTTTTTCAACGACCAGGCTTGATTTTTTTCAACTAAGACCATACATTGCAAAAACAACGAAAATTAATGAAACTATCAATATAAATCTCTTTAAAAAAGGAAATTCCGATCATGAAAATTGCAATTTCAGGTAAAGGAGGGGTCGGCAAAACCACATTGGCCGGAACCTTGGCCCGAGTCATCGCCGCCGGTGAGCATAAAGTACTGGCCATTGATGCCGACCCCGATGCCAATCTCGCCTCAGCTCTCGGTTTCAGCCTCGAAGAGGTAGAAAAAATTACTCCGTTTGCCGAGATGACAGATTTCATCCAAGAACGCACCGGGTCACAAAAGGGAACCTACGGCGGCATGTTCAAACTTAACCCTAAAGTCGACGATATTCCCGAACGCTTCAGCCTGAACCGTGAAAACCTGAAGTTATTGGTCCTCGGCACCATTCCTGAAGGCGGCGGCGGTTGCTACTGCCCGGAGAGTGTCATTTTAAAATTCCTCCTGCGCCATATTCTCGTGCAACGGGATGAAAGTATTATCCTAGACATGGAAGCCGGCCTTGAACATCTGGGGCGCGGAGCAACTAAAGGGATTGATGCTTTTATCGTCGTCGTCGAACCCGGCTCACGCAGTCTGCAGACCGCAAGGCAAATCAAGAAACTGGCGGCAGACCTTGGCATAAATCAAGTCTATGTCGTCGGCAACAAGGTTTGCGAACCCGGTGACCGGGAGTTCATCACCGACAATCTTAATGGCATCAAAGTTCTTGGCTTCCTCGATTACGATCAGGATATAGTTGCTGCCGACCGACGTGATCAGGCGCCTTTTGAAGTCAACCCTAAGATCGTCAAAAATGTTGAAAGTATTTATAGCAATTTAAAAAACGAATTGATGACGTCGTAGAAAGTCCGACCTGCGCCCCGCAGGAAGTGCCCTTTGGGTGCCAGTCGTCGTGATTTTTCAGACACTCAAAATAATACACTTGACGACAGTTTAAGTCAGTAGTCAGCTTTCAAAAAAATCCCCTGACTACTGACTACTGTTTTTTGTGGCACTCCGGGCTACAGTAATAACGCCCCGGTTTACGCCAACCACCAGCCAGAGCTTCTTTTTCAGGCACATAAAGGCCGCAAACAGCACATTTGACCATTTTTTCACCTTGCCCCGAAACCTGAGATCTCCCTTTTGAACCAGCTACCCTTTCACCATCAACCGATGACTGTCCTCTAAAAAGACGGAAAAAAAGATAACCCAACCCTATCCACAGTAAAAATCGAAACACCTTGGCAACCTATTTTTTATCTATTTCGACATCTATTTCAGGGCCACCTTGAGCCCCTAAATGGTTTAACAATTTTCCCGGCATCTGCAACAATCTTACCGGGGTTTCAAAAAATCTCTGAATCATGCCCCCAGCTTTTTTGCCGAGCCCGGAAACCGTCTGTGTCTTGATCTCGATATCATCAAAAGGCCCCTGAGCCGTCATCGGAATCACAACAAAGGTCTTTTCATCTCCAGTCATGATATAACCGACCACCGGAATCGTGGCAAGTAGTTTATCAACCGTCTGCAAAGGCTGCACTCCTATCTCAAGATCGACTCGGCCTTCAACTATAGAGATCTGCCCGCCACTCAAAAGGTTAATCGCCGACCCCCGCAGGGCAAACTCTTCGATATCCAGAACCCCATCAACGATTGTCCCCTTACCTGAAAGTGTTTGATAAGGAACTCCCTGATCGATACTGAATTCAGGTAAGCGTAGAGCGGCAAACTGAGACAAGTTAAGCAAAGAGCAGACATTAGCCACCAGGGTAAATTTTTTCAGGCGACCGTCATAAAAATTAAAATCGAGTTGACCATCCAGACTCTCTTTCCAGCTTTTCAAGGACCGTCCCTGCCAATCGAGAATAAGATTCACTGAACCATGCCCCCCCCGCATAGGCAGACCACGATCAGGGTTTTTCAAGTACTCATTGAAGGTTTCAAAATTGATCTCCGCCAACTCAGAATCAAGAACGAAATAATCATCAGCATAGCGCCATTGAGCCGAGGCGAATAGCCCTCCCCCAAAGCTACGGCCGACAATTCTTTTAAGGTTGACCCCCAAAGCATCGAGAGAGCAATCACACTCAATTTCATCAAGTATCATCCGCTGCCACCGCAGACGCTGGGCCTGAGCCCTGATATCAAGATTGTTACGGGCCAATATCTCTTTCCATGATAACAGAGCCGCGACCCGGTCTGCCTTGACCTCTCCAGCAAGTTCGTTGAGCAGAACCGCTTTGACTTTACCGTCATCCAGTACGCCGGGTTGCGGCTCCTCATCTTTACCATCGACCTCTTGCTCAGGGAGACCGAAAAGGTTATCAAAATCAAGATCATGAGCGCTAATTTCTAGCTCTCCATCTAACCCATCAAGGTATTGCAACTTACCCTGAACATTGATTTGAGATCCCGGCTCACCCCAACGCCAGCGACACTCCTTGATCTCAACCGCCGTTTCCGGCCCGCCTGAAAAAGAGAATTTTAAATCATCGATGTGGTGCCAGGGCAACCTTTGAGCCTGAGAGTTTTCAGCCCCGTCGCCTGTCGGCAACACCAACTCCTTTATGGCTCCCTCAAGGTTGACTTTCAGGCCCGGCAACTTTTGAACTTCCCTCTTCTCTTCCGGTTTCACCCCTGTAAAACCTGATCCGTCCGAGGCAGCTCCACCCTCCGGCTCAGCTATAACTTCTTTGTCGGAAACCGTTTTGGGCAAAGTCAAAAAATCATCGACCAGTAAACGGGTACCGGAGATCTTTCCACTCAAGAGAAAGTCGCGGCCCGCTCCACCCCTGGCCAAGCCGCCCTCGAAAGAGAGATCGGAACTGCCTCGTTTAAGAAACAGCCTTTTAAAACCTATACTTCCCCGATCAAAATCAGCCAAACAGTTCAGACTCTCAAAAGAACGTCCAATAAAAGGCAGCTTGACATCACTCCAATCAAGGCTCAACGCACCATGTAATTGCAGGTCGGAAGGATTCTTGAGATCACCAATAAGACGCAGATCTAACGGCGATTCCCCAGCCCTGTCCCCGCTGATGGAAAACCGCTCACCCAACAAAAAGTCGAGATGTTCGGGACTGAATTCCTGACAGGATATTGCAAATGCAAACGGCAGACCTCGACTATCATCTTCACTGCACCAGGCTGCAGGCCCGGGGAGCGAGCCTTGTAAGGTTAGGGGCAGAGAAGCAACATTACAAGTCGCATTTTCTATTGTAAATTGGTCACTGCTAAGAACGAAGGAGCCCTCTCCCTGGGTAATCGCTAACGGTTCCCCGGCAAACTCGAAAGAGAGGTCACGGCCCTTGAAAATCCCACTCCAGATAATTTCGGGAAACCGTAAAAGAGGCCCCTGTAAAGCCAAATCTCCGAACAGCGACCCGTCAGAGAAGATCACCGGCAAAGAGCTATTTGGAGAGGAGTCGGAAGTTTCCTGAAAAAAACTTTCAAGGTGTGGTTGCAGGCGCCTTAAATCTAGATTAAGGCTCCCGCCAAGTTTGATTTGGGGATCGTGATAGAGCTGCTGTAAAGAGAGATTAAGCGCATCGCCCGAGAGGCCGCACCAGTCGAAATCAAGGTCTGAGACCTCGAGAGAGTCGCTTTCAAGAGTTGCACTCCCGGCCCCGATTGCGAGAAGTGGCCAATCATCGGAAACCTTAATAAACAGGCTTTTCCCTGAAAGTTTGCCGCCAATTACACCTGTCGGTGGATTCTTATTGGCCAACCGCACGATTTTCCGATAATCTCCTTTCAAGTAGGCGTTTTCAACTACACATTGCCCCCCTTCTTGCAGCAGTTGGCAATAACTCCTCATCTTTTCAGGCATAATCTTCCAAGGCAGAAGAGGAGAAACCGTCAGAGGGTCGAACTCAGGTATTTCAAGCTCAGCTTCAATCGTCCCATCAATGCCACTCCGGGCTTCATGCAGTAGACAATGTCCTTTAAGTTTTAAACCATCGGCATCAATCGCACACTTTAACGTCTCAATCGTATTATAGCGGTCGGCCAAGCGAAAATCATAGTCTACTGAAAAACGGTCGAATTTTAATTTCTCACTGAAAATCTGCTGATAATCAAGTTCAGCCTGATGCAATACGATACGACCGCAAGACCTGAACAAGCCCAACAGGTTACCCCTGTATGTCGAATCAATATCAACCCGGGCTCCGATAAAGCGCATCGGTACATATTTCTGATAGTAGGGAAAGTAGGTTGCCGCATTTAGGTTTTCGGCATCAACCCGGCAATCCAAAAACATCCGGCCAGGGAGTAGCGGCCACTGTAAAGCCGATAAGCTCCCCTCAATTTTCAAGGAACCATCACCTTGTTTATCAACCACCCGAGCCGCCAATCTAAATTCAGCCGGAACTCCAGACTTGTGCCATTCAATGAGAGAATTTAAATCCTCCAAATGAGTCAGGATCGGCAACATCCCGAAACAACGATCAGTAAAAACCACCGAGCCATCAATAATCTCCACTAACGCTTGACTGACATCAGCATCAAAATGCCATGACCTGAAAAAACCTGCAGGCTCCCTACGGCCAACTTCTCCACCGCTGGAATCGGTAATTCTTTCAGGAGAAAGATTAACGGTTTTATGCTTCTTATCTGGATTTGTAATGACCGCAGGACGTAGAAAACCGGCCAAAGGAGAGCTTGTCTTATCGACCTGTAAAATAACCCGAGGCTGCACCAAGGTTACCCGACACAGGTGGAGACGGCGTTTAAATAACCGTTGAAGATCAAAATTGACGATCGCCGTTGCTACTGAAATCTGCTGTGAGCCGGATTTGTCAAGCACTCGTATACCATCTACACGAAGGCCCGGGCCATTGTGAAAAGTCAACTTCAACTTACCAACCGCAACCTCTCCCGAGATCCGCGACTGCAGGTATTCAAGCAGCTGGGGGCGAAAGTTTTCCAAATCAATCAGATTCGGCAGGCTGATAAGCAGTAAAAAAAAGCCCAGCAGAACTAAAGCCCCAATTCGGGAAATAAACCGCAAACCCCTTTTACGCATAAGACAACAATCCTGATATCATCTTCAAGACCCGTTTCAAACACTCTTTATATACACAATCAATCATCGCAAACCAATATCACTGACCGGCATCTTTTTGAAGTTAAAAGTCACTAAGAATAGTTTTTCAAAAAAAAAGCACAAAAAAAGCCGGGTTTAAGCCCGGCTTTTTTTGTGCTTTTGAATTATTACTACCCCTTGCGACGGCGCATTAAAAAGAGCAAACCACTACCTAAAAACCAGACAGAGGCGGGCAGAGGTACCGCCGCCGAACTCTGATCGGCAATAAATGGGGTTTCGACAACCCCAAAAAAAGCCGTACCATCTGCAAGCTGGCAACCGTAGTAATAAGGATTTGGGCCGCCGCCAGTAAGCGTCGGCAATATGCCGGTCGCAAAATATTCAGCCAGACGCCAGGCTATCATCTGAGCCGGCGTATAGAGCGTACTGCCTTCGAGATAAAAAACCAGGCCATAGATGTCACCTAAAAACCGCTTACCGATAGTGAAATCACGAGGGTCGTCCCACCATACCATCCCCATTTGCGAAGAGGCATCTTGACCTTGACTGAAAGCATAAAAGAAATCGCCGCCTTCCTGGTTGAAATAACCTCCCGTCACACTGCCTAAATCTTTAAAGGAAGTGCCGGCCTTGCTATTTTCAAAAGTCAAAAAGTCATTCGCCAACGAAAATGACCCCTTAAAGTGATGTCCGAATCCCGGGAAACCGAAGCTGGAAGCTTTGCTGTCGTAAAGAACAGTACCGGAAAAGTCAAAACTTAAGGCCAGAACATTTTGCGGCTCCAGGAGCAGAGCAAACAACAATCCTGACAGCATGACTAAAGATAGTTTTTTCACTAAAGCGCTCATAATCCTCCCGGACTGAAAATTAACTAAATCTTCACGAAAATCGGCTTGCAAAACCGGAAGTTAAGATTTACAACTATTCACAAGTCATAGCACATAGCTATTTTACCATCACTATACTTCGATTATAACCGACAAGGACCACTTTGACAATCGGAAGAAAGTATTAAATATGGATTTGACAATCGGAAGAAAGTATTAAATTACGGATAAGGTTGGATTTTTTTCGTTATTTTTTTGCAAACTCAACGTAACACCCGGGCCAATGTCAGGGCACTGACTGAAACCGCACCGGCACTTTTCAGTGCACCGGCAGCAGCACTCAAGGTCGCTCCAGTTGTCAAAACATCATCGCACAACAGAATATTTCTACCGGCTATCATCTCCGGCCTCGGAACCTGAAAATTGTCTGGACTCAAATTGAGGGTTCGAGCCCGACGGTTCAAAGATGCCTGTTGCGGGGTTTCAACAGCTTTAATAAAAAGATTGCTGCCTAAGGTTGTTTTAAGAAAAGCAGCACTGCTAGAGGCGATAAAAAAGGCCTGATTAAAGCCCCGTGTCCGTAAGGCACGGGGAGTAAGGGGTACCGCTATAACCAGATCCAAATCCAGTTCAGAGACTTCCTGGCGGGATAGAATCAGGCCCACTAGAACCTTGACCAATGGCGAAAACTCGTGCCGCTTATGATATTTCCAGGCCGGAATGATTTTTTCGAACAGACCGGCATAGGGGTATCCGGAAATAACTTTATCAACATCTGGCAACCGGATCACATCAAGACTTTCTTGCGATATCAACAATTGCTGCCGGCAAGTAACACAAAGAAAGTTATCAATTGCTTGATTTTTGATAGAAGAACTTAAGGGGTGGGAGAGGAAAACTGAACAAAGCAGACAACGACGTGGAAACAGGATATCAAGAAAAACCGTGCCAAAAGAGAGAAAATCGGTCACTTATCTAGTTGTCAGTGGTCAGGGTTTTCCTGACAACTGCCCACTGGAAACAGATTTTATAATATTCACAAAATACAACTCTTGACCATTTCATGTTAGAATCAATTAGCAAGCAGCAAACTAGTACCGGTCATTGCGATAGGTTTGTCGAGCCCCATGATCTGTAACAGGGTCGGTGCAATGTCAGCTAAAACACCCCCCTCGCGAAGACTGTAAGCGGAAGTATCCAGGCCGCAAATAACCAGAGGCACCGGATTGATTGAGTGGGCAGTAAACGGTTTGCCAGCCTCATCAAGCAGAGCTTCAGCATTGCCATGATCAGCGGTAATCATAGCCACAATACCATGCTCTTGAAACTTCTCAAGAATCATTCCCAGACAGCTGTCAACCGTTTCGCAAGCCTTGACCGCAGCATCAACATCCCCGGTATGACCAACCATATCACAGTTGGCAAAATTCAACACAATGAGATCATAAGAGTTCTTATCGAGCCGAGAAATCAGTTCTTCGGCAACAACACAGGCACTCATCTCCGGTTTCAGATCGTAGGTTTTCACATCACGCGGAGAAGGAACCAGGCAGCGCTCCTCACCGGGAAAAGGATCTTCACGGCCACCATTAAAGAAAAAGGTGACATGGGCGTATTTTTCAGTCTCCGCAATCCGCAACTGACTCAAGCCCCGGTCAGCAATCACCTGCCCCAGACCATCATTCAATGTTTCCGGAGGAAAGGCAACCGGCAGACCAAAATTCACATCATATTCGGACATGCAGATGTAGGCACCGAGCTCGGGAAAACAGGGGCGTTGAAAACCTCTGAAATCATCTTTGGTCAGAGCCATAGTGATTTCACGAGCC